>NZ_CP114976.1:2512500-2830546 GCF_027498055.1 Denitrificimonas caeni
CCTTAACCATGCTGCGCCGTGCTAAAGACCTGTCATTAGCCGACTGTTTCCGCCTCGAGTACCACCTGGGTACGCAGTGGTTTACTAAAGGCGACTTTATGGAAGGCGTGCGCGCGCTGATCATTGATAAAGACAAAAACCCACAATGGCAGCCAGCCACCATCGAAGCGCTTGAGCAAGGCAAACTGGATGATTTATTCGCTGGCTTCCAAGCGCAATCTATTTAAGCCAATGCGTGTATTAAAGGAATTTCACCATGAATGATATCGAACTGTCCGAAGAACAACGCATGATCCGCGATATGGCGCGGGACTTTGCCAAAATCGAATTAGCCCCCAACGCAGAAAAATGGGAAAAAGCCGGCTGGCTCGATGAGAACATGCTCAAGCAAATGGGTGAGCTGGGCTTTTTAGGTATGGTCGTCCCCGAAGAATGGGGCGGCTCCTACATCGATTACACTTGCTACGCCCTTGCCTTAGAAGAAATCTCAGCAGGCTGCGCCGCCACTGGCGCGGTGATGAGCATTCATAACTCAGTGGGCTGCACGCCTATTCTGAACTGGGGTACTGAAGAACAAAAGCAAGAGTGGGTTCCGCAACTGGCTTCAGGGCAAACCTTGGCCTGTTTTTGCTTAACCGAACCACAAGCGGGCTCCGAAGCCAACAATCTGCGCACTAAAGCAGTGGAAGATGGCGACCATTGGGTACTCAATGGCAGCAAGCAGTTTATCAGTAATGCCAAACGTGCAGGCCTGGCCATTGTTTTTGCCGTGACCGATCCTGAGTTGGGTAAAAAGGGCTTATCGGCCTTTTTAGTACCCACAGACACACCGGGTTTTGAAGTGGAACGCATGGAGCAGAAAATGGGCTTACGCGCTTCTGATACCTGCGCAATTAGCTTGGTTAACTGCCGTATTCCAAAAGCCAATATGCTCGGTCCGCGCGGCAAAGGCTTAGCCTTAGCGCTGTCTGGCTTAGAAGGTGGGCGCTTAGGTATCGCGGCACAAGCGGTGGGAATTGCCCGCGCTGCTTTTGAAGCTGCACTGATTTATGCCCGCGAACGCGTACAGTTTGGTAAGCCGATTGCCGAACACCAAAGCATCGCCAACATGCTGGCTGATATGCACACGCAAATTAACGCGGCACGGCATATGATTCTCTATGCTGCACGTTTGCGCACTGCTGGCCTGCCCTGCTTATCCGAAGCTTCACAAGCCAAGCTTTTCGCTTCAGAAATGGCAGAAAAAGTCTGCTCCATGGCCATTCAAGTGCACGGCGGTTATGGCTATTTAGAAGACTATGCAGTGGAGCGTCACTACCGTGATGCGCGCATTACGCAGATTTATGAAGGGACCAGTGAAGTACAGCGCATCCTCATTGCCCGCCAACTGGCCGACTACCCTTTATAAGTTAACCGACCTTTTATCCCGCCCAATAAAAAACGGCTACCAATCACTTAGTAGCCGTTTTTTTGATGCTAGAACAGCTAAATATTAATGCATTAAATGCATCACATCATGCCGCCCATTCCACCCATGCCGCCCATATCAGGCATTGCAGGTGCGGCGCTGTCATCTTTGATGTCAGCGATCATCGCTTCAGTGGTGACCATCAAGCCAGCAATTGACGCTGCCGCTTGTAGCGCTGAACGGGTTACTTTTGCTGGGTCCAAAATACCCATCGCAATCATATCGCCGTATTCACTAGTAGCTGCGTTGTAACCGTAGTTACCTTCGCCCTGCTTAACTTTATCAACTACCACGCTTGGCTCATCACCCGCGTTAGCAACGATCTGACGCAGTGGTGCTTCAACCGCACGACGCAGTAGAGCAATACCTACATTCTGATCTTCGTTGTCGCCTTTGAGCTCAGAGATCGCCTGCAGTGCGCGCACTAGTGCAACACCACCGCCAGGTACCACGCCTTCTTCAACGGCAGCACGGGTTGCGTGCAGCGCGTCTTCAACGCGGGCTTTCTTCTCTTTCATTTCAACTTCAGTGGCAGCACCCACTTTAATCACCGCAACACCGCCAGCTAATTTAGCCAGACGCTCTTGCAGCTTCTCTTTGTCGTAATCTGAAGTGGTTTCTTCGATTTGCTTACGGATCTGTAAGACACGCGCTTCGATATCAACCTGCTGACCAGCACCATCAATAATAGTGGTGTTGTCTTTGCTCAGGACAACGCGTTTCGCGTCACCGAGGTGCTCTAAAGTAGTGGTATCAAGGCTCAGACCCACTTCTTCAGAAATAACCGTACCGCCAGTCAAGATGCCGATATCTTGCAGCATTGCTTTACGACGATCGCCAAAGCCTGGTGCTTTAACTGCAGCCACTTTAACGATACCGCGCATGTTGTTGACAACCAGAGTTGCCAAGGCTTCGCCTTCAACATCTTCAGCAATAATCAACAATGGACGACCGGACTTCGCTACAGCTTCCAGAACTGGCAACAACTCACGGATGTTAGAGATTTTCTTATCCACTAACAGCAGCAATGGGTTTTCCAGCTCAGCTACCATGGTGTCTGGCTTGTTGATGAAATACGGTGACAGGTAACCACGATCAAACTGCATGCCTTCAACCACAGACAGCTCGTTATCTAGACCTGAACCTTCTTCAACAGTAATAACGCCTTCCTTACCGACTTTTTCCATTGCCTTAGCAATGATTTCACCGATAGAAGCGTCAGCGTTGGCGGAAATAGTACCCACCTGAGCGATAGCTTTGTTGTCAGAGCATGGCTTAGCCAGTTGCTTGATCTGCTCAACAATTGCGATGGTCGCCTTATCAATACCGCGCTTAAGATCCATTGGATTCATGCCCGCAGCAACTGCTTTCAAGCCTTCGTTGACGATAGCTTGTGCTAGAACAGTAGCAGTGGTGGTACCGTCACCGGCTTCGTCGTTGGCTTTTGAAGCAACGTCTTTCACCAGCTGTGCGCCCATGTTTTCAAAGCGGTCTTGCAACTCAATTTCTTTAGCAACTGATACACCATCTTTAGTGATGGATGGCGCACCGTAGCTTCTTTCTAAAACGACGTGACGACCTTTTGGTCCTAAAGTCGCTTTTACTGCGTCAGCTAAAACGTTGACGCCAGCGAGCATTTTTTTACGGCCTGAATCGCCGAATTTTACTTCTTTAGCAGCCATGTAATCTTTTCCTCAATTTGTACGCAAGGGGATAAATTAAGCTTCAACAACCGCGAGAATTTCGCTTTCGCTCATTACCAGCAATTCTTCACCATCGACTTTAATAGCGTTGCTGCCGGAATAAGGGCCAAAGACTACTTTGTCACCCACTTTTACAGCGAGTGCACGTACATCACCATTGTCTAAAACGCGACCAGTACCTACGGCAACAATTTCGCCTTGGTTTGGTTTTTCAGCCGCTGAGCCTGGTAGCACAATGCCGCCAGCGGTTTTGGTTTCTTCTTCGCTGCGGCGGATTACCACACGGTCATGCAGAGGACGAAGCTTCATTGTCGATCTCTCCCAACGGGTTAGTTACATCAACCGATGACACTCATCGGTACGTTTATTAAGTCCGGCAAGCCGGGGCGCACTGTGCGAAACACAGCACGCAGAGTGATCTGCACAAGGCAGAATCTTTTGGTGACTTATATATGTGGGCAGGTACAAAGATTTCAAGGGCTGAGCCTGAAAATTTCTCAATAAATACCTAAAGATAAGGTTTTAAGGGTCTTCACGCTCAAATTCACCTTCAATAATTTGCGCTTGGCGTGGCTGTGATCTCTCACCCTGCTCAGAATGCGTGCGGCTTTGCCCATAATATTGCTGGGACTGGTACTGCCGAGCTTGGGCTGCGCTTTGCGTCATATGCAAGGCAATGCGCTTAATCATAATGCTGCGGGTGATTGGCAACATCAGCAGCAAGCCTATGGCGTCACTGATAAAACCGGGCAGTATTAATAAGCCACCGGCAATGACTAACAAAAAGCCATTGAGCATTTCCGTATTCGGCACTTCCCCTGCCGCCATACGCTGACGAACTTTTAGCGCAGTGGTAAACCCCGCAATGCGAATACAGAAGACCCCCAACACGCCACTGGCTAACACCAACAGCAATGTGGCCGACGCGCCAATACTGGCACCGACCCGAATCAAAACAAATAACTCAAGCAGCGGGAAAACTAAAAACAATAAGAAAAAAATTCGCATCAAGCCCACCTTAACCATCTAGATACTTAATTAATGCGCCCCAGCCGAGAAAATCTCAAGGGCTGCACGCTTTAGATCATGTAACAAAATACCTCACAGCTCTTCTAAGCTGCCTGCGTTTTGCCGATCCACCGCTGTTTTGCGCCTATCGTTACGCCACTGCCAAAGAATAAAGAAGATGGTCGGCACACCCAGTAGAGCGGTAATCAAAAAGAAATTCTCATAACCATACTTGTCCACTAACACTCCTGAATAGCCTCCAATTAGGCGTGGCAACAGCAACATAATGGAACTCAATAAGGCATATTGGGTAGCAGAAAACTGCAGATTAGTGAGGCTGGATAAATAAGCCACGAAAGCTGCGGTAGCCATCCCTGCACTGAAGTTATCACAAGAAATGGTCACAATGAGCATGTTTAAATCCGCCCCCATACCGGCGAGCAAGACAAACATCAGGTTAGTTGCTGCCGACGCGATACCGCCAATCAAGAGTATCGGCATGATGCCAAAGCGTACAATTAACAAACCACCAATGCCGGCACCCAGCAACGTCATAATCAAACCAAAGACTTTACTGACCCCAGCAATTTGATCTTTACTGAAACCCTGATCGATATAAAACACATTGGCCATCACCCCCATCACCGTATCCGACATGCGATAAGTTGCCACCAACCCTAGTAACAATAGCGCCTGCCAGCGGTAGCGCACGACAAAGTCACTGACTGGGGTGAGCACCGGCGCCAACCCTTTACGACCAATCGAGGATAAGCAAAAGATGGTTAAAATGGTGTACAGCAAAGCGCGTAAAAAAGCGCGGTCGCTAAGCAGTAAATCATCTAAACCAGCACGGCCAGACACTAAAGATTCGAAATCAGTTTGATAGTACTGCGTCATCATGGCCGGTACAGAGACCAATAAAACCATCAACACCAAGACAGAAATCAATTGATGGCTGAGCTTGTAACGGTTGATAATTTGCGCAGAGGCTGCGGGCAATTTAGGTTCTTTCATCCACAGCGTGGTGAGCAAGCCCGGCAGCATTAATAATGCAAATAACAAATAGGTACTGGCCCACGCCGCATGCCGATACTGTACACCCGTGGAGCCAAACCACTCGGCAAAATACAGTGCACCAGCCGTAGCCAATAGCGCAGCCACACGGTAACCCGCCATATAACTGGCCGCCAATGCCGCTTGGCGACTGTTATCGAGAATTTCTAAGCGGTAAGCATCCACGGCAATGTCTTGCGTGGCCGAAGCAAACGCCACCAATACAGCTAAAGCAATTAAGATGGCCAAATGACTTTGCGGATTGCTCAAGGCCATACCCGCAAGACCTGTGGCAATCAGTAACTGTGAAAAGACCAACCACGAACGACGGCGGCCTAAGCGGCCTAAAATAGGTAGGCGCCATTGGTCAAGTAAGGGGGACCACACCCATTTAAAGGCATAAGCCAGGCCAATCAAACTGGCATAACCGATGGTTTCACGGGCAACACCGGCTTCACGCAGCCAAACAGACAGTGTCGAAAAGACCAGCATGTACGGCAAGCCTGCAGCAAAGCCCAATAACAATAAGGCTAAGACAGCGGGACTCGAGTAGGTCTTGAGGGCGGTCCGCCAACTATTTTGGGGCATGGTCTACTGCTTTCATTGGCAAATCACGTACTCTACTCGCTGACAGCATTGGGCTGCCACTGATAATCGGCTAATTTTACACGATCTTGTGCAACGAAGATCCCTTCTAGACGTAAACGCTGACGCTGTTCATCACCAGCACGGCTGTTTTGCGGCAAACTTAAACGCCCGCCCGCGGCGACAACACGGTGCCAAGGTAATTGGGTATCATCTGGCAGTTGGCTTAACACTCGCCCTACCCAGCGCGCCAATCCTGGATAACCGGCCATTTTAGCCAACTGCCCATAGGTGACCAAGCGTCCTGGTGGTACTTTGGACAGCAACATATACAAGACGATCCGCATTTGCTGTTTATTTTCGCTCTCCATCGCGGAACCCTAATTTTTACTGTGTGTCTGTTGTAGCAAGTGTATTAAACTATGCACTGTACAACATTTCTTGCTTTCACTTCTTTCGAGCTGGTCAATAATGCGTTTTTTCAATCTGTTTGTAGTTGCGCTAAGTCTATTTTTTTCTCTATCAGCACAGGCAGATACGGTATGGCTGAAAAACGGCGATCGCTTAACGGGGACTATTTTGGTGTTAGACGGTGGTCAACTGCTGTTAAAAACTGATTATGCTGGCACTGTAAACTTAGATATCAAAAAGATAGCAACTTTGGAGTCGGAGCAACACTTATTAGTTAAGCTAGATAATTTTACGACCCAGACCAGCAAAGCTTTGCGGCCGGCACCTGATGGCAGTGTGCGCTTGCAAAACGGAGGTCCGGAACAAACCATCGCCCTTGCTGATATTCAGCAGCTGATGGTGCCGCGGCCAATTATCGAGGACTTGCGCTGGAAGGGTAATATCAGTTTCTCAGCAGATTATAAGCGACGTGAAAATAACTCTGATGATTATGGTTTAGATGTAAGTACTGAGCTGCGTCATGGCCTCTGGCGTCATTCGGTTGATACTGAATACGATTATGAAACGAAGAATAGTGCCAAGAAAACTGAGCGCTTTGAAGCCAGCTATGCCTTAGACCGCTTTATTACTGAGCGCTGGTTCTGGAAAAACAAGGCCAAATACACTCATGATCATTTGGAGGAGTTACGTCGGCAATATGTCTATGGTACTGGCCCTGGTTTCCAGTTCTGGGATAACGAGCTTGGTGGTTTGGCGGTCTCTGCGTTGTTAAATCACAATAAGTTTAAGTTTGACACTGGCGAGCAGCAGAGTTTTAACGCCAGTACTGTGTCGTGGAATTATAATCGTTACCTCAGTGGTAAATCCTTTGAGCTGTACACTAAGGGCGAGTTCGGCGCGCCGTTTATCGGTGATATTGATTATGTTTTTGATGGTGAGGCTGGTATGCGTTACAAGCTCAACAGTTGGGCGGCTGTCACGTTAAGAGCTGAATGGGATAAAGTTTCTAGCAAGTACGGTGACCTGAATGATCGACGCTATGTGATTGGCGTTGGAGTGGGTTGGTAATTTTATTAAGCCCATAGCTATTATGTTTACCGTGCTTCGCTGCGCCCGACCGCCACTGCAATAACCCAGACCATATAAATGATCAACAAGTACTTCGGGGTGGGAGTGGTGAGCGTAGCCAAGGATGGCGTAGCGCCGGAGTTGAACCCTGGACGGGTTCATCGACGGATTAACCCCACCCCGAAGTACGGCATACACCATTACTTGCTGGGTTATTTTAGCTAAGAGCATAGAAATACGAGGTTAATCGTGCCGCGCTAATGCTGCTTTTCCCTCAAAGGGTCATCCTGACCCCATTCGGGCGCTGCGCCATCCATGGCTACGCTAGCCGCAGCACCAGCGCGGCACTACTGAATCAGCGGTATGTTTTGCCAGCGCGCAACACGCCTCTTTTGTGTTTTCGGTTAGCTATCCACTTCTAGCTCAACCACTCTTACTGCTGAAAAGACACAACCCGCTCTTTATTGGCATTAGCATGACAGCCACTGCAATAACCCAGACCATATAAATGATTAACGAGTACTTCGGGGTGGGAGTGGTGAGCGTAGCCAAGGATGGCGCAGCGCCGGAGTTGAACCCTGGACGGGTTCATCGACGGATTAACCCCACCCCGAAGTACGGCATACACCATTATTTGCTGGATTATTTTAGCTAAGAACACAGAAGCCCGAGGTTTGTCGTGCCGCGCTAATGCTGCTTTTCCCTCAACGGGTTATCCTGACCCCATTCGGGCGCTGCGCCATCCATGGCTACGCTAGCCGCAGCACCAGCGCGGCACTACTGAATCAGCGGTATGTTTTGCCAGCGCGCAACACGCCTCTTTTGTGTTTTCGGCTCATTATTTACTTATAACTCAACTGCTCTTAGTGGTTAAGAGCCTCGTTTACAACAACGCTCAAAGCACACAAATACAACTTTCAGGTGCAACCTGAGCGCTACTGCAATAACCCAGACCGTATAAATGATCAACGAGTACTTCGGAGTGGGAGTGGTGAGCGTAGCCAAGGATGGCGCAGCGCCGGAGTTGAACCCCGGACGGGTTCATCGACGGATTAACCCCACCCCGAAGTACGGCATACACCATTATTTGCTGGATTATTTTAGCTAAGAACACAGAAGTCCGAGGGTTGTCGTGCCGCGCTAATGCTGCTTTCCCCTCAAAGGGTCATCCTGCCCCCATTCGGGCGCTGCGCCATCCATGGCTACGCTAGCCGCAGCACCAGCGCGGCACTACTGAATCAGCGGTATGTTTTGCCAGCGCGCAACACGCCTCTTTTGTATTTTCGGCTCATTATTTACTTATAACTCAACTGCTCTTAGTGGTTAAGAGCCTCGTTTATAACAACGCTCAAAGCACACAAATACAACTTTCAGGTGCAACCTGAGCGCTACTGCAATAACCCAGACCGTATAAATGATCAACGAGTACTTCGGAGTGGGAGTGGTGAGCGTAGCCAAGGATGGCGCAGCGCCGGAGTTGAACCCCGGACGGGTTCATCGACGGATTAACCCCGCTCTGAAGTACGGCATACACCATTATTTGCTAAGCAACTTTAGAAAAGAGCACACAGAGTATCAGGTACGACATGACCGCCACTGCAATAACCCAAACCATATAAATGATTCACGAGTACTTCGGGGTGGGAGTGGTGAGCGCAGCCAAGGATGGCGCAGCGCCGGAGTTGAACCCCGGACGGGTTCATCGACGGATTAACCCCGCCCCGAAGTACGGCATACATCAACACTGATGTTACTGAAGTTCACGAGTACGCAAGCATCATAATTATTTAGCGCTGTGCAACCGCTGCTTTAAGTCAGCAGGAGCCAAATAGATAAATGTTCGACCATCTTTAGTTGGAAGAAACAACTTATATTCTGCCAATTGATTTAAATACTTACGCGCAGTGTTCTCAGCGACCTCATAGGTACTCGCAATTTCCTTCACCGTAAAAACACGCCCCGGCTCTTTAGTACCTTTTTTCAGTAAATCCTTTTGAATAAAATTTAACCCACTGAATCTAGACCCCTCAAGAAGCGCAACCACTTGGTGAAACTCCTGAGTTTTATGTTGCAAATACTCCTGCAAATCAGCGAAAGCCTGCAAAATAATATCCAACTGAAAATCAATAAAATAGGTTAAATCATTTTGATCTTTTTCAGTGTAAAGAAAAGACAAACCATAGCCCCGCGGATCATCTTTCAGCAACTTACTAATGGATACGTACTTAAATAAATCGTACTCATTTTTAAGCATCCACCAATAAAACAAAGCCCTTGCTGTTCTACCATTACCATCACGAAATGGATGCTCATAGCCCAGCATAAAATGCAAAATAACCGCTTTAATCACCGGAGGAATAAACAGCCCTCCCGCCAAACCGTTATGGTCCGCGTTAGCAAAATCACATAACTGCTGTAAACGCTCTTGTAGCTTCGTATAGCACGGAGGCTTGTGCGCTATATCGCCCTTTTCATCTTCGACATAGATATCATTACTCGTTCTAAACTCACCTGGGGTGACGTTATTTTCACTGGTATGCTGCGTAGCAATCCGGTGAAACTCAAGAATCAAATCTATACTTAAGTCCTGTTTTTTAATGCGCTCTGCATACTTGAGTAATAAAAAATTATTAAGAATCATCCGCTCATCAGGATCGACAGGCTCTCTTTCTTCCTCCAGCATTTTTTTCGCTACTTCACGGGTGGTTGCTGCACCCTCAAGCTGAGCACCAGTAATTGCTTCTTCCATAATCAGCGATGACACTAAATACCGCTGCTGAATACTGTCTGATGCACGATTACCGGCCACAGCCCCCATACTGCCGCCTGCAATTTTTATCACCTGATGCAGCTTTGCCTCCATAGAATGGGGCACTACGTATGAGAAGTGCGCGCCACTTTCATCTTTAAGTGGCAATAGCACAGCTTTTAAGTGGCGTTTAAATTTAATAACAGACCAGATGGTTTTGGCATCATTTCTCGGCACTCGCCACTTGAGTTGGCTCCAATGCAAATAGCGTCCTTGGCTATCTACTTCAGCATACTGAGCCATAAAAGGTAGTGCTTTGCTGAGATCGAAGTTTTCTAATTTAAACTCTGGAGCTCTTTCAACAAGGGGCTTTGACATAGCTAACTCAAATATTAGATTTTGCGTTTAAGAGTTTAAAGAGTGCCTTATTGGCCGGTAATGTCAACCAATCAAATACCAAAAATCACCTAGCACTTCAGATAAGAGCGTAGAAGCCCAGGATTTATCGCGCCTCGCTCAACCTGACCGCTACTGCAATAACCCAAACCATATAAATGATCAACGAGTACTTCGGGGTGGAGTGGTGAGCGTAGCCAAGGATGGCGTAGCGCCGGAGTTGAACCCCGGATGGGTTCATCGACGGATTAACCCCGCCCCGAAGTACGGCATGCACCATTATCTGCTGGGTTATTTTAGCTAAGAGCACAGAAGCACGAGGTTTGTCGTACCGCGCTAATGCTGCTTTTCCCTCAACGGGTCATCCTGACCCCATTCGGGCGCTGCGCCATCCATGGCTACGCTAGCCGCAGCACCAGCGCGGCACTACTGAATCAGTCGTATGTGCTGCAAGCGCGCAGCACGCCTCTTTTGTGTTTTCGGTTAGTTACATACTTAGAGCTCAACAGCTCTTACTGCTGAAAAGACACAGCCCGCTCTTTATTGGCATAAGCATGACAGCCACTGCAATAACCCAGACCATATAAATGATTAACGAGTACTTCGGGGTGGAGTGGTGAGCGTAGCCAAGGATGGCGTAGCGCCGGAGTTGAACCCTGGATGGGTTCATCGACGGATTAACCCCACCCTGAAGTACGGCATGCACCATTATTTGCTAAGCAACTTTAGAAAAGAGCACACAGAGTATCAGGTACGACATGACCGCCACTGCAATAACCCAAACCATATAAATGATCAACGAGCACTTCGGGGTGGAGTGGTGAGCGTAGCCAAGGATGGCGCAGCGCCGGAATTGAACCCTGGACGGGTTTATCGACGGATTAACCCCACCCCGAAGTACGGCATACACCATTATTTGCTGGGTTATTTTAGCTAAGAGCACAAAAGCACGAGGTTTATCGTACCGCGCTAATGCTGCTTTCCCCTCAACGGGTCATCCTGCCCCCATTCGGACGCTGCGCCATCCATGGCTACGCTAGCCGCAGCACCAGCGCGGCACTACTGAATCAGCGGTATGTGCTGCAAGCGCGCAGCACGCCTCTTTTGTGTTCTCGAATACGGCATACGCCATCACTCGCTAACTACCGCAACCTTTTACAAGCGCAAACCACCGTCCAGCTCAAGAATACGACCGGTAAAATAGTCATTCTCAAAAATATAAGCCACCGAATGCGCAATCTCCTCCGGCTTACCCATACGCTGCAAAGGAATAAACGCCGTAGTTTTTGCCAAAGCCTCCGGCTTCATACTCAAAGTCATCTCAGTTTCAATAAAGCCCGGCGCAACACCAGCGACACGAATCCCATAACGCGCCAACTCCTTCGCCCAAACCACAGTATCCGCAGCCACACCCGCCTTCGCCGCAGAATAATTCGCCTGCCCCATATTACCGGCGCGGGAAATTGAAGAAATATTCACAATCGCACCCTGATTTTTCAACTCAATCATCTTCGCCGCAACTTCACGGGTACACAGGAAAACCCCGGTTAAATTCACATCAATCACAGCCTGCCAATTCGCCAGACTCATCTTCGTCATCTCACCGTCTTTCACACGAATCGTCAGACCATCACGCAAAATTCCAGCATTATTAATTAGACCGTTAATCGCACCAAAATCAGCCGCAACCTGCGCCACCATATGCGCAACCTGCTCCTCATTAGCCACATTACACAAATAAGCACGGGCCTGCGTACCGGCACTTTCACACGCAGCTACCGCAGCATCCAGCTTCTCTTGATCCAAATCGACCAACGCCAGCTTCACACCCTTAGCCGCTAAATACTCCGCCATCGCACGACCCAAACCTTGGCCGCCACCGGTCACAATAATAACCTTATCTTGTAACTGCATAATCACTCATCCCCTACTTTACAACAGTCAATAAATACAGAACCCAACTCAGCAGGCCCCAACAAACGAACTTCAGTGTAGTGTCTTTACGAAAAAAATAAACGCTTTATTGATTTGCTGGATGATAACCAATTTATCGCCACCAACATCAGCAAAAACACCATCACAACCCAGCGCAACTGTTTATATCTAGCGCAATTTACCCACCCTAGACCGCTCTTTGTTAAACTGCAGCCCTGATTACTTTGAAAGGATTGAGCATGGCAACTACATTGCGCACCGTATTGGCCCAACTGAATATGCGCGTCGGAGATATTGACGGCAACGTGCAACGTATCCTTGACTCAAGCGTACACGCACTGCACCACCAACAAGCCGACCTCATAGTCTTCCCCGAGCTATCACTGTGCGGCTATAACGCCCAAGACCTACTGCTACGCGCCAGCATGCAAACACGCATCGAACGAGCCCTAGCTCGACTCTGCACCGCCCTGCCGCATAACTTACACGTCCTGGTCGGCTACCCTTGGCTTGAACACAACCAGCGCTATAACTGCTGCGCGCACTTCTACCAAGGGCAGATTCAAGCCGTTTATAAAAAGCAATTTCTCCCCACCGATCCCACCGCTTTTGCCCAACGCTATTTCACCCCAGGCAGCGAACCCTTATGCATTGACATTAACAGCATAAAAATTGCCATAGGCATCGGTGAAGACATTTGGCAAAACGCCTTTATAGAGCAGGCCAGCGCTGCTAAAGCCAAGATGATTGTCAGCCTCAACGCCTCAACCTTTCATCTCAACAAACAAGCAGAACGCGAGCAGATGCTCAGCAACCATGCCCAACGCGCGCACATGCCAATCCTCTATGCCAGCCAAGTTGGCGCACAGGATGATTTGATTTTTGATGGCGGCAGCTGCAGCGTTGATGCCCAAGGCAACCTACGCCAGCGTGCTCCAGCCTTTAGCGAAGAGCTGTGTGCCGTAGAACTGCAGTTTACCCGCTCAGACTGCCATGTGGAGCGCGCCACAGTAGAACCTTTGCTCAGTGAAGAAGCCAGCATCTACCAAGCGTTAATGATGAGTTTGCGCAACTATGTTGAACATAACGGCTTCCCCGGAGTACTGCTGGGCTTATCCGGCGGCATTGACTCTGCTGTTGTCTTAGCCATTGCCGCAGACGCTCTCGGAGCCGATAAAGTACAAGCCGTAATGATGCCTTATCATTACACCGCACAAATCAGTCAAGACGATGCCGCCGCGCAAGCTCTCACTATGGGCGTGGACTATAAAACCCTCGCCATTGCCCCCATGGTCGAAGCCTTTACCCAAGTGCTAGAACCAGTCTTTGCCGAGCTACCCAGCACAGCCAATGACACCACCGAGCAAAACCTGCAAGCCCGCTGTCGCGGCAATTTGCTGATGGCTCTGTCCAATAAAAATGGCTATTTAGTTCTTACCACCAGCAACAAAAGTGAAACAGCTGTGGGCTACTCAACCCTCTATGGCGATATGGCCGGCGGCTTTGCGCCACTTAAAGATGTGTCGAAGAATATGGTTTATCGCCTCGCCCGCTACCGCAATAGTTTAAGCCCAGTGATTCCTGCGCGAGTGATTAGCCGTCCACCTTCCGCTGAGCTATCACCTGATCAAAAAGATGCAGACAGCCTGCCACCCTATGACATTCTTGATGAAGTGCTACGTTTATACGTGGAAGAGGATTGCAGCGCCGAGGCAATTATTCAGCAAGGTTTTGCCAAAGAAACGGTTATGCGCATTTTACGCTTAGTGGACATCAGCGAATACAAGCGTCGCCAAGCAGCAGTTGGGCCACGAATCAGTAAACGCAGTTTTGGCAGCGATCGCCGCTACCCCATTACCAACCTATGGCCACTGGGAGATTAAGCAGAAAAGCAAGCCCAGTAGCGCGCCAGCTCAGGCTGTTAAACCCTTAGCGCTACTGGGCAAATCACCGCAAGAATAACAAACATCAGCTCCAGCGCCGGTTAAAGCCGCGCTGGAGAGCTCGGCAGAGCTAGATCACAGCACCACTAAATTATCACGGTGAATCAGCTCAGCTTCAGCCATATAACCCAGTGTTTCGACAACTTGCTCAGAGCACTGACCAATAATTGCCGTTGCTTCAGCAGCACTGTAATTACTCAAACCACGGGCCACTTCAACACCTTGGGCATCCACGCACACCACCATTTCACCGCGCAAAAAGTTACCTGCCACCGCAGTCACTCCCACGGGCAATAAGCTTTTGTGATCACGGGTTAAAGCTTTGACTGCGCCAGCATCCAAAGTCACAGTACCTCGGGTTTGTAAGTGCCCCGCCAGCCATTGCTTGCGTGCGCCATCACGGCATTGCTCAGTGGTTAACAAAGTGCCCAAGCGCTCGCCCGCATGTAAGCGATCCAAAACCCGCTCTAGACGGCCACCAACAATCACCGTATAGGCTCCAGAACGCGCAGCCAAGCGGGCTGCACGCAACTTAGTTTGCATGCCGCCACGCCCTAAAGCGCCAGCGCTACCACCGGCTACGGCGTCCAAACTTGGATCATCGGCGCGGGCTTCATAAATGACCTGCGCATCTGGATTGCTGCTTGGATCTGCATCAAACATGCCATCGCGATCGGTTAAAATAACCAGCAAATCCGCTTCAACTAAGTTGGCCACCAGCGCGGCTAAAGTATCGTTATCACCAAAGCGAATCTCATCGGTGGCAACGGTATCATTCTCATTGATCACTGGAATAACGCCCAACTCCAGCAAAGTACGCAAGGTACTGCGAGCATTTAAGTAACGCTTGCGATCCGATAGATCATCATGGGTTAACAGCACCTGTGCTGTGCGCTCATTGTATTCAGCAAAGCTGCTTTCCCAAGCTTTAACCAAACTCATCTGGCCCACGGCAGCCGCGGCCTGCAATTCATGAATGGCACTGGGGCGCTCCATCCAGCCAAGGCGACTCATGCCAGCTGCCACAGCTCCGGATGAGACCAAGACCAAATCAATGCCTTGTTGACGCAGCGTAACCATCTGCTGCACCCAAATTGCCATGGCATTGCGGTCTAAGCCACGGCCATCAGCAGTCAGTAAAGCACTGCCAATTTTCACTACCCAGCGCTGAGCGCCCGTCACTTTGTCGCGCATTACACAGATCCTGTCGAAATTAAATACTTAGCGGCCAATGCCCAGACTCAGCACCACCAGTGCCGAGCCAGCAATCAATGGACATAAATGATTTCAGCACCGCCCTCATCGTCTTCGTCATCTTCATCAAAGTCGTCTTCAACATCTTCAATGGCTTTGACCCCAGCACGGCGTAAGGCGCGCTTATCGTCCAGCTCTTGCAGACGCGCACGGCCTTCATCTTCAATGCGTTGATCCAAGTCAGTCAGATACTCGGCATACTCTTTGTCTTCGCTGATGCGCAGGTCACGCTCATCCAAGTAGCGCATCATCGCTTGCGCCAACTCCTTGGTGCCCTCGCCATCCAGCGCAGAAATCATAAACACTGGGCCGGTCCAACCCAATTGCTCAATCACTGCTTGCTTGCGCTCTTCACGCTCACAATCGAGCAGCTGATCCACTTTGTTCAGCACCAACCAGCGATCACGCTCAATTAATGACGGACTAAACTGCTCAATCTCATCGACAATAATTTGCGCGGCTTGCGCAGGATCACTGTCGTCAATTGGTGCCAGATCAACAATGTGCAATAACAGACGGGTTCGGGTTAAGTGTTTAAGGAAACGAATCCCCAACCCTGCTCCTTCTGCAGCACCTTCAATCAAGCCAGGAATATCAGCAATCACAAAGCTTTTATAGCGCCCGATACTGACCACGCCCAAATTGGGAATCAAAGTGGTAAAGGGGTAATCCGCCACTTTAGGTTTAGCCGCTGACACCGAACGAATAAAACTGCTTTTACCGGCATTGGGCAAACCTAACAGCCCCACATCAGCCAGCACTTTCATTTCCAGCTTTAGATTGCGCAGCTCACCGGGCTTACCATCACTGGTCTGGCGTGGCGCACGGTTGGTACTGGATTTAAAACGACTATTACCTAAACCATGCCAACCACCCTCAACCACCAAAAGACGCTGACCTTCTTCAGTCAAGTCGCCAATAATTTCTTGGGTGTCGGCATCAATAATGGTGGTCCCGACCGGCACTTTTAAAATAAGGTCTTCACCTTTAGCGCCGGTACAGTCCGCGCCACGACCATTCTCGCCGCGCTGCGCGTTATAGCGACGCGTGTAACGGTAGTCGATCAAGGTGTTGAGGTTAACATCAGCTTCCATATAAATAGAGCCTCCATCACCGCCATCACCGCCGTTTGGACCACCAAATTCAATAAACTTTTCTCGGCGAAAACTCATGCAGCCATTGCCGCCATCGCCAGCTTTTACCACGATCGATGCTTCATCGACGAATTTCATTCTTGTGCCTCCCGCGAGCCCGCAGGCTGATAAATATTAACGCAGGATACAACAAGCACGGATGATCCGTCTTTACTGCCTGCACAAACAAAAAAGCCCCGTCAAATGACAGGGCTTTTCCGTGTAAAGTTACTTAGGCTGAAACTACGCTTACGTAGCGACGTCCAAAAGCACCTTTAACTTCAAACTTCAACACACCTGGCTCTTTAGCGAACAGGGTGTGGTCTTTGCCCATGCCTACACCGGCACCTGGGTGGAACTCAGTGCCGCGCTGACGCACGATAATGTTTCCAGATTTTACAGTTTGGCCGCCGTACATCTTAACGCCTAAGCGTTTAGCTTCCGAGTCGCGACCGTTGCGGGTACTACCGCCAGCTTTTTTCGTTGCCATGAGATCAACACTCCATCAGTTTGGGGTTCAGTCAATTAAGCCTGAATACCGGTGATTTTAACTTCAGTAAACCACTGACGGTGGCCCTGACGCGTCATGCTGTGCTTACGGCGACGGAATTTAATAATTGTCACTTTATCGTGACGACCTTGCTCGGTCACTTCAGCTGTCACTTTAGCACCTTCAACAACTGGCGCGCCGATTTTTACATCTTCGCCGTTGCCAATTAACAGAACGCGGTCAAATGTTACGGCTTCGCCGATTGCCACGTCCAGTTTTTCAATCTTCAAATATTCGCCTTCAGCGACTTTGTATTGCTTACCACCAGTTACGATTACTGCGTACATCACATTTCTCCGTTATTCCTGCTCACCCAACGTTTTATAAGAGTAGGTATCAGTTGGCATGGCTGCTGTGCATTGGATTAAGACGCACTGCAATTGCGTAAGGCAGGGAGTTGCCCAAGTAAAGTTCAGGAGCGCGAATTGTACGCACTGTTCAAACGCGGCGCAAGCTCTGTATGCCTTACCTTGACAGAAAGGCGCGCGCCTCATAGCATGCGCACAACCTTATTGGAGTACGCAGAGTCATGCAACCACAGGCTTTTTACCAAATCGTCGCTGAAGATTTTGCTGCAGTAGACAGCATCATTAAACAACAGCTTTCCTCACGAATCCCTTTGGTAGAAAAAATCGGTGATTATATTATCTCCGCAGGCGGTAAACGCTTGCGCCCTTTGCTGGTGTTATTAGCCGGTAATGCCTTGGGTAAAAAAGATGAAGATTTACGCCTTCTGGCTGCCCTGATTGAATTTCTGCATACTTCCACGCTATTGCATGACGATGTAGTTGATAAATCGGACTTACGCCGCGGCCGCTCAACCGCAAATGCCAAGTGGGGCAACGCGCCCAGCGTGTTAGTTGGCGATTTTTTATATGCTCGCTCCTTTGAAATGATGGTGCGCCTAGGCTCTCTACCGGTAATGGATATTATTTCCCAAGCCACTCGCGTCATTGCTGAAGGCGAAGTACTGCAATTAACTAAAGTCCGCGACGCCAGCACCAGCGAAGCCACCTATATGGAAGTGATTCGCGGCAAAACCGCCATGCTCTTTGAAGCCTCCACCCACAGCGCTGCTGTACTAGCCGGCGCTTCAGCGCAACATGCTGAAGCCTTGCGTATTTATGGCGACAATTTGGGCATTGCCTTCCAGCTGGTGGATGACCTATTGGATTACCGCGGCGATGCGGAAACCTTAGGCAAAAACGTCGGTGATGACTTGGCTGAAGGCAAACCAACCCTGCCCTTGATTGTCACTATGCGTGACGGCACTGCAGAACAAGCCGCATTGGTGCGCCAAGCCATTCAAAAAGGTGGTATCGAGGATTTAGCAGAAATCAGTGCCGCAGTGGAAGCTTCCGGCGCTTTGGATTACACAGCAAATTTAGCCAAAGACTACGCCCAGCGCGCCATTAACTGTCTTAATGTTCTGCCCGCCTCTGGTTATCGCGACGCGCTAGTTGAGCTTGCTGAGTTTGCCGTAGCCCGCACCCTTTAATCTACACCGCTCGATTTCCCCCGCCTAACAATGCGCATGCTGCCGCTGCGCATTGCGGCCTTTAGGCCAATAAAAAACACTTCTCTGCACAAAGTCTCTTATAATCTATTTCAAGTGCGGCATAGGGTCGCGCGACAGACAATCAATTATTTAATAATTTCGCTATGGAAAATACAGCATGAGTATTCTTAAAGAATTTAAAACTTTCGCCGTCAAAGGCAATGTTGTTGATATGGCTGTGGGTATTATTATTGGCGCCGCCTTCGGTAAAGTCGTTAGCTCATTTGTTGGCGATGTACTTACTCCCGCACTGGGTATGTTGATTGGTGGTGTGGACTTCACTGACCTAGTGATCACCCTCAAAGCCGCACAAGGTGACATTCCTGCAGTGGTTATCGCCTACGGACAATTCATTCAAACCATTATTGACTTCATCATTATTGCTTTTGCAATTTTCATGGGAATCAAAGCAGTTAACCGCCTCAAGCGCGAAGATAACGTGACCGAGGAAGCGCCGGCAGAACCACCAGCGCCGAGCAACGAGGAAGTGCTACTGAGCGAAATCCGTGACCTGCTTAAACAGCAAAATAAAAACTAACAA
Organism: Denitrificimonas caeni; assembly: GCF_027498055.1. Lineage (GTDB taxonomy): Bacteria > Pseudomonadota > Gammaproteobacteria > Pseudomonadales > Pseudomonadaceae > Denitrificimonas. The sequence continues at coordinate 2,531,856 of NZ_CP114976.1, forward strand.
CACCCACCAGGGCTATGGCTTTGCGATGTTGTATTTTTAGAAGACCGGCAAACCCTAGCGATGCTCAATGAGTGCCGTGCAGGTGACGTGACAAGCGCAGCCAGGGATGGCGCGCTGAGGTAGCAACGGCACGGCACGGCACGGCACGGCACACATAGATAATCCTTAATACCTATAGTTACAACCCTATTTTGGAGTCAGGTGCCTGCCGTACTTCGGAATTGGTGTTAGTCCGTCGATGAAGCCGCCCAGGGTTCAACTCCGGCGCTGCGCCATCCATGGCTCGCTCATCACGCCAACCCCGAAGCACTCATTGACCAATAGTGCTGCTAGCACGATTGATATATGCCTCCATAGCAAATAACACCAAGCAAAACTACAAACAGCAACCTACCAATAGTTCTCCACTGCTACAGCACCGGGCTTGCGAGTTAAGGACAATTGCATATCGCGCTGCTGCAGCAACATGCGGCAATCCTCAACCATTTCAGGGTTACCACAGAGCAATACCCGTGAGCGCTCCGCCTCCATCGGTAAATCCACATGCTGCTCCAACTCACCGGAGGTCAGTAAATCGGTAATCCGCGCGCCCAAACAGCCCGGCACTTGCTCACGGGTCACCACTGGCACAAAAGTAAACTTATGTGCATATTCGGCGACATATTCACGGGTTAAGATTTCATCGAGCAAATCGCGGTACGCCAGCTCTTCTGCCGAGCGCACACTATAAACCAAGACAATCCGCTCAAAACGCTGCCACACCTCAAAGTCTTGCAGCATTGACAAAAAGGGTGCCAGCCCCGTGCCTGTGGCCAACATCCACAGATTTTTACCATCAATAAAGCGATCCAAGGTTAAAAAACCATGGGCCTGCTTTTCAATCAAAATTTCATCGCCCACCGCCAACTTACTCAACTCACTGGTAAACTCACCACTGGGCACGACAATCGAGAAGAAATCTAAAAACTCATCAAATGGGCTCGATACCATCGAATAACCACGCCAAACAATGGACCCATTGGCTTTACGCACACCTAAACGGGCAAACTGCCCCGCAGTAAAACGAAACCCCGCATCACGGGTGCAACGGAAACTAAATAGACTTGGCGTCCAAGTGTGCAAGCTGGTAATGGTTTGTCGGGTGAACTTTTCTTGTCTCGCGCTCATACTGCACCTCACTAACGAACTGTACCTTTATTAATACGCCATTTTTGGCCAAACAAATACCTGCGATCTCTATGCCTATACTCAATACTGCCTATGCCCAGCTGGACTTAAAACGCTATCCGGAGCAGCACAATAGCCCGCTACAAGCTTTCGATGCTGCGGATGAATACCTACTTAAACACCTCAGCGAACTCTCTTTGAGCGGACACAGCCGCTGCTTGATCCTCAATGACAACTTTGGCGCTCTGGCCATCAGCCTCGCCGAGCACATGCAAGTGCACAGCAGCGGTGACTCATTTTTAGCCCACCAAGCTCTGCGCAATAACCTTGATCACAATCAACGCCCAGCAGATGCGGTACAGATTCTGCAATCTGAACAAGCGTTTCAGGGCCCTTATGATTGCGTACTGATTCGCGTACCCAAAACCCTAGCTCTGCTGGAAGAACAACTGATTCGCCTGCAAAGCCACATCAGCGACCGCACTATTATTGTTGCCGCAGGCATGATTAAGCACCTGCCACGCTCAGCAGGTGATTTGCTCGAACGCTATATTGGCCCAGTGCAAGCCAGCCTCGCGGAGAAAAAAGCCCGTTTACTATTTGTCACCCCCACCAACATAGCGCAGGCCCAATCACCTTACCCAAGCAGCTATGAGCTGGATAAGCCTAAAATCAGCTTACGCAACCATGCTGGCGTATTTTGCCGCGAAGCCTTGGATATTGGTACGCGTTTTCTGCTGCCACACTTACCGAGTGGCCTTGGTCATGCACACGTTGCCGATCTGGGTTGCGGTAATGGCGTAATGGCGATTGTCTGCGCCTTAGAAAATCCAGAAGCGCAGCTGCTGCTGGTGGATGAGTCGTATATGGCCGTGCAATCTGCGCAAGAAAACTGGCAGCAGGCACTGGGGCAGCGCCCGGTTACTATTTATGCCGGTGATGGACTGGGCGCGGTGCAACCACAAACGTTGGATGTAGTGCTGTGCAACCCGCCGTTTCACCAGCAACAGGTGGTGGGCGATTTTTTAGCACGGCGCATGCTCCAACAAAGCCACCGCGCGCTCAAGCCTGGCGGGCAATTATGGGTGGTCGGCAACCGTCATCTGGGTTACCACATCACTTTGAAACGTATGTTTAGCAAGGTTGAGCAAGTCGCAGCCAATGCGAAATTTGTCATTTTTAAAGCCAGTAAATAAAGCCTGCTGCTTAGCCATTTTGCGCGCCGGATCTAAGGCTAAAAAACGGCGTACCGCCAAAAGCATTATTGCGAGGTAGCGCAGCAAGCTCTGAGCTTGCTAGAGCCAGCCCTAAGTGAGCGCCGCAAGGCTCCTCGCAATAACGCGCCCTACCTCTGCGAGGAGCACAGCGACGTGGCAGCCCATAGTTCAAGCTCCGCGCCAGCTTGCGAGTTGGACGACTTCGCTACGCCCGCGATGCTCTACGCCAGAGTTTTTATTAGCGCTTACGTGCTTGCTCGTACAAAGGCATTACTTTAGGAATATTGGCTTCCAAGGTGGCAATGCGCGTCGAGGACGAAGGGTGAGTACTCATAAACTCAGCAGGTGCACCTTGACTGACTTGCTCCATCTTGCGCCACAGGCTGACCGCACCATTGGGGTTGTAGCCCGCCCGCGCTGCCAGCTCAATGCCTAATAAATCTGCTTCAGTTTCGGCGCTGCGGCTGTTGGGTAAAGTCATACCGTATTGCACGGCGGTATCAGCCAAACCAATTGTCTCCTGACTCACGCCCAAAACAGCGCCCAAGCCCAGCTTAGCCATTTCAATACCATAGGCCTTGGACATGGCTTCGCGGCTGTGCTCGCGCAGCGCGTGGGCGATCTCGTGACCCATCACTGCTGCAATCTCATCATCGGTGAGCTTGAGCTTAGTAATAATGCCGCTGTAGAAAATAATTTTACCGCCCGGGCCGCAATTGGCATTCAGCTCTGGGCTATCAATCAAGCTCACTTGCCAATCCCACTGCCGCGCATCGGGGCGAAAATAGCCGGCCTGACTAATCAAGCGCTGGCCAATCACCTGCAAGCGCTTGGCATTATTACTGCGGGTATCCAACTTACCTTTAGCTTGCGCCTGCTGCAGTGTTTCTTGATACATCTGCGCATAGCTTTGATTGACTTCATCGGTGCTGAGCATACTGAACATATACTGCTTACGATCCACCCCCACCGCGCTGGAACCTGTGGTATTGATGGCCTGACAGCCCGTTAATAGCAGCGCACCGGCAAGCGCTAAACCTTTGTGTAAAGTCGTCAAATTTCACCTCATCCTCAATGTAATTTAGCACGTCCATCGCCATACCGATGGTTGCAATAAACTGGAGTCTATTACAGTTTTATCCGCTGGCTTGTATTTTGTCGCTCTGCCGATGAAAAGCAAGATGCTTTAGCCTATTGCGCCGAATAAAATCGCACAAAAAAAGCTTTACGCCCTGCGCTCATGCAATGACTGAGCCCTGCCGATAAGCTAATACTTGCCAGCAAAAAGCCAGCTGCTACTATTTGCACCAGCTTAACCGCGCCTTTGATCAACCTTGGATGAACACCGCATGACGTTTAAATCCCTCTCTGTTTCTATTTCTGTTTTAGCCGGCAGCTGCGTCCTCGCTGTGGTCGTGGCGCTATCAAGCTACGCACTGTATTCCGGCAAGCAAACTCAAGCCAGTAGTGAGCAACGTATACAAAGCTTATTTGCCCAGTCCACTGAGCAACATATCTCTGCCATTGCTCAGCAATACGGCGAACAGATCAAAGGCCAACTGCAGCGCCCTATCGCCATTGCCGAAGATTTAGCGCGTGTAAATGCGTTACTGGGCATGCAAAACAGCCTCGGTAACCCGCAACTGCTGATTACCCGCCCAGAAATAAACCACCTGCTAAAAGCCACCCTTGAGCAAAACCCAGACCTACTCAATGCCTATATTGCTTGGGAGCCTGACGCCCTGGATGCCAGCGATGATCTGTATGCTGGCATGCCTGAGTTGGGCAGTGATGAGGACGGCCGTTTTGTGCCTTGGTGGTATCGCGACACCAACGGCGCGCCTAAAGTAGAGCTGCTGCCCGATCCAAATAGCCAATCCCTGCTGAGCAATGGTGTGCGTGCCGGTGAGTATTACCTCTGCGTGCAGGAGACCAAGCGCAGCTGTGTAATTGATCCTGCGGCCTATGCAATGAATGGCCAAACTGTGCTGATGTCATCTTTTAGCGCGCCCATTTTAGTGGACGGCGACTTTATGGGTATTGCCGGCGTTGACTTAAGCCTAGAGTTTATTCAAACCTTGCTCAGCCAAGCGCAGCAGCAATTGTACGGTGGCGCGGCAGAGTTGGCGCTCATTGCCAGTAACGGCAGTTTGGTGGCTTCAACCAGTCACCCCAATGAACTGGGCCGCAGTGCCAGCTCTTTGTTGAGCAGCCAAGAACTGACCGCTCTGAAGAATCTCAGTAGCGCAGCACAGTACAGTGAAGACGCCAGTTCGGGACTGATCAAAGTATTTTTACCCCTGCAACTGGCTGATTCAGCCACCCAGTGGACGCTCTACCTGCAACTGCCCAGCGCTTTAGTCCAGGCAGACTTACAGGCATTTAGCGCGGCAACAGCTGAGCAACAAAATCACAATGTGCTGGTACTTACCGGTATCGGTGTTTTGGTAGCCTTACTGGGATTATTGGCTATTGTGCTGATGGCCCGCGGTATTGCGCGGCCCTTGGCACAAATGGCGGATACTCTTAACGACATTGCCCAAGGCGAAGGTGACCTGACCCGCCGCTTAAGCAGTAACCGTCAAGATGAGCTGGGGCAAATTGCCCGAGGTTTTAATACGTTTCTCGACAAGCTGCAAAGCATGATGGGGCAAGTGGTGAGCTCGGTGCAAAGGGTCAGTGACGCTTCGGAAAACACCGCAGATATTGCTATCCAAACCAGTCAAGGTGTGCGCAAGCAGCTGACGGAAATGGATCTGGTGGCCACAGCGGTGCATGAGATGAGCAGTACCGCGCAAGAAGTTGCCAGCAATGCCAATCAAGCCGCTGAGGCGACGCATAATGCTGATATGGCGGCCCAAAACGGTAAAACTACGATTATGACCACGGTCAGCACTATTAATCATTTAGCCGATGAGATTCTCCGCGCAGTTGCTACGGTGCAACATCTTGAGCAAGAGGGCGAGCAGATTAATAGTGTTTTGGTGAGTATTCGGAGTATTGCTGAGCAGACCAATCTGTTGGCGCTGAATGCGGCGATTGAGGCGGCGCGCGCCGGTGAACAGGGCCGTGGTTTTGCCGTGGTGGCGGATGAGGTGCGTAATTTGGCGTTGAAGACGCAGCAAGCTACAGAGGAAATTCAGGAGATGATTGAGCAGTTGCAAGGCGGTACCCATGCTGCGGTGCAGGTGATGGAGTCTAGTCAGCAACATACTCTTGATTGTGTCGCCCATGTGCAAAGTGCGGCCGGTGCCTTAGATGAGATTACGCAAGCGGTGTCGGTGATTCATCAAATGAATATTCAGATTGCTAGTGCAGCTGAGGAGCAAAGCTCGGTTGCTGAGGATATTAATCGCAATGTCAGTACTATTGGCAGTGTGGCGGATGATGTGGCCCAAGGCGCTGAACGTACTTCTAGCGCCAGCACTGAACTCACGCAGCTTGCCGAGCAACAACGCCGGTTAATTAATCAGTTTAAGATTTAGCTGTTTAGTATATTGCTGGGCAGACAACTGTGCAGGCCGTACTTCAGATCAGCAGCCACCACAATGGTTAAGCAGTGCCGCGGCGAGTGCAGCCAGGGATGGCGTAACGCCCGAATTGAGTCAGGATGACTCATTGAGGGAAAGCAGCATTAGCGCGATACGCCAGCCACTTTCTTCCCTAGAGCTTTGAAACCGTAACGAGCTACTGTACAGGCCGCACTTCAGGGTCGGTGTTCATGCGTTGATGAACCCGTCCGGGGTTCAACGCCGGCGCTGCGCCATCCACACCAACCCCGAAGCACTCACTGACCACTTGCAGTGCCAGCACTAATGCGCAGGGTTCATGAGCAGCATTAGCGCGGTACGCAAACGCATACACCTCACCGATGCTGCCCTAAAGACACGCTAACGTATTAAGCGTTGCCCGTCAGCTTGATCTGCGCATCACGAGTAAAGTCGAGCATACGCTGCAAAGGACGTACAGCCTTAGGAATCAAAGCTGGATCAACAGTGATTTCATTGTCACCATTTTGCAAGCTTAGCAACATCGCCTCCAGCGTATTCATCGCCATCCACGGGCAATTAGCACAGCTACGGCAAGCCGCACCCTCACCGGCAGTGGGCGCTTCAATAAAAGTCTTATGCGGACTTAACTGTTGCATCTTATAAAAAATGCCACGATCCGTTGCCACAATAAATGTTTCATTAGACAACTCTTGAGTCGCCTTAATCAGCTGCGTAGTCGAACCAATCACATCGGCCAACTCCAGCACCGCCGTAGGCGATTCAGGGTGTGCCAGCACCGCAGCATCTGGATACACAGCCTTCATTGCCGCCAACTGCGTCGCCTTAAACTCCTCATGGACAATACAAGCGCCTTCCCAAAGCAACATATCTGCTCCAGTCTCACGCTGAATGTAGCGACCTAAATGCTCATCCGGCGCCCAAAGAATTTTCTCACCGTTATCCATCAAAGTTTCAACGATATCCAGCGCACAGCTCGACGTCACCACCCAATCTGCACGGGCTTTAACCGCCGCAGAGGTATTGGCGTACACCACCACAGTACGATCAGGATGCTGATCACAAAACTCCGAGAACTCTTTAACCGGACAACCTAAATCCAACGAACAAGTAGCCTCTAACGTTGGCATCAAAATACGTTTTTCTGGGTTGAGAATTTTTGCCGTCTCCCCCATAAAACGCACCCCAGCCACAACTAAAGTTTGCGCACTGTGCTCACTGCCGAAACGCGCCATTTCTAGCGAGTCAGCCACACAGCCGCCACTTTTCTCAGCTAATTCTTGAATAATAGGATCGCAATAGTAATGCGCCACTAAAACCGCATTCTGGGCTTTAAGCTCAGCAATAATACGTTCAGAATAATGCGCTTCTTGCTCAGGCGTCAGGGTTTCAACCTGTTTCGCTGCCAAGTGTGCTTGAACTAAAATACGTTCAGAAATTTGCGTCATTGATGCCAGTCCTCACAGCGCACGCGGGCGCAATGTTAACAAGTGTATTGCTTAATGATTTAAACCAATACAACACAATGATGACAGTAAATTGATGCGAAGAGCGAAGTTGGTGGGTCGTGCGGGATTCGAACCTGCGACCAATTGGTTAAAAGCCAACTGCTCTACCACTGAGCTAACGACCCGGATGGGGTGCGCATAATACGGCTTTTTCAGCCCAGAGCAAGCATAAACTTAATTATTGTCAAAAGTATCGTGTTGGATCGTTAATATCTGCGTTTAAAAAACCCTGTTTTCGCAATGTACAGCTGTCACAGACTCCACATGCCCGCCCCTGATTATCAGCCTGATAACAAGAAACGGTGAGCGCATAGTCTACCCCTAGCTGCGTGCCAAGCCGAATGATAGCAGCCTTACTCATACTTTGCAGGGGCGCTTGAATACGAAAGGCTCGCCCCTCAACCCCCTCACGGGTGGCCAAGTTAGCTACTTTTTCAAATGCCTGAATAAAGGCCATCCGACAATCTGGATAACCGGAGTAATCAACATCATTGACTCCGATAAAAATATCATAGGCCTTAAGCACCTCCGCCCAACCCAAGGCTAACGACAAAAATACCGTATTACGGGCTGGTACATAGGTCAGCGGAATATCCTCGGCAGCCGTCTTGTCTGCGCCACTCTCGGGAATAGCCAAACTGCTATCGGTTAAGGCTGAACCACCCATGCCATCCAAATCAATGCCGATTACCTTGTGCTCAACCGCACCCAGCGCCGCAGAGATACGCCGTGATGCCGCTAACTCACTGCGGTGGCGCTGACCATAATCAAAACTCATGGTGTAGCACTCATAGCCCTCAGCACGCGCTGCAGCCAATACCGTGGCCGAGTCTAAACCACCGGATAATAAAATTACCGCTCGCTTTGTCAGCACAGTCTGCTCCTAAAAATCATCTAAACGCGCAGCAAAATACCGTTCACTGCCAACTTGAGCAAGGTAAATCGAGTCGTGCGCATTAAGGGCGAGAAAATAACACAGCGGCGCAGGAAAGTATCCTCAAGCGCAGCCAGTCACAGATAAAGTGTTTAAGACGGTAGCAATAACTGCACTGACTGCCAGCACCGAGGCCGGCACAAGTCAACTCAAACTGTGCAGCAGCGCCCCACATTAAGCGCGGGCGCACTGCCGAACACTGTATTACAGTTTACCGATATCCCGCTGCGCCAATTGCGCCGCAGAACTATTGGGGTATTGCGCAACCACTTGCTGCAAAATACCACGGGCCTTATCGGTATTGCCTAAGCGACGCTCGACATCAGCCAGCTTATATAACGCATCAGGTACTTTATTGTGATCAGCATAGTTGTGCGTGACCAGCGCAAAAGATTTACCTGCAGCTTGCAAGTCACCTTGCACCAAGTGCACTTCGCCCAACCAATACTGCGCATTACCGGCGTATTGACTGTTGGGATATTTGCGCAAAAAAGCGGTAAAAGCCTGCTGCGCTTTATCAAAGTCACGGGCTTTAATCAGGTCAAAAGACGCATCATAAAACAGCTTTTCTTTTTCAGGATCGGCCTCAGCGGCCGCCGCTTGCGGAGCTGCTTGAGAAGCATCGCCTGCGGGTTGCTCAGACGCCGTGGATGCACTGGGCGCTGCTGCGCTGCCAGAAGCATTTAAGCGACTGTCTAATGTTTGGTAACGCTCAAGATTTTCTTGGCGTAATTGTCGCAGCTCATGTTGCTGCTCTTCAAGCAGGCCGCGCAGGGTGGCAATTTCTTGCTGCATCTGCTGCAACTGCATGAACAATTGACCTTGAGCTGAAAGCGGTGCCGCAGCACCACCTCCAGTCACGGCTCCGTTCATGCCCTGACCTGTGCCAGCGTCATACGCTGAGCGATCAGTGATCGGGATCGCAGCAACTGCCAAAGTTGGCAGGCTGAGGGCCAAAGCTATCAGGGTTGGACGGATAATTTTCATTACTGATTACTTACGTAGTTCAACGCGACGGTTTTGTGACCATGCACTTTCGTCATGACCAGTCACCATTGGACGCTCTTCACCGTAAGATACTGGCTCAAGCTGTGCAGGTGAAACACCTTGCAGAACTAAGTAGCGCTGTACTGCTTTAGCACGACGCTCACCCAATGCCATGTTGTATTCGCGAGTACCACGCTCATCGGCGTGACCTTCTAAGACAACACGTGCACCGTTACCTTGTAAATCACGGGCATGCACATCCAGCGCACGCATGGCTTCTGGCTTCAAGTCTGAACTGTCAAACTCAAAGTAGAAGGTTGTGATCGCACGCAGTGCTGCTTCTTCGTTACGGTTGCTGTCATAGCTACCGTCAACAGCACCAGTATCTGCGCCATAGCCAGCATTCGGATCAATTGCACCTTCACCGCTAGCGTCGCCGCCTTTAGATGAACAACCAACTGCTACAGCCAAAGCTAATGATAAAGCAGCAAGTTTACCGAATTTAAGCATTTGCATATTTTAAGCTCCAAAAAAACCACATTGTTAATTGAGTTGTGTAACCCATCATCAGTTTAGGTAAGGGGACCATGAAGGCTCTCTGACTTCGCCTTGTATGCTAGGTAGTGGGAGCCGCACCCGCCCATTGATAGATGCAAGCATCAGGACACCCTTGCCCTGGTGGTGGGTGGCATAGATTACCATTGTTCCATTAGGTGCAACAGTAGGCGACTCATCTAAACTTGAATCTGAGAGCACGCGTAACGTACCGCGCTCAAGATCTTGCGCTGCCACCTTGAAAACCGTGTAACCATCTTGACGATGAATCATCACTAAAGTCTTTTCATCGGCGGATAATTTCGGGTTGGCATTGTAGTTACCAATGAAAGTTACCCGCTCTGCTGCGCCACCATTGATATTCATCCGGTAAATTTGCGGCTTCCCCGAGCGGTCAGATGTGAAGTAAATCGTTTGGCCGTCTTTACCCCAAAAAGGTTCCGTATCAATGGCCGCATGATTGGTAATACGGCGTATTTGGCGTGATCCCATTTCCATCACATAGATTTCAGGGTTGCCATCGCGGGACAACACAAACGCCAAGCGCTTACCGTCCGGTGACCAAGCAGGTGCACCATTTAGACCTTCATAGTCGGTCACTTGCTCGCGGTGCCCGGTTTCAATGTTTTGCACAAAAATACGCGGACGCTTCTGCTCAAATGAGACATAGGCAATATGCTTACCGTCTGGGGCAAAAGACGGCGACAAAATCGGTTCGCGCGACTGCAACAAGGTTACCGCACGGGCACCATCATAGTCAGCGCGCTGCAAGGTGTAGCGCGTATTGGTTGGCGAAGAGCGCTCGGCAGTGACATACAACAAACGAGTAGAAAACGCGCCTTTAATACCGGTAAGTTTTTCATACGCCTGATCAGCAATATGGTGAGCCAAATCACGCAACTGCGCCACTGCGCCAGACACCTCACCACTGAGCATTACCTGCTCTGTGCTAACATTTAAAACAGCATATCTAACCTGCAGGTTCGAGCCATTGGCAGTAATATTGCCCACCAAGATATATTGCGCGCCAATCGCACTCCAGTCGCGAAAAATAACCTCATTGGCTTGCGCCGGCTGACTGATCATATTTTGCGGCGCAATAGGTTGAAACGAGCCGGAGTTACGCAAGTCATTGCCGATAATTTCCGCCAAATCTTCCGGCAAGGCATTACCGCCCTGCCAAGCAAAAGGCACCACTGCAATGGGAATAGCGCGGTCATTACCGCCTGAAATCAACAAAGGATCCGCCGCCTGCACCATTCCGACGCAGAGCAACACACTGAGTAACAACCAACGTTTTAATATATTCACAAACTCAAATCCTCTGGTTTAAATACCGCTTTACGGCTGCGGTATAAAGCATTAAACGTTTTACTGTCTAACTGTTGCATTTCACGGATGCGCCCCACGTTGCGTACTGCCGCCACCGCGGAGGCATCAAAGGCTGGGTCACCACTACTACCAATGACACTGGCATTGGTAATGGTTCCATCTGGGAGCATTTCAATCAAGACCGTCACCGCCATGCCATTGCGCGCGGAAGGCGGTCTCACCCACTGCTCACTGACCAAGCGAATAATCAGATCATCCAAGTTACCGGCGACTTGTGAGCCTTGGCTATCGGCTACCGTTTGCTGGTACTGGGTGTCGGCCGATAACAACTCCGCTAAAGCACCGGCTTTTTTATCTTCCATAGCCTTGCGTGCTGCTTCTTGGGCCTTGCGCTGATTGGCAGCCTCGTCGGCGGCACGTTTTTTCTTTTCCGCTTCGGCTTTTTGTTTGGCCGCAGCATCGGCAGCCGCTTTTTTCTTCGCCGCCTCAGCAGCCGCTTGCTTTTTCGCCTCTTCGGCGGCCTTTTTCTTGGCCTCTTCGGCGGCTTTTGCCTTTGCTGCTTCTGCCGCTTGCTGTTTAGCGGCAGCAGCAGCTTGCACTCGTGCGGCTTCAGCTTGCTGAAGTTTTTCCGCTGACTGTTTCGCCTGCTGTTCTTTTTTGGCTTGGGCTTGCTGTTGTGCCTCAGCTGCTTTTTGCGCCGCCGCAGCACGTGCTTGCGCAGCCCGCGCCTCGGCATCAGCCTTGGCTTGAGCAGCTTTAGCCGCAGCGGCGTTTAATCGTTCTTGCTCAACTTTTTTCTGCTCCAGCTGTTCAACCTCGTATTGTGGTGCGGAGGTTTTTGCGGCTTCACCGGCAATTTTCTGATTGGTTTGTGTGGTGGCCTGACTTTGTGATTGCAATTGATACAAGGTGGCCTTAATCACCGGCCGTGACGGCGGCAATTCTGGGGTGCGGGCAAAGCTGACAAACAGAAAAGCAAACAGCATGACATGCAAACCAACCGCCCAAACCACAGGCCAAAATAGCTTTTCCGATGGAGAACGCTCAGTCTGTCGCATTAAGGTGCCTCAGTAATTAAGCCAACATCACTGACGCCAGCTTGCTGCAAACCACCCATAGCGGCCATTACGCTGCCGTAATCCACAGTTTTATCAGCGCGCACATAGACCTGTACTTTTTTACCTTGCGCCGCATTCGCCGCCAAAATAGCGCGCGCGGCATTAATCATCTGCACCAGCTCAACGGCTTTATCTTGCACAGTGTCCACATCCACTTCAGTGCTGGTGTTCCAGTAAAAGCTTTTATCCGCTTTAATCGAAATGGTCAGCACAATGGCGTTGTTGTCTTGCGGCAAAACCTCGCTACTAACTTGCGGCAAATCCACTTTAACCCCTTGATTAAGCATCGGCGCGGTGACCATAAAGATCACCAGCAGCACCAGCATCACGTCGATATAAGGCACCACGTTCATTTCAGCAACGGGTTTACGACGGTTACGAATTCTTCCTCTATGCATGGTGCACCTTAATCCTCTTTAGAGTGGACTTTACGATGCAAAATGGCTTGAAACTCATCCGCAAAGGTGTAGTAACGGGCAATCAGGTTTTCACTGCGCGCAGCAAAACGGTTATAGGCAATCACCGCTGGAATCGCGGCAAACAAACCAATAGCAGTAGCAATCAATGCTTCGGCAATTCCCGGCGCCACAGTGGCCAAGGTAGCCTGCTGCACTTGGGCCAAGCCGCGGAAAGAGTTCATAATCCCCCACACCGTACCAAACAAACCAATATAGGGACTGGTAGAACCCACAGTGGCTAAAAAGGGAAGCGCTTGCTCAAGCTTTTCTTCTTCATGGGAAATCGCCACGCGCATCGAACGGGCCACACCATCCATCACCGACGCCGGATTGGCATGTTGCTGCTGATTTAAGCGGGAGAACTCTTTAAAACCGGCGCGGAAAATTTGCTCAACCCCAGAATCAGGATCCGGGTTGCTGCACACTTCACGGTACAACTTGGATAAATCGACCCCGGACCAAAAGCGGTCTTCAAAGATATTTAAACTGTTACGGGCGGCACGCAATAATTGGCTGCGCTGAAAAATCAGCACCCAAGAGGCAATTGAAGCGCCCACTAAAATCAACATGACAAGTTGCACCACCAAGCTGGCGTTGCTGATTAGGTTCCACATTGACATTTGATCTACGGCATTCGCTTCCACGCTTATTCTCCTGCAAAGTCTTGCACATCGGCATTAAACGCCGCATATAACAGTTCGGGAATGGCCCGAGGTTTTAAGGTATCGGCACGCACACAAGCCACGGTGAAATGCCCTTCACAAAGCAACAAATCATCGCTAACTCGGCGTACTTGCTGATAAAATTTTAAACTGGCACGTTTTAGAGCATCCACTTTTACACTCACCATCAGCTCATCGTCTAAATGAGCAGGGGCGCGATAGCGTGCTTGGGCGGAGTGCACAACAAAGAGTAGATTATCGCTGGCCATCTGCGCTTGAGAAAAGCCTAGATGGCGCAAACGTTCAGTGCGCGCACGTTCCATGAATTTTAGGTAATTCACGTAATAGACAATGCCGCCTGCATCCGTATCTTCGTAATACACTCGACACGGAAAGGTAAACTCTGTTGCTGTTGTTGCGCGCATACTTTAATGCCACCTCATGCAATTGCCAATCAAAAACGCAGGTATATTTTCACTCACTCTCGCTGTACTTTTGCAGCAGTGCTGGATCTTGCAAACGCTCGGGTAGATTCAAACCAAAATGCAGATACGCATGGCGGGTAACCACCCGTCCGCGCGGGGTGCGCATAATAAAGCCCTGCTGAATCAAGTACGGTTCTAGGACATCTTCAATGGTATGTCGTTCCTCACTGATTGCCGCGGCCAAACTGTCAATGCCCACTGGGCCGCCATCGAACTTCTCAATCATGGCCAATAATAAGCGCCGATCCTGATGATCAAAACCATGTTCGTCCACATCCAGCAGATTTAATGCTTGATTGGCAATGGCTTGGGTAATCTGTCCGTTACCGCGCACCTGAGCAAAATCGCGCACACGGCGCAGTAAACGGTTGGCAATGCGTGGCGTACCACGGGCGCGACGGGCAATTTCATAAGCCCCCTCATGCTCAATGGGCATATTTAAAATACCACCGGAGCGCGCCACAATAGTGGTCAGGTCAGTATCATTGTAAAACTCTAAGCGCTGCACAATGCCAAAACGGTCCCGCAATGGGTTGGTCAGCATACCTGCCCTGGTGGTTGCGCCCACTAAAGTAAAGGGCGGTAAATCCAGCTTAATCGAACGCGCTGCCGGCCCCTCACCGATCATAATATCCAGCTGAAAGTCTTCCATGGCTGGGTATAAGATTTCTTCAACAATGGGCGGCAAGCGGTGGATTTCATCAATAAACAATACATCGCCGCTGTCTAAGTTAGTCAGCAAGGCAGCTAAATCACCGGGACGCTCAAGCACAGGGCCCGAGGTACTTTTTAAAGACACATTCATTTCTTGCGCGATGATATTGGCTAAAGTGGTTTTACCCAGCCCCGGCGGACCAAAGATTAAGGTGTGGTCCAGCGCCTCATCACGGTTTTTCGCCGCCTCCATAAACAAAGCCATTTGCTCGCGCACGCTGGGCTGGCCAATATAGTCGGCCAAGCACAATGGGCGGATGGCACGGTCGATATGCTCTTCGCGCTCGCGGGGTGTCGCATCAATCAGGCGATCAGCTTCAATCATAAACTGCAATTATCCCAAATAAAGTGGCGCACTTACGCCATGCCTTTTAATGCGCGACGAATTAAGTCTTCGCTACTTAACCCCTCGGCAAACACGCTACTGACCGCACGACTGGCTTGCGCAGGCTTAAAGCCTAAACCAATCAAGGCACTCACCGCATCACTTTCGGCACTCTGCGCGCTTGTGACTGCAGAAAGCTCGGCAGGTTCCATACTGGTTTGCCCAGCCAGCGGTGTACTTTCCCAATTCTTAAAGCGGTCTTTAAGCTCAACCAGTAGGCGATCAGCTGTTTTTTTACCCACGCCAGGGACTTTCATTAAACGGCTGGTGTCTTCCGCATTCACACACTGAATCAGCTCATCCACGCTCAAGCCCGACATCAGCGCCAGCGCCAGCTTGGGGCCCACACCATTTAAACGAATTAACTCACGAAACAAAGCGCGATCACGCTTGCTATAAAACCCATATAAAAGCTGCGCATCTTCACGCACCACTAAATGGCAGTGTAAAATTAACGGCTCACCCACAGCCGGCAGTTGAAATAAAGTGGTCATTGGCACTTCTAACTCATAGCCAACACCATTTACATCCAGCAACACATGGGGCGGTTGCTTCTCCAGCAAAGTGCCACGCAGATATCCAATCACAGTTTTTCCTTTTCGATAAAAAGCGTGCATGAAAGGCCAGCAGCCTATCAACAACAGCTGGCATTATATACAGTCAACGCGCAACAATACCAGATTAAACCAATCCGCCAGGCTGGCTAGGTAAGCAATAGAGCAGCCAACCCTGCACTGCGCCGCAGCAAGCAACGGGCGTAATACACTGGGGTAACAAGCAGACACTGCGGCAAAATAAAACGCCCCGCGGTTTAAGGCGAGGCGTGGTGTGGTTTGTATTGGCAGTGACAGCAGCGAGTGCTTACATTGCTGCGCGGAAAATCGCTGCCACTTCTTTATCATTTAAGCGGCGCGGGTTGGTTAGTGCACACACATCTTGCTGCGCATGCTCAACCATGGCGTCAATGTCTTTGTCCTGCACACCCAATTCCGTCAGGTTACTTGGAATACCCACATCAACCGACAGGCTACGAATCGCCACTACAGCCATTTGCGCAGCTTCACGCAGCGGCAACGCGTAGATATTTTCGCCCAAGGCTTCAGCAATATCCGCATAACGCTCTTGCGCGGCCATTAAGTTTGCCTCACACACGTGCGGTAACAACAGTGCGTTACACACGCCATGGGGCAAGTTATACATACCGCCGAGCTGATGCGACATCGCATGCACATGACCAAGGCCGGCATTATTAAATGCCATTCCCGCCAAATACTGGGCATAGGCCATGCGATCACGGGCTTCCAGATCATCGCCACGGGCCACAGCCACACGCAAATAGCGAGCAATCAGGCGAATTGCTTGCAGTGCACAGGCATCCGTAACTGGGTTTGCATCCGTTGAAACATAGGCTTCCACTGCGTGAGTCAGTGCATCCATGCCGGTTGCAGCAGTCAATGACGGCGGCATTTTCAACATCAGCAAAGGATCATTAATCGCCAAGTCCGGCGTGACGCGCCAATCCACAATCGCCATTTTCACGTGATTGGAGGTATTGGTAATAATGGTAAAACGCGTCAACTCACTGGCAGTACCAGCCGTAGTGTTAATCGCAATATAAGGAGGCAAAGAGCATTTAGACTTATCCACTCCCTCGTAATCAGCAATCGCACCGCCATTGGAAACGACTAAACCAACCCCTTTACAGCAGTCATGGGCACTGCCACCACCTAAGGAAATCAGCATATCGCACTGCCCCTGCTGGTAAGCTGCGACACCTTGCTCAACGTTTTTATCCGTTGGATTGGGTACGGTCTCGTCAAACACTGCGTAAGCAATGCCGGCCTGCTCCAGTAAATCCGTGACTTGCTTGGTGTAACCCAGCTCGGTCATACCCTTATCAGTGACAACCAGTGGCTTGTTACCGCCCAATGATTTCACTCGGTCAGCCAGCTCAGACAACACATTGGCACCAAATAACGATACCGTCGGCATGAAGAAACTTGCATTCTTACTCATATTCAACCCCTTCTTTTGTGTGCCGCAACCATCAACAGTCAACCAGTCAACAGTCAACCAGTCAACCAGTCAACCAGTCAACAGCTGCGAATTAGCTCAACTGCGCTCAGTATAGCAAAATTGACTCAGCAGTCACTTGACACAGCTCAACTCAGCCGACGTTAGCGCAGCCAGCCAACGACAACTCCAGGCCTGCAGTCCAGCCAGCACAAATAAAACCCAAGGATTGCAGATTCAGAGGCAAAACTGCGATCTGTTACCCACTCGACATTTTAAGTAACACTTTGCGTGATACTCGGTAACACTTTGCCAACAAAACTATTTTTAACTCCTTACAAATCAGGCAATAAAACCATAAGCCATTGATTTATAAGGAATTAACAAAAGCTGGCACAGCATCTGCTTTATATATCTGCACAACAACAATAAGAAACAAAACTGAACAATAAGAATAAGACGTAACGGCTCCAGCATAATAAAAACAAGAGCATGGGAGACGCAGCTAACTGATTACTTTGCCGAGGATAGCGATTGTAGCAACACAGATGATCCGAGAATAACAAAACTGCAACCAATGCAGCACCCGTATCAACTGAGACACAAAGGCTTCAGCATTCAAAGCAATCCGTTAACTTTTCCACAGCTTATTTTGAGCTGTAAAAATCGCAGGCAGATAACAACAACAAAAATGCCGACAATAATAAAAAAAACGCATATCGACATTTATGAGGGGAAGCTTAGGCTTCCCCTCATTGCCTTATCCCTCGTCACCACTAACCATCAACCAACCCTCGCAAAACTCTGCGCCCGCCCCGCTGCGCCGCAAACACAGCACAGCATAAGCAGCCAAACCAAGTGCATCCTAGCTTAAACCGCACTTAGCGCCGCACATTCGCAAACATAACCGCAGCGCAAATCACAGATAACGCTTCAGCAAAACTGCCCAACACCACCCTTAACTGTTTTGCACGTTCACCTCGTCCGCTAGCGGTGGTAGAATCAGC
Source organism: Denitrificimonas caeni (assembly GCF_027498055.1). Lineage (GTDB taxonomy): Bacteria > Pseudomonadota > Gammaproteobacteria > Pseudomonadales > Pseudomonadaceae > Denitrificimonas. The sequence continues at coordinate 2,549,907 of NZ_CP114976.1, forward strand.
CACCATGATGTGCCATTCACACTATAATAATTCTTTTCGTTTCACCGCACAGGCCGCACTGTCTTCTTTGCCGCTTACATTGCTGCGCGCTGCGTTTAGGAATTTCCCTTTAGTCGCGAGTCGTAAACAGGCCCTGCTATGCTGAAAAAGCTCTTTAAACCTTTCCGTCTTCCACGCCAACGCAAAGGGCCCGAACAGCCCACAGTGCTCGAAGCCCATGAACATCGCCTCAGTAGCGCTGACTTTAGCCGCAACTCTGCGAATGTGGCGGTCCGCCTACAACATGCTGGCTTTCAAGCGTACTTGGTTGGCGGTTGCGTGCGCGACTCACTGATTGGCGTCACACCCAAAGACTTCGATGTGGCCACCAACGCCACCCCAGAAGAAGTGCGCAATGAGTTTCGTAACTCACGCATCATTGGTCGCCGCTTTAAACTGGCCCACGTCCACTTTGGTCGTGAAATCATTGAAGTCGCCACCTTTCGCAGCGGTCACTCCGACACCAGCGACACCGACAACAATGATCAATCTGCCCACGATATTAGCGGACGCATTTTGCGCGATAACGTTTACGGCAGTATGGAAGATGACGCGCAGCGCCGCGATTTCACCATGAACGCACTGTATTTTGATGTTAGCAGCGAAAAGGTTTACGACTACAGCACCGGTTTTGCCGATATTAAACGGCGCTTGATTCGCCTGATTGGTGATCCTGAGCAGCGTTATCTGGAAGACCCAGTACGCATGCTGCGCGCCATTCGCTTTGCCGCCAAGCTGGATTTTGAAATCGAAGACAGCACCGCCGAACCCATTCGCCGTCTAGCTTATTTACTGCGTGATATTCCAGCGGCGCGCCTCTATGAAGAAGTGCTCAAACTGTTTCTCAGCGGCCATGCTGTGCGCACCTACGAGCTGCTGTGCGAATACGGCCTGTTTGCCGAGCTGTTTCCCAACACCGCCAAAGTCTTGCAGCAAAGCCCAGTCAATGTTGATCTTTTACTGCGCAACGCCTTTATTAGCACCGACAAGCGCATCAGCAATGAACGCCCAGTAACCCCAGCATTTTTATTTGCCGCGTTACTCTGGCCAGTGCTGAGCAACCGCTCCATCAGCTTACAAAACGATGGCATGCACCCAGTGCCCGCAGCGCAAGAAGCAGCGCACCAAGTGCTACTTGAGCAAGTGCAACGCATTGCCATTCCGAAACGCTTTAGTTTGCCCACCCGCGAAATTTGGGACATACAAGAACGCTTGCCGCGCCGTGCGGGTAAACGCGCTGATACCTTATTAGCCCACCCACGCTTTCGCGCCGCCTATGACTTTTTATTGCTGCGTGAAAGTGCTGGCGAACAAACCCAAGGTTTAGGCAAATGGTGGACGCAATACCAAGACGCCAGCGACAGTGTGCGCCGCGACATGATTGCCGAATTATCCGGCAAAGGCGACAAACCGCGCAGCAAGCGCCGCCGCAAACCGCGCACCAGCAAACCTAAACATACCCAGCCGAGTCCCCATTAATGGAACAGGTGTACATTGGCTTAGGCAGCAACCTCGCTGAGCCTGAACAACAACTGGATGCTGCTTTACAAGCCCTCGCACAATTGCCGCAAAGCCGTTTAGTGGCAACCTCTGCGTATTACTCCAGCGCGCCACTGGGACCAGCGGATCAACCGCGCTACACCAACGCAGCAGCGCTGTTAGAAACCAGCCTAGCTCCCTTGGCGCTACTCGATCAGTTGCAAGCCATTGAGCGCAACCAAGGCCGTGAACGCAAAGCCGAACGCTGGGGGCCGCGCACGCTGGATCTGGATATTTTATTGTTTGGTCAGCGCATTATTGACGATGACCGCCTCTGTGTTCCGCATTATCATATGCACGCCAGACCTTTTGTCTTGCTGCCACTGGCAGAGCTTTGCCCTGCTAAGCTACAACTACCCGATGGCCGCCAATTTGCGGATTTACTCAGCGCTTGCCCTGTTGATCCAACCCTGCAACGCTTGCATACTCCTAAAATTTGCGCCATTCAACCGGTCGATTCATCTACACATGATTGACTTACAGTTAAGTCGTCTGGGCTCTAATAGCCTTGATGCAAGTACCCTTCAAGGTACCAACGAGGACTCCTTGCATGTCTGATGTCACCTTGACAACGCTATTAAATTTAAAGCAACGTGGCGAAAAAATTGCCATGTTAACCTGCTATGACGCCACCTTTGCCGCCACCGCCTGCGCCGCTGGAGTTGAGATTTTATTGATCGGCGACTCCTTAGGCATGGTGCTCCAAGGCCACGACAGTACGCTGCCGGTCACTATTGACGATATGGCCTACCATACAGCCGCAGTGAAGCGCGGTAACAAAGGCGCATTAATCCTTAGCGATCTATCCTTTATGAGCGCTGCCACCCTTGAGCAAACCTACCAAAGCTGCGCCAAGCTGATGCAAGCCGGCGCACATATGGTCAAACTCGAAGGCGGCGCTTGGCTGGCCGAAACCGTGAGCTTATTGGCTGAGCGCGGCATTCCCGCCTGCGTTCACTTAGGCCTGACGCCACAATCAGTCAACGTCTTTGGTGGCTATAAAGTACAGGGCCGCGGTGAAGAACAAGCACAAAAAATGCTCGACGAAGCCATCGCTCTGGAGCAAGCCGGTGCCGCTCTCCTCTTATTAGAGTGCGTACCCAGTGCGCTGGCGGCGCGCATCAGTGCTGCCGTGCAAATCCCAGTGATTGGCATTGGCGCCGGCCCAGACACCGACGGCCAAGTATTGGTTCTGCACGACATGCTGGGCTTATCCCTGACTGGGCGCACACCGAAGTTTGTGCGTAACTTTATGCACGGCCAAGCCAGCATCGCCGAGGCCCTCGGCCTTTACACCCGTTCAGTCAAAGACCAATCATTCCCCGCTCCAGAGCATGAGTTTAGCGCATGAATACCGTACAAACTTTGCAGCAGTTACGCGCCGCCATTAGCCAAGCACGTAGCGCCGACAAACGCATTGCCTTAGTCCCCACCATGGGCAACTTACACGCCGGGCACATTGCTTTAATCAAGCAGGCAGTGGAGCGCGCGGACTTTGTCGTCGCCAGTATTTTTGTTAACCCGCTGCAGTTTGGCCCCAATGAAGACTTAGACAGCTACCCACGCACCCTAGCGGAAGATCAAAGCAAACTCTTTGATGCCGGCTGCAACCTGTTATTTACTCCAAGCGCAGAAGACATGTACCCGCAAGGTATGGATCAGCACACCACCGTCAGCGTCCCCGGTGTTTCTGCCGGTTTATGTGGCGGTAGCCGCCCTGGGCATTTTGATGGCGTGGCCACTGTTGTGTGCAAGCTGCTCAACATGGTGCAGCCCGATATGGCGCTATTTGGCGAGAAAGATTACCAACAGCTGGCGGTGATCCGCAAAATGGTTGCTGACTTAAATATGCCGGTACAAATTTTTGGCGTGCCCATTGTGCGCGATGAGGATGGCCTCGCATTATCCTCCAGAAATGGGTATCTTAGCGCGCAACAACGTGCCAGCGCCCCTGCTTTGCAGCAATGCATGCAGGCTGTTAAAGCACACATAAAAAACGGCCGCAATGATTACGCAGTACTCTTTGAGCAGTTCAACACAGACCTACAAGCCGCAGGTTTCCGCCTCGACTATGTAGAGCTGCGCGACGCTCTGAGCTTACAATTGGCCGATGCAAACAGCACTCAGTTGGTCTTGCTAGCCGCAGCGTATCTAGGCACAACACGCTTGATCGACAACCTGATCTTTGAGCTGTAATAACGACAGACGCTAAGCCACGGCGCGCAAATCGCCCGTGCTATGCCGAGTAGAAAGAGGAAAACACCATGCAAACCATTATGCTCAAAGCAAAACTGCACAGAGCTATCGCCACTCACGCCGTCGTTGATTACGAAGGTTCCTGCGCCATTGATGGCGACTGGTTAGATATGTCAGGGATTCGTGAGTACGAACAAATTGATATTTATAACGTGACCAATGGCGAGCGTTTCACCACCTATGCAATTCGTGGTGAAGCCGGTTCACAAATTATTTCCGTTAACGGGGCCGCTGCCCATAAAGCAGCTGTGGGCGATGTGTTAATCATTTGCGCCTACTGCTTGTATGACGAAAATGAGTTGGCCACCCACGAGCCACGTTTACTCTACATGGGTAAAGACGGCTCCCTAAGCCACAGCAGCAACGCCATTCCCGTACAGCTGGCCTAAGCTGGCAGTACCCAATGTTTGTGGTGGTATTCGGCCACCCTTCACTTGAATCAGCAGGTTGGCATCATGCCCCATTACCACAACCCTCTTGATGCCAGCCAACTTCCTGCTTGGCAGCAATTACAGCAGCAACGGCTAAACATGCAAGATTTTCGCATGACAGAGGCCTTTGCTGCTGATGCGCAGCGTTTTCAGCGCTTTTCGTTAAACCATGACGGCATGCTGTTGGATTTTTCGAAAAACCTGCTGGATGACACCACCCTAGACCTGCTTATGCAACTGGCTGAACAAAGCCAGTTGCAGCCTGCCATTCAAGCCTTATTCAATGGCGAGCCGGTCAATGCTTCCGAGCAACGCCCCGCCCTGCACACCGCTTTACGTCGCCCCATTGGTGACAGCTTAGTGGTGGATGGCGAGGATTTAATCCCGCTGATTCATGATGTGCTCAACAACATGACCGAGCTGGTCAATCGCATTCACAATGGTTTGTGGCGCGGTTATAGCGAAAAGCCCATCACCGATATCGTTAATATTGGCATTGGTGGCTCGTTTTTAGGCCCGCAACTGGTCTCTGAAGCCTTACTGCCCTTTGCCCAACAAGGGGTGCATTGCCACTTTCTAGCCAATATTGATGGTAGCGAGTTTCATGAGCTCAGCAACAGCCTGAATGCCGAAACCACCTTATTTATTGTCTCAAGTAAGTCTTTTAGCACCCTCGAAACCTTAAAAAATGCCCAAGCAGCGCGCAGTTGGTATTTAGCCCAAGGCGGCAGTGAAGCCAGTATTCACCGCCACTTTATTGCCGTTTCCAGCAATATCGAAGCGGCTGTGGAGTTTGGCATTGCCGCAGAAAACATCCTGCCCATTTGGGATTGGGTGGGTGGACGCTACTCCCTGTGGTCAGCCATTGGTTTACCCATTGCCCTGTATATTGGCATGTCCAATTTTAAAGAGTTGTTAGCCGGCGCGTGGAGCATGGATCAACACTTCCAAAACGCTCCTTTTGCAGAAAACATGCCGGTGATTCTGGCCATGCTCGGCATTTGGTACAGCGACTTTTGGCAAGCACAAAGCCACGCCATTTTGCCCTACGACCATTACCTGCGTAATTTCACCCAGCACTTGCAACAGCTGGATATGGAATCCAATGGCAAGCATGTGCGCCAAGATGGCTCAGCCCTCAGCTATCCCAGCGGCTCGGTTATTTGGGGGGGTGTCGGCTGTAACGGCCAACATGCCTATCACCAACTCTTGCACCAAGGCACTTTATTAGTCCCTGCGGATTTTATCGTGCCAGTAGTCAGCCATAATCAAATTGCCGACCATCACCAATGGCTGTACGCCAACTGCTTATCCCAAAGCCAAGCCTTAATGCAGGGTAAAAGCCTGGAACAAGCCGCACAAGAACTGCGTGACAAAGGCCTGCCAGAAGATGAAGTGGCTCGCCTCGCACCACACAAAGCTATTCCAGGTAACCGCCCTAGCAATACCTTAGTGCTCGAGCGAATTTGCCCGCGGCGCTTGGGTGCATTAATTGCCTTATACGAACATAAAGTATTTGTGCAGAGCGTAGTTTGGGGCACTAATGCCTTTGACCAATGGGGCGTAGAACTGGGCAAGGTGCTCGGTGAAGACGTCTACCAACGCCTAACCGGCCAAGCCTCGCTGAACGGCGCGGACGCCTCCACCCAAGGCTTAATTAACTTCTTTAGAAACCGCCACCGCGGCTAAAGTAGACAAAGATTTTCCAAGTGACTGAGCAGCGCCATCAACAGCCCTGTTCAGTGAACCCCTAACCTAAATATAAGAGGAAGTTCCCATGCACGAAGTCGTCATTGTTGCCGCCACGCGCACCGCAATTGGTAGTTTTCAAGGCAGTTTAGCCAAAATCCCCGCACCAGAATTAGGCGCTATTGTAGTGCGCAGCCTATTAGAGCAAAGCGGCGTTGCCCCTGAGCAAGTAGATGAAGTAATTCTTGGTCAAGTGCTAACGGCCGGTAGCGGACAAAACCCAGCTCGACAAACAGCTATCCATGCTGGCCTGCCCTTCAGCACTCCAGCTTTCACCTTGAATAAAGTCTGCGGGTCCGGCCTGAAAGCCCTACACTTAGCCGCACAAGCTATCCGTTGCGGCGACGCAGAAATAGTTATTGCCGGTGGCCAAGAAAACATGAGCCTGTCCCCCTACGTAATGCCCGGTGCCCGTACTGGTCTGCGCATGGGTCATGGCAAAGTTGTCGACACCATGATTGAAGACGGCCTATGGGATGCTTTCAATGACATCCACATGGGCATCACCGCAGAAAACCTAGTAGATAAATACAACTTAACTCGCGAACAGCAAGATACATTTGCCGCTGCTTCACAGCAAAAAGCCAGCGCTGCTATTGCCGCTGGCCGTTTTGTAGATGAAATCACCCCCGTGAGCATTCCGCAGCGCAAAGGTGAGCCGATCATTTTCGATACAGATGAGCAGCCGCGCGATGGCACCACCGCTGAATCCTTAGGTAAACTGCGTCCAGCCTTTAAAAAAGACGGCTCAGTCACCGCCGGTAACGCCTCAACACTCAATGACGGTGCTGCTGCAGTCATGCTAATGAGCGCTGAAAAAGCTAAAGAACTGGGCCTGCCAGTCTTAGCCCGTATCGTTGCTTATGCTAATGCTGGCGTAGACCCAAGCATTATGGGTATTGGCCCGGTAGCCGCGACGCAAAAGTGCCTGAGCAAAGCCGGCTGGAATGTAGCAGATCTCGACCTAATTGAAGCCAACGAAGCCTTTGCCGCACAAGCCTTGAGCGTCAACCAAGAACTGGGCTGGGATACCGAGAAAATCAACGTGAATGGCGGCGCGATTGCTATTGGCCACCCAATTGGTGCATCAGGCTGCCGTATTTTAGTAACTCTCTTACACGAAATGCAGCGCCGTGATGCCAAAAAAGGCTTAGCGACATTATGCATCGGTGGCGGCCAGGGTGTTGCTTTAGCCATTGAGCGCTAAATAACCTGAGCCAACCATCAGCTCGCTGCTGCACTTAACCCGAGTGCAGCAGCGGTAATTGAGCAAAACCTTTTCCTTTCATCGGCTAAATATGAGCGCTAGGTCACATTCACCTACAGCTCTGCATCTATTTTGCATACACTAGACAAACACCGATTATGGAGTTTGCAGTGATGGCCAAAGGAATAAAGCGCTTAGTCATAGTTTTAATAAGTGGCTTCGCCCTCTACAGCTGGTTAGGTTTTCTACTGATTCCCAGCGTTGCTTTACACCTCATCAATCAGCAGCTTGGCGTCTATGCCAACAGCCCGGCACAATTACAGCGCTTAGAGTTCAACCCCTTTACCCTTGAGCTCAATGCTTGGGGGTTTCAGGTGGGTGAACCCGACAACCAGCAACTGAGCCTGCAGCACCTCTACGGCAAACTGGCCTACGACAGCCTCTGGAGCAAAACCCTGCACCTGCACGACGTACAGTTGCAGCAAGCGCAAAGCCAAGTGGTACTCAATCCTCAGGGCGAATTAAACCTCAGCACTTTATTTAAACTGCCGGCCGCCAGCGAACAACCTGAGCCTGAAGCCAGCGCGCCTTTGGCCGTGCTTATTGATCGCCTACAACTGCAGCAAGGCCATGTGCGCTTTAACGATCAGCGCCAACAAGAGCAAGTGGACGTCACCTTAGCTGATATTAATATCACCCTAAACAACTTCGACACCCGCCCCTCCAGCAGCAGCGAATTACAACTTAGCGCCCAAGCCAGCGATGGTGCGCAGCTGCAATGGCAAGGGGATTTCAGCATCAGCCCACTCAGCTCCAACGGCCACCTGCAACTGAGCAATGCCGAACTAAAAAGCTGGTGGCCCTATGTCCGCGAACACTTTAATGCACAGCTGGGCGCGGGCCGTTTAAGCCTCGACACCCACTACGCGCTGCAATTGAGCCCAAGCCTCACCTTCACCGCCAAGCAGCTCAGCGCGCAAATTAACGGCCTCAAACTTGATCAAAAAACTGCGCAACAACAGTTGCCTTTAGCGCGCCTCGAACAATTCAGCATCAGCAACAGCAGCTTTGATCTGCAACAACAAAAACTGCTCATCGGCCAAGCCAGCAGCAGCAAACTCGAAGCCTGGGCGCAAATTGATGCCGAGGGTGTCAGCAACTGGCAAAAACTCTTACCCAGCGCAGCGCAGCAGCCCGCAACAGCTAACAGCAGCCCAGCGCCTGACAGCACAGACCAAGCCAACAAAGATAAAGACGCCAGCCCTGCTTGGCGCATTCTGGTGAAACAAGCGGACTTTAAACAACAAAAGTTTCACCTTGAAGACCTTAGCCAAAGCCAGCCCGTGGCCCTAGAGCTGGCAGACTTCAACTTAAAAATTAAAGATTTTGACAGCCAAGCCAACTCAACCTTTAACGCCGAGCTCGACACCCAAGTCGGCGAGCACGGCAAACTCAGCAGCAACGCCACAGTCACCCTGCAGCCGCTAAAAGTCGCGATGAGCCTCAACAGCAGCGATCTTGACCTACGCCCTGCGCAAGCCTGGATCAGCCCCTATGCACGTATAGAGCTGCGCAGCGGCCTGCTTAACAGCGCCCTGCAGCTGCAAGTCAGCGATTTAGATAACCTGCAGCTGGACGTCAGCGGTGACGCAGCCATCACCCAACTGCATATACGCGACAGCCACGGCCAGCGTGATCTACTGAAATGGCAAACAGTGGATATCAATGGCATTCACTATCAACTGCAAAAACAGCAACTGGACATCAATAAACTGGTGCTCGCCGAGCCTTATGTGCGCTTTATTATTAATCAAGACCTCACCACCAATATCAGCGAGCTAATGATCCCACAGCCGCCTAAACCTGCTGCCACCCCAGCAGCCGACAGCCCAGAATTTGCCATGCGCATTGGCGGCATTGAGATCAAAGATGGCTCAGCAAACTTTGCCGACTACAGCTTACAACCCAGTTTTGCTACCGCCATCCAAAAGCTCAACGGCAGCATCGGCACCCTCGACAACCAAACCAATAGCGTCGCCAAAGTGGACATCACCGGCAGCATTGATCGCTATGCACCGGTTACTATCAGCGGCAGCCTGATGCCTTTTGATCCATTAAAAAAGCTGGATATCACCACCGACTTTAAGCACGTGGAACTGACCACCTTAACCCCGTACTCAGGCAAATTTGCCGGCTACCGCATCCAAAAAGGTCGGTTAAACCTCAACCTGCACTATCAAATCACCGACGGCAAACTCAACGCCAGCAACCAGCTGTTACTGGAAGAATTGCAACTGGGCGAACGCGTCGATAGCCCTGACGCGGTGGATTTACCTGTGCGTTTAGCCATTGCCTTACTCAAAGACAGCAAAGGCCGCATCGCCATCGACTTACCGATCCAAGGTGATTTAAACAACCCGGAGTTCAAAGTTGCGCCCATTGTTTGGCAAACTTTCCGCAACCTGATCACCCGCGCCGTAGCTGCACCATTTAACTTTATTGCCGGCCTCGCCCACAGCAACAACACAGAGCTCAGCGAAGTGGTGTTTTTACCGGGGGAATACACCATCAACCCCGCCGCAGCGAAAAGCCTAGACACCCTCAGCCAAGCCCTGAAAGAGCGCCCGCAACTGCGCCTCGAAGTGGAAGGCGGCAGCCGTGCTGATTTAGATGGCCCACTGTTGGCGCAAATGCGTTTAGATGCGGCCTACCAAGACGCCTGGTACAGCATTTTGCAGCACCGCGGCACTAAAATAGACTCCAGTAAAGAAAACCTCGAAGTACCAGACAAAGAAAAACCCATTCTGCTGGAAGGCATTTACCGCAGCCAACTTAAACAACAGCCACCGGCGCAATGGGCCGAACTTAAAAAAGAAGAACGCGAACAACTGATGCGCGACGCCGTGCTGCAAAGCTATGCCCACAGCCCATTGGGGTTACGCCGCTTAGCTCAAGCCCGTGCTAACAGCATCAAAGAGTACTTAATCGAACAGGCGCAATTGGATGCCGAGCGGGTCTATTTAATTGATGTCAGTGAAGGCAAAGCCAGCGCCGAGCAAGGCGTAATCAGCACACTGCATCTGGGGAGTATGTAATGAAAGCTATAACTGCTATGGCCTGCTGCCTGGCGTTGGGTTTATTTAGCCTCAGCGCCACGGCCAACACCTTTCGCTGCGGCAACCAATTAGTCAGCATCGGCGACCGCGCTTTTATGGTGCAGCGCAAATGCGGCGAACCCGTTGCCCGTGAAGCGGTGGGCTATACCGTTGGCGAATACAACCAGCGCGAACTGCCCATCGAAGAATGGGTCTATGGCCCACGCGGCGGCATGCTGTATTTTTTACGCTTTGTCGGTAACCGTTTAGTCAGTATCGACGGCCAACGCAATTAATCTGCGCGCCAATCAGCCCTTGAGGTTATTATGTTGCGTCCTGTTTTATATGTTTTATTACTGCTGAGCCTGAGCACACCGGCACTGGCATCATCCACCTACCGCTGCAACAGCCAGCTGGTCAGTTTAGGTGCCGACAGCCACGAGGTGCGCAGCAAATGCGGCGAACCGATCAGCGAAGATGAGCTGGGCTTTAAGCGCGTTATCAACCAATACGGCCACAGCCATGAACTGCGCGTGACTGAGTGGGTGTACGGCCCCAAAGGCGGCATGTATTACTTTTTACGCTTTGAAGGCGGCAACTTAGCCAAGATCTCCAGCAGCCGTTAAGTATTTACCCCGCGCCCTTGAAATTCACACAAAGCGCTCCATATATAGGGTAAGCAAGCAACAAAGCGTTGCAGGTTATTCAGCCCAGCATGGGATCAGTAATCGACACGCGGCGCTTTTTAGCGTAAGATGCTTGTTCTGTCACCTTGTAAGTGCACAGCTTTGGGGCCGATTAGGATTCGACGCTGGTTGCGAAACTTTAGGTGCATGCCGAGTTGGTAACAGAACTCGTAAATCCACTGTTGCAACTTTTATAGTTGCCAATGACGAAAACTACGGAGCACAAGCTCTAGCTGCGTAAGCAGCCGAGTCGCTCCCCTGGTAGCTTCGGCTCCAGCAGTCACAAGAGGATGTCTGTAAACTCGAAGTGACTGTCAGATAGAACAGAATCGCCGCGTAGTACGTTGTGGACGAAGTGGCTAAAACTTACACAACTCATCCAAAGCACCCTGCCGATCGGGCGGCTGCGGATTAAATTAGTAGACACGGCTAAGCATGTAGTACCGACAGCGGAGTACTGGCGGACGGGGGTTCAAATCCCCCCGGCTCCACCAAACAGAAACACCTAAGCCCTTGATTATCCTAGTGATTTTCAGGGGCTTTTGCTTTTTAGGGTGCTGGGTGTCGAAACAGTGTCCAAAAATTGCCTATACAGCGTCAAAAACAACTCAGAATTACAGCACAGCCTGCTTACTGAGCTTTTTTTGATTAAACACCAAATCCACCACCTCGCCTTGCGGTACGTAGCCATCGACGGTTTGGCGTAGAAGCTGGCGGATCATGAGGCAATCGCCTTGCTCGGTGGCATCTAGCAACTCGTGCAGCACCACTGACAACTCAGACCATGGCAAAAACTCTTCATCAGCACGCATGATCATCGCGTGTTCAGTTGGCGAGACATTATCGCCAATCAGCAACTCTTCGTAGAGTTTTTCACCTGGACGCAGGCCGCTGAACTCAATGGCAATCTCGCCACTTGGATTACTTTCACTGCGTACCGTTAAACCGGTCAGATTGATCATTTTCTCCGCCAGTTCAACGATTTTAACCGGCTCCCCCATATCCAAAACAAACACATCACCGCCCTGCCCCATGGCACCGGCTTGAATCACTAACTGCGAGGCTTCTGGGATGGTCATAAAATAACGGGTCATCTTTGGATGGGTTACAGTGACCGGACCACCACGCTTAATCTGCTCACGAAACAGCGGTATCACCGAACCAGACGAGCCCAGCACATTACCAAAACGCACCATAGTAAAACGGGTGTTATTGACATAGCTTTGCTCATCGGCAGCATCCATAAATATACGCGTGGACAGCTCTTTACTCAGCGCCTGCAAGACCATTTCCGCCAAGCGCTTAGTGCTGCCCATAATATTGGTGGGGCGCACGGCCTTGTCCGTGGAGATCAAGACAAAGTGCTCCACTTCAGTCATAATCGCTGCCTGCGCGGTATTTAACGTGCCAATGACATTATTCAGAATACCTTCCGCAGTGTTGTGCTCCACCATCGGCACATGCTTATATGCCGCCGCATGGTAAACAGTGTCCACCTTCCAAGTCGTCATCACCTCACGCAGGCGCGGTAAGTTACGGATAGAGCCTAAAATCGGAATCAAGCGCACTCGCAATGCTTCCTGCGCTATCCGGCTGTTGAGCTCCTGCTGAATGCTGTAAAGATTAAACTCACTGTGCTCAAACAAAATTAAAGTGGTCGCCCCGCTGGCTAAAATCTGCCGACACAACTCCGAACCAATCGAGCCGCCCGCACCAGTGACCATCACCACTTTGCCATCAATGCAGCGCTCAAACAGCTCCATCTGTGGCGCAACTGGATCACGCCCCAGCAAATCAGCAATATCCACTTCTTGCAGGTCTTGCACCTTCACTCGGCCGCTGGCCAAGTCCATAAAGCCAGGAATACTGCGCACATGCAGGGCAAAAGGCTCTAACGCTGCCAACACTTCACGACGCCGAGCACGTGTCGCCGAAGGCATCGCCAATAGCACTTGGGTCGCGCCAGTCACATCAATCATTTGCTGAATGTGCTTAGGTTTGTATACCTTTAAGCCTGCAATGGTACGGGTCGCAATGGCATCGTCATCATCAATAAACGCCACAGGACGCATTGACTTACCCATCCGCAAAGCAGCAACCAGCTGATTTCCCGCCGAACCAGCACCGTAAATTGCGACACGGGGCAAATGATCAGGCTGCTTCATAAAGGGCACACTCGGCACCGCTTCGAGCCAGTCACCTAAGAAATACTGGCGCATTACCAAGCGCAAACCACCCAAGGTGAGAATACTCAGCCACCAGTAGTTGATCACCAACGAACGCGGCACTGCTACGGTATCTGCTTGAAACCAATAAATAGCCAACGCAAAAACCAACGCCGAGACCGTGACTGCTTGGACAATAGCGACCAACACTTCCTTGCCCACATAGCGCATCACCGCGCGGTACATACCAAAGCGCACAAACAGCGGTATCGCAATCACTGGCGCAACCATAAACAGCCAACGCTGCTCGCCTAACAGGTCAACGCCATGATCGAACCCCAAGCGCACAATAAAGGCCAACCACAAAGACAGCCACACCAAAATAACATCGGCAAAGACTTGTAATAAACGCTTATAACGGCGCGGCAGGTTTAATAGCCACTCTCTTGGATTCATCTGTGTCCCTTTAGATCTAGTAAATGGTCAGCAACATACAAACAACCCAGCTAGGCTCACAGCCCAGCCTTTTCTAACTGCCCTGCTTTAAACTTGATGGCAAGTAGCAGCAGCGGTACATAAGCAATCAACACGCCCAGCAAGCCATCGAGATAACCCAAGCCCACTGCTAGCGCCAGCGGTAACAGCCACACTAGGTTAATCAGTAGCACCGCCAAAGTTACCGAGCGATGTGCGCCAAACTGACGCGATGCATATTGATAGGCATGGCTGCGGTGCGCTTCATAGACTTTATCGCCGCGCAATAAACGACGCAGCAGAGTAAAGGTCGCATCCACCACAAACACACCCAATAAAATCACCCAACTCCACAGCAGCTCAGCTTTAAACCAAGCCGCCTGTAACGACAGCACCGCCAAAATCAAGCCTAAAAAACCACTACCGGCATCGCCCATAAAAATTCTGGCTGGGGGAAAGTTCCAGCATAAAAAACCCGCCACAGCAGCAGCCAATAACAATGGCAGCAGAGCTAAAACCGAAGCACCCAGCAGCGCATACAAAAGCGCGCCACCGAGGCACACACAAATGGCTTCAACGCTGGCAATGCCATCAATGCCGTCCATAAAATTATACAGATTAAGCAGCCAAACAATATAAACCGCAGCCAAGATGCTGCCAAAGATGCCCAAATCAAAGGTATAACCAAACACCAACAGTGGCGGCAAACCACCTAACCAATACAAAGCCCAAGCCGCAGCAGAGAAATGACCGAGTAAACGCCAGCGTGCAGCAATATGACCATGGTCATCTAAGAAACCCAGCACAGCCACAGCCGCTCCTGCGCCAACAGTGGCGATTACAGCAGACCAAGGCAGCCACTGCATAACGCCCAGCAGTGGCAACACAGCAAGAAAGCTCAACACAATCGCCACCCCACCACCGCGCGGCGTAGGCACTGAATGTGAGCTGCGTTCGTTGGGAATATCCATCAAGCTGCTGGCCAAAGCATAGCGGCGTAAAACCCAAGTCAATACAAATGCAGCGATAAATACAGCCGCAATTATCAGTCCGTTACTCATTGAGTATTCCATAGTTTTAGAAGATAAATATTATAGTTTTTTGCTGTCTGTACTTTCTGGTAAAAAGTGCAGTGTTGGCAGTAGCAATGTACCGTACATCGAGCGTGCGGTGATTTGCTGCAACATATCGCGAATAGCACCATACAACATAGCCGAGCCGTTCACTCGAACTAAGTCGCGCCGATCTTCACAAGTAAAACTCTCTGCGAGCTTAAACACGCCCTGCACAGCAATATCAAAGGTGTAAGGTGCTTTTTTGACTGCATCAGCCTCATTTAACACTGCAACACGCAGCGCGACCATAAAGTCAGTCGTATTGTTTTCCTGTTGACCTATGGTGTTTTCGACAAGTAAGTTTACGCCTTCAAAATCAAACTGTGGTGCCCAAAACTCACCAGCATCCTCAACAGTTTCAAATACTTCAACCTGCGTTTTAGTAAACGTCATCTGCATCAGCTGTAAAGGTGATAATTGAATACTCATGTTAATGAACCCACTGACTTTGCGCAGCACCAGTAAAGTATGCCGTACCAATGACTAACTGCTCACGCATAGGGGTTTGTAGTTGAAAATCTGCAAACTTCTGTGGCTGTGCGCAGCGCTTCACTCCGACAGCAGCCAAAGGAAGCACCATAGACTCTTTTGATAACGCTGCTTGATCGGCTGCAAACCCAGCATGCTGCTTCAGCCACGCAAACGCCGCAGGCACAGCTTGGGCAACACGCAACAATTTATCCATCCCTTCTGATTGGGCCACATCATCCGACTCATATTTACTAAAAGCTACAGGCCCACCACCAAACACTTCTGCAGCTTGACCTTGAGTCAAACCTAAAGACTCACGCAGTTCACGCATTTGCACACCTGTTAGCAAACCATCCACTTCTTTTTTAAAAGCCTGCATAGCACGCTTATTAGCTCGGATGTGCTTAGCCTCTGCCTGCTCAGTACCACACTCTGAACAGCAGGCAAAATGCAATGGCAACATACGTTCAACGCCTTTATAGACAGTCAACTCACTTGTTTCTTGCTCAGTTAAAACGCCCTGCTCGCATAGCGGACATATTGGCGACACTTTCTTATCAGTTGTCATTTTTGACTCCTTCATAGATGACAGGATACAACCAGTAACATCAGTCCTGTTTTTCCTATTGCGAACTTCAAATAATATTCTGTAGGAAAAAACTTACCTGCTGCTTCATTCCACTCATCCATTGAATATAAAGGGCCAGCATCAATATTTCTCGAGGAACCAGTAGCTAATGTGACTTCAGGCCGCAACTCCCGACTAAGAATAACATTTTTTACCATTATGGTAAGTCCCTATACCCTAAATAAAAATATTTATTCCGCACGCAACGCCGCACCCGCTGGTATATTTTCGTCTTCTGGCACCACAACATGATACCCCGCACTGCAACCCGCTTGCAGCCAAGCTCGTGCGCCAACCCGAACACCGCCGGCTATCTGCACACCCACGCCTAAGTGGGCAAAGTCGCCTAAAACGGCGTCATGATCCAGCGTAGCATTGGCATTAATAATGGCTCCGCGGCCAACTTTGGCGTCAGCGCCAACCATTGCCAAGGCCATCACCGCAGTACCTGCACCTAAAGCAACTGAAGCACTGACGTAGGCACGCGGATGCACCACAGAGACCAGATCAATGCCCGCCTGCTCAATGGCTGTACACCACTTTGCACGCACTTGATTGTTACCGACAGCCGCAATCGCGCCTTGCGCTTTATCAACAAATGCCGCCAAACCAGCAACATCAGTGACCACAGGCAAACCAAAGGACTCTTGCAAGGTCGGCCAGCGATCATCAACAAATAAGATCCGCTGCCACTGGCCAGATAACAAAGCAGACTCAGCAACGGCTTTACCGTGCCCGCCCGCACCCAATATTAATAATGTCTTTGTCATACACTCAAACCCAATCCTAAGACTCTGCCAAATACGCCGCTGCAGTTTTGCGCATGGCATCGTTAACCGACATGGGAGGAGTCCAGCCCAATAGCTGCTGGTTTTTACTGATATCAACTTGCAATGATCCACACAGACGCTGGGTAAAACTCTTTTTACCCAGTAGCGTAAATCCTAAATTTAACCAGCTCATAGGCACAGGCACTAAACGCGCTTTCTTATCTAACGCAACGCCTAAATGCTGCAACATTTGGGTCGTCGATAAGTCTTCCCCATCACTGGCTAAAAATACCTGATTAATAGCCGCTGGATGTTTTGCGCAGGTCAAAATCAAGTCAACCAAATTATCCAACGCAACCAAACTGCGCTTGTTATGAATAGCACCAAGAGGCAGAGGTACACCACGCTGCACCCACTTCATCATGCTGCGAAAATTGGCTTTCACACCAGGGCCATAGACCAGAACCGGGCGAATAATTGCCACTTCTAAACCCGTTTCTTGCGCTAAGGCTAACAGCGCCTGCTCAGCTTCATATTTCGACACACCGTAAGGATCGCTAGGATTCGCTAACGTATCAGCGCTATACGGCTGCCCCAGCTCAGTACCTTCGCCATTCACTTTAATCGAACTAACAAATACAAAACGCTGCACTCCAGCAGACGCAGCTTGGCGCGCTAGAGCTAAAGTACCTTCAACATTCACTTTACGAAACTCAGCCAAAGGATCAGCCGAGGTCTCATTCATCACATGCACACGGGCAGCAGAGTGAACCACTACATCGACGCCTTGTAATGCCTCACGCCAATCCGTATGCGCAGTTAGCTCTGGCACTTGTACCACGCTTACAGCACTTGGCGCAGCCACAGGTCGGCGCACAGCAATGGTTAAAGCATACTGCTCGTCGGTAATAATGCGCTGCTGCACAGCACTGCCTACGAAGCCTGTTGCACCAGTCAGCAGCACACGCTGTTGTTTAGAACTCATATACAAATCCCTGCAAATTAAACCACTACCCTTAACTCTTTACCGTTCCAGCCAAAAGCCCAAACCGGTCACATATATATCGCTAAAAAAACTATAAGCTTACTTTAAAACACTGCTTAGAGTCAGGTTGATTGCTAAGGATGCGCTGGTTATGAACAACCCCATTCGTCTCACCCGCAGATTAGCTGCGGTGTACCAACAACTGTTTGCCACCTGCACGGTCCAGCCGCAGCACCAAGCTGCGGTGGTGCGTTTAACTGCACAACTACGCCAGCAACACAGCCGCTACGCACAAGTCGCCGACAAAACACAGGTACCTTGGGCAGTGATTGCGGTGATTCATGCGCTGGAGTCCAGTCAGCGTTTTGATCGACACCTACACAACGGCGATCCACTGCACAGCCGCACGGTTAATGTTCCTGCGCACCGCCCACTGACGCGACCGCCTTTCACTTGGGAAGCCTCGGCTGTGGATGCATTGCATTACAGCGGTCTTGGCAAATGGCGTGACTGGAGCATCGCCGGCACGTTATTTAAGCTCGAAGCCTATAACGGCTGGGGTTATCGCCGTTATCATCCGCAGGTATTGTCACCTTATTTATGGTCTTTTTCGCAGCATTATCAGCGCGGCAAGTATGCTGCAGATGGCCGATTTGATGCCAATTTGGTTTCAAAACAATGTGGTGCAGCGGTGCTGCTTAAACAATTGGATGCCTTTGCCCTTATGCAACCGGCCCCCGCAACTCAAGCAGATGCACAACTCGCACCGATTATAAGAACGCCCCGCCCTTACCCTGGGCAGTTGATGCAACGCAGCCAACAACAACACAGCAGCGTAAAACACATTCAACAACGCTTAAATGCCCTCGGCTATCAACCTGCGCTCAAAATAGACAACTACTTCGGTGCTAAAACCGAGCACGCGGTTAAATGGTTTCAAGCCAACAGCCAGCTCTCTGATACGCCACTAAAAATCGACGGCATAGTCGGGCCCAAAACTTGGCAAGCGTTGTTTAATGCCAAGCCCTAGTGGACTACCACGGCCGAGTACTAGAACCATGGACTGCCACGTCGCTACGCTCCTCGCAGAGACGCATATCAACCTACGGCCTCGCAGAGACAGTTGCGCAGGCCTCGCAGATGCCCTTATAACTCGTAGTAACTCTATTTTACCTAGCCCTAGACTGACTCTTTCTCTTTTCGCGTAATTGTTCCGCAGTTATAGTTATAACTTTGCCATCCTGGGACACAACAATCCCCGTATTAGTTTTAATCGCCTCATCTCGTGCAAGTTCGGCTGCACGTAATAAGGCAGCAGACACTTCACGCTCAAAATCTAAGTTTAAATCAACTTGAGAGCTCATAAGTTGTCACCTCGCTCTAATAACACCTTGGTTTCAGTGGAGTTATCATACAGCAGCCACTGATTCACCGCTTGCTTATAATGACTGTGAAACAACTCAAGACCTGACTTAAAACGTCTTTTGATAATTGAGTTCGCTATCAACTCCGCAAAAGCCACTTCGCTAATAGCGGCTTCAGCCTCATTCAGCGCTTGGGTATCCGTAATGCCCAAACGATTTATCAGACATGTAGAACCACTAAGCAGATAAGGATCTTCTTCCTGAAGATCATAGTTTTCATAGCCTTACATCACATCAAGACGCCTCACTGCCTTTACGCCCATTCCCCAGTCTTTGCTTGAAATAAAGCACAGTTCATTGCGAGCGCAGCGAAGCAATCCACCTCTCAAACCACGCGGGGCCAGTCTTCCAGCGACAAAAAAGGCATTATAATGCCAACATATTCTTACCCACATGGATTTTAGGCATTATATTGCCATTTCCAAGCTGTGTGATAAGATTTTCAGCATTATATTGCCTGGTGGTACATCCATGAATGCATTAACTCTACAGCTCTATGTCGAAGGTCAATGGCATGATGCTGCTCTACTGAGCGTTGCCAACCCACAGCAAGGATTACAACACCAATTTACTAGGTGGGGGCTATGTTAATGGATGTTTTTGAGCGGCAGCGTTACTTAGATGAATTAGGCGAACAACTCGCACAGGGTAAGATCAGTATTGGTGAGGCGGTATACAGATTACGTAAAGACGTTACCGGCTTAGGCCAAGCGCAATTTGCGCGCATGTGCAAAATCTCTTTGCGAGCCTTGCGTCAAATTGAACACAATGAAGGCAATCCAACCTTGCAGACTTTAAACAGTGTTTTTAACTTGTTTGGCATGCAAATGGGCGTCATTAAACGCGCACAGCCCGGTTAATTAAAAGCAAGCCCCACCCCGTTTTTGCGAACGAAGTGAAGCAATCCACCTCTCAAACCGCGCGGTGCCCAACCGTGGACTGCCACGGCCTACGGCCTCGCAGAGACAGAAGCGCGTCTTTGCGAACGAAGTGAAGCAATCCACCTCGCAAACCACACGGTGTCCAACCGTGGACTGCCACGGCCTAAAGGCCTCGCAGAGACAGAAGCGCGTCTTTGCGAGCGCAGCGAAGCAATCCACCTCGCAAACCACACGGTGTCCAACCATGGACTGCCGCGGCCTAAGGCCTCGCAGAGACAGGGGCGATACCTAATACAAAAACCCAAACAACCACAAGGGGATTTTGTTCTCGAAGCCCACCTCAATATCATCGGCTGCAACAAAGCCTTTACCGCCCTGCAGCTGTGCACTGGTTTTACTTGCCCCACCCACTTCAAACGCCCATTCATCATCCACCACAAAGTCACCGCGATCGTGGTAATGCACCTGATGCTTGAGCCCCAATTGCGAAACAAAAAAACTCTCACGCACAGAATCAAGATTACTACCGCCGCACAGTACCTGAAATAAATTAGGGTTATCTAGCAACAACTTATCGGGCTTATTGACCGCCCTCATACCAACACCGCCACGCACCACATGAATCAAACTACCGGCATCCATGTGCTGTAAATATTTCTGCAAAGTCGGCCAAGACACACCCGCTGCCGCACTTAATTTAGACACATTTAATTCGTACGGATGAGTGCTACACAGCATATATAAAATCTTTTTAAGCTTATCCAGCTTAGACGGATCAATACGGTAAATACGGCTTAAATCTGAATCAATGGTTAAATTAACCACCTCCAACAGCTTAGAAGGATAATCAGCTAAAGACTCTTGATAAAAAGGATAGCAACCATAACGCAGGTATTTAGCAAACTGCTCTAGCGGTCGAAAATGTTGCAAGAGTTGCGCAGCAATATCTTCATGTAAGGACAGTACCTCGGCTAAAGAAAAACTGGGCAAGGTTTGCCCAAGCTCTAATTCACAAAACTCACGAAACGACAATACACCTAAGCGATGCACCACCGCCCGCCGCGATAAATCGGCGCTGGCATGTTCAATTTGCAACGCGCTAGAACCGCTGAACAGCAGTTGCAAATCAAACACATCGTAAACAGCTTTAAGTTCTTGCGAAAAGTTATCAGCCTTATGAATTTCATCCACCAATAATAACCTGCCACCACGCGCATAAAACGCCTCGGCCAGATCATACAGACTCACCCCAACCATCGCAGGGTGGTCACAGGTCACATACAAAACCTGAGTAGCCGCTAAATTTAGCGACTTAGCATACTGCAGTAAAATTGTACTTTTACCCGCACCACGCGCACCTTTAATGCCTAATAAACGAGCGTTAAAGTCCACCTGGTGATAAAGGTACCTTTTATACAAAGGCACATCACGCGCAAGAATTTGTGTAGAAATTTTTTGTAATGTAGCAAGATTTAGAGTAGCCACCGGTCTATCACTAAGTATAATTTAGATTAAACCTACTCTATTATAAAGTGCACTTGATAGCAATTCCTGTCATGTGGACTGCAACGTCGCTACGCTCCTCGCAGAGACAATACTGTAGGTCGCGCCTTTAGGCCGACATGGGCGCTGTAAGCGCCCCAAAAGTACCGCGAACCATAACATTGGCGTGGGCTTGAAACACCTGTCGGCCTAAAGACCGACCTACAAAATCGCATCACATTTGTCGGCCTGAAGACCGACTTACAAGATTCAGCGTTGCCCTTTGTCCGTCTACAAAACCGCATTACGCGCTGCTCTACTGTAGGTCGCGGCTTTAGCCCGACATGGGCGCTGTAAGCGCCCCCTACAACACCCCTGCCAACAACCCCTGCGCCTCATCAATCAGCAACTGCAAATGCGCTTCACTGATAAAGCTCTCAGCATATATTTTATACAGCGCCTCAGTGCCGCTGGACCGCGCCGCAAACCAGCCATTGGCAGTACACACCTTAATCCCACCAATCGCCGCGCCATTACCCGGCGCATTGAGCAACACCGCGGTAATCGCCTCACCGGCCAACTCAGTGGCGACAATATGTGCTGCGGTCAAAGCCTTAAATGCAGCCTTCTGCTCAGCCGTGGCCGCAGCATCAATACGACGATAATAAGGCGTACCATGCTGCGCAGTGAGCTTGGCGTAATACTGCGATGGGGTTAAACCGGTCACCGCGGTAATCTCCGCAGCCAATAAACACAGCACAATCCCATCTTTATCCGTGGTCCAAGTCTCACCGGCAAAAGTTAACAAGGTCGCCCCTGCACTCTCTTCACCGGCAAACGCCAGTTCACGCTTATGCAAACCCTCAACAAACCACTTAAAGCCCACCGGCACTTCATAGAGTTCACGACCATGGGCAGCAACAATGCGATCCATCAGCGATGAAGTCACCAAGGTTTTGCCAATCTTTAGCGCTGCCGACCACTGTGGCCGATGGGTTAACAAGTAATCCACACACACGCACAAAAAGTGATTGGGATTCATCAAGCCCGCCGCATCAACAATGCCATGCCGATCCGCATCGGGATCATTGGCAAAGGACAAATCAAACTGCTCACGGATCTTCAGCAAATTAGCCATGGCCGCAGGGCTGGAACAATCCATGCGAATACGCCCATCATGATCCGGCGGCATAAAGGCAAACGCTGGGTCTTGGCTGCTATTGACTACAGTAATATTCAGCGCTGCATCCACAGCCAACGCCTGCCACACCGCCAACGCCGTACCGCCCATGGGATCAACCCCAAGCTTCAGGCCCGACTGACGAATCGCCGCTAGATCCACCACCTGCTCAAGCTCAGCAATATAACGCGCAACATAATCGTACTGCTCAACCTGTGCCAAAGCATCCGCCAGACTGACCCGCTGCACTGCAGCACAGCCCTCTTGTAGATACTGATTAGCCCGCGCCTCAATCCAAGTCGTGGCATCGCTATCAGCCGGCCCACCATCAGGGGTGTTGTATTTAATGCCACCATCTTCTGGTGGATTATGCGATGGGGTAATAATCAAACCATCGGCCAAACCCGCCGAGCACTGCGCGTTATAACGCAAAATCGCCCGACTGACCAAAGGCGTCGCCGTCACGCCATCATCCTGCGCCACACGCACCGCCACCTGATTGGCCAGCAACACCTGCAATACCGCCTCCCATGCTGGGAGTGATAAAGCATGCGTATCTAAACCCAAAAACAACGGCCCACAAATCCCCGCCTGCTGACGGTAATCCACCACAGCTTGGGCAATGGCGAGGATGTGTAATTCGTTAAAGCTAGCGGTTAAAGAAGAACCGCGATGGCCGGAGGTGCCGAAGGTGATGCGCTGGGCGGGAATAGATGCGTTGGGTTTTAGGTCGTAGAAGGCGTTGAGCCAAGGGGTGATCAAAATTAAAAACTCCATTAATGCAATATGCTAAGCAGCTGCAGCCTGTGGACTGCCACTTCGCTACATTCCTCGCAGTGACGCTGTTCTGTTTTGTTCGAACGCAGTGAAGCAATCCACTTAAATTAAACTGTAACGCCTTATATTACAGACTAGCCAAACAACAAAACTCACTTCCCAATCACTAGCGCTGTCAGCTTAGTCAAAAACACCTCAAAACTTAACGAGTCTTTAAGCTGGCTACGATCTGTATCAAAGCTAGATATATCAATCTGATTTTTTTCTACTGCAAAAAAGAACTCAATCAGACTCGCAACGTTAGGTGGTACGACCTCACCTAACTGATGCTCTGCAACCCACTGCGCAACACTTGTTTGACTGCCACAAACCGCAACAATAAACGCACCGGAGTAAACATAAGAAGAAGATTTGCTAGGAAATGCATAACGAGTCACTTCATCTTCAATCGGCAGCAAAGCCCACTGATAATTAGCATTTAACTGCGCAGCTTCAGTCGGGCTAATAAGCCCCTTATAAGTCACATTCGAATACTTAGCAGCTAACCCTTTCAATGCTCCCGAATACACACCACCGCCAGCAAACACAAAAGGTAAGCTGCCGCCTTGATCGCAGTAAGCTGAAATAGCATCGATCAATAAAGGTATACGTTGCAAACGCCCAGCATTACCGCAAAAAGTAAAACCAACCTGCTTATCGGCAACAGTAATGCCTTCGAACGCCACTGAAGGGTTCGCTAGTATTTTTACTGGTGCTTGCGTACTAGAGCGATCTTTAATCTCGCAAGCCATCTCTTCAGTAATAGTGATCAGCAAACTCGCCTGACGCATAGTCACTGAGTCTAGCCACCGAAAAAAACGATACATCAGAGGATTAACTGGAATAACTACGTTTGCAGCTTCCGGATGAATATCTTGCAAGTGATACACATAGCTGGCACCAAACAGCTTGCTATAGAGCATCACAATAAATGGCACGATAACCGGCGGGTCAGTAGATACATAAACTTTTGTCGGACGCTGCCACAGCAGAACTATGAGCACCCAACACATAAAAAAAACAGCATCAATTATGCGCCGAAAAATACCGCTTCCAGAAATTGACCACGCTTTACAAGGAAAAAACTTCACCCCTTGCCCACGATTATGCTCAGTCAGCTGTTGGCGTATACCAGCATGGTCTTGTAATACCACGCCAACCTCGTGATCTTCGGCTTGTCGCTCAGCAAAGCGCAATAACGCCTCGCCGATAACCGGATAAATCGGCCAGAAACTGCGATTAATAATCAGAAGTTTCTCTTTGCGCTGCTTCATTAATACTGCTTCCACACATTACGCATCACATAGTCACGATAGCTATGCACAATACGCACAACCTTATCCGACACGTTAGGCATGCTGTAATCGGCGACTAAACGCAGCGTGCGCTCTGTACCCTGCAACTGGCTTTCAAGCACTTGTAAAGCCTGCATAACGCGATCAGCCTCTAAGCCAACCATCATCACTGAAGCTTCTTCCATACCCTCTGGACGCTCGTGTGCTTCACGCAAGTTCAGGGCTGGGAAGTTCAGAATGGATGATTCTTCGTTAATCGTGCCGCTATCCGACAATGACGCTTTAGCGGATAACTGCAGCTTGTTGTAGTCTTTAAAACCCATTGGCTTGAGCAGACGCACATTGGCATGAAACTCAATACCCATAGCATCGACACGCTTTTGTGTACGCGGGTGGGTAGAGACAATTACTGGGTAATCATAATGCGCAGCCACTGTATTAAGCATATCAACCAGCTTGAGGAAGTTCTTATCAGAATCAACATTCTCTTCACGGTGTGCGCTGACAATAAAGAACTTATTTTCTTGCAAACCTAAACGCTGCAGCACATCAGACTGCTCAATGCCTTCGCGGTAATAATTGAGCACTTCAAACATTGGGCTACCGGTTTTAATCACCATGTCCGGCGATAAACCTTCACGTAACAAATAATCACGAGCAATGGTGCTGTAGGTCAGGTTGATATCGGCAGTGTGGTCAACGATACGGCGATTGATCTCTTCTGGTACGCGCATATCAAAACAACGGTTACCGGCTTCCATGTGGAAGGTTGGGATCTTGCGACGCTTAGCAGGGATCACGGCCATACAGCTGTTGGTATCACCCAGCACCAGTAACGCTTCTGGTTGCACCTCAGCCAGCACTTTATCCACAGCAATAATCACATTACCAATGGTTTCCGCACCGCTCTGCCCTGCTGCATTTAAAAAATGGTCAGGCTTGCGAATACCTAAATCCTCAAAGAAGATTTGGTTTAACTCGTAATCATAGTTTTGGCCTGTGTGTACCAAAATATGTTCGCAATACTCATCTAACTTAGCCATCACGCGTGATAAACGAATGATCTCAGGGCGTGTACCAACAACGGTCACGACTTTTAATTTTTTAATGCTCATAAAAAACTCACAAATTTATGCAGATATTAAGCTTCAGTACCCACTGGCTTAGCGTAGGTATCAGGCTTTTCACGGTCGAATATTTCATTCGCCCACAACATAACGACCATTTCATCGTCACCCACGTTAGTAATATCGTGAGTCCAGCCGGTAACAGTTTCGACAATTTCAGGCTGTTCACCACTAGTATGCAACTCGTAAAACTCACCTGTCATCATGTGACGAAAGCGAAAACAAGCTTTACCCTTAATCACTAAGAACTTCTCTGTTTTGGAGTGATGGTAATGCCCGCCACGGGTGATACCTGAGTGCGCGGTAAAAAACGAGAACTGCCCAGCGTCTTTGGTTTTGAGCATTTCGACAAACACACCACGCTCATCACCGTGCTGCGGGACTTGATAGCTAAACTGCTCAGGTTTTAAGTAACTGACGTAGGTGGAATACAAAGCACGCACTAAACCGGTGCCGACATTCTCAGTAATCAAGCTATCGCGACTGTCTTTAAAGGCTTGAATCTGCTCTGCAAGCTCACCCACAGTGACCTGGTACTGCTGCTTAATCTCAACAAAACCCGACTGCGTTAAAGTGCCATCCAGTACCGCTAAGAACGACTCCACAACATCATCGATATACACCAAGTTGACTTGGGCACTTGGATCGTTGATCTGAATTGGTAAGCCTTGAGAAATATTATGACAGAAGGTTGCCACAGCAGAGTTGTAATTAGGACGCGCCCACTTACCAAACACATTTGGTAAACGGTAAATAAACACCGGCGCACCCGTGCTTTTAGCAAAAGCTAACAACGCATCTTCTGCCCCACGCTTACTCGCACCGTAAGGATTATCTGCCTCGGCTTGAATCGACGAACTGTACACCACAGGAATGGCTTTGCCCGCTTGTTGCAATGCATCGCATAACGCTTGGGTTAAGTCAATATTACCCTGCTGAAACTCTGCTGGGTCTTGCGGGCGATTGACACCGGCCAAATGAAACACCAGATCAGCCTCAGCCACGAACTGCTGCAAGTTAGCCTGGGTATGCTCACGCGTAAAGCACAACACTTCAGCATCGCTGCGCTCGGCTAAATGCAACTGTAGGTTTCTACCGACAAAACCATTCGCACCCGTAATTAAAACCCGCATGCCTTACTCCTCAGCTGCAATATTTTCGCCACGCTGGATAGCAGGCATAAAGGTGAGTTTCATTAACAGCTTGTGCATGCCTGCTACATCTAAGCGCTCAGTATTGTGCGAGTTGTAATCTTCGACTTTCGACAAATCTTTTTGTCCTTCGTCTACATATTTTGCGTAGTTTAAATCACGTAAATCTGGCGGTACACGGTAGTACTCACCCATATCTTGCGCACAGAGCATTTCTTCACGGCTCAATAAAGCTTCGTAGAGTTTTTCACCATGACGCGTACCGATAATGTTAATCGGATGCTCTGGCTTACCGACAATCTCAGTCAATGCACGCGCCAAGGTTTCTACCGTTGCCGCTGGTGCTTTCTGTACGAACATATCGCCGTTATTGCCATGCTCAAAGGCATACAACACCAGATCAACCGCATCCGCGAGCGTCATCATAAAACGTGTCATGTTCGGATCAGTAATGGTCAACGGCTGATCAGCACGAATTTGCTCAACAAATAAAGGAATAACCGATCCGCGTGAGGCCATGACGTTGCCATAGCGCGTACCGCAAATAACGGTCTTTTTCTCATCGACGTTACGTGACTTCGCCACCATGACTTTTTCCATCATGGCTTTAGAAATACCCATCGCATTAATTGGGTAGACAGCTTTATCAGTGCTCAGACAGACCACACGCTTCACTTCGTTCTGGATCGCGGCTTCTAAGACATTCTCAGTTCCAAGAATATTAGTCTTAACGGCTTCCATCGGGTGAAACTCGCAGGAAGGCACTTGCTTTAATGCAGCTGCATGGAAAATATAATCCACACCACGAGTCGCATTCAGTACGCTCATATAGTCGCGTACATCACCGATATAGAACTTCAGCTTAGGACTCGAAAAGCGCTTGCGCATATCGTCTTGCTTTTTCTCGTCACGGCTGAAAATACGAATTTCAGCGATGTCGGATTCGAGAAAGCGTTTAAGGACGGCGTTTCCGAAGGAGCCGGTGCCGCCGGTGATGAGAAGAATTTTACTATTAAACATTTATACCCTCAATTTAACTAAATTCGTGCTTATTCTGGATGCGACTCTTCAGGAACCAACCATTCAAGAAGCTCTGCTATATTTTTGACTTGCATAATCCTTTCATCACTTAACGAGGGAAACTGCGTTTTAAAATCTTGCATATCCTGACTATCAAAAAGAACTGCGCAAGACGTGCTTCCTGAATAGACTGCCTCTAATAGCACCGTAGACTTACGAGCGATTACTATATTCCCAACAATTGCATCATCAAAATCTTTAATTAACTGAGACTCTTCAACACCACACTCAACATAGTTATTAAATTTATCAAGCGGATGCAGCTTTAAGTAAAAATTAATTTTAGACGCCATTAAAATAGATATAATTTTACGATTAACATCTATACCTCTTGACTCAGGAAAAAAAACAACTTTAGGCTTAACTGAAACTGGTTTTATAATACTTTTACCCAGCAGACTTTTAACCACCTTGAAATCAAATATAAACTCCTGCCCTGTGGCTTTATAAATACTCTTATAAATACTGGCTGTTTTCTCTGAGTAACAATAGAACCTATCACCAACTACACCTCTTGGTAGCGTCACTCCATACTCAAGCCCATGTGGGTAGCAGATAAGTTTCACATTATTTTTTTTAGATACTGTTTGCTCTACTAGCGCAAACCTATCTTCTTTATTCCCAGTTATTATAATCTCTGGGCTTGTGACTTTAACAAAAAAATTAAAATATGAGTGAAAAGCAACTTTATGTGGAAACCTAACAATATAGAAACCAATAGCTCTTATCATAGCACACACATCAAGACGGCTAGAAAGCTCAAAACCAAGCTTATAAGAGTCAGTTACAAAAACATTAAAAGCGTATAAAAATATGCGCAACCTGAAACCAATATGGAAATTATATAAGTTATTATCTTCAGAAAATATAAAAGCTGACTCCTTATAAAAAACAACAGACTCTTTCTCTAAAAACCTCAATTTATTTCGAGTAGCAAATGTTCTAGCAATACAAACTTTCGAGTTTTTATTGTGACTAAATCTTCTAGGAATTAATGTCAAAATAAAGAAGTAAATAAAAAACAAGAAAAAACAGACAGGAACAAAAAAAAACCACCAAAAAACAAGATTAACAGCAGTTTTTAAGGGCGATAATAAATTTTTATTGCGAAGTTCAAAATACAAATAAACCTCATTAATATAATCACTATATTTATTTATATCTCTCATTTTATAATGCCGGGATCCGCTAAAGCATTGATAGAAGCACGAGTGCACAATTTTTCTCTAGCAATCCACTCCTTCCAACCTTTTACCTCACTCCATTTGCTTAAAAAAACAAAGTCTAACCTTGCTGTAGCTGCGGCTTTCTGGTCGTACTTACTATCGCCGATAAAAAGAGCTGGAGCTTGAATGTTTCCATTCTGTAGCTCCCTAGAAAGAATTTCGTCTTTCGTATCCGGACTACCGTAGATGCCAGAATCAAAGAGCGCAGCTAAATCACGCTGAGCGAATACTTTACGGAGTTCACTTTGATCACCACCTGAAACAATTAACCAGCGGGCGTTAGGTGTTGCTGCTCTAAGTTCTTTTAAGCCTAGAGCCACCTCACAGGATAACAAACCTTGCAGTACTGCCTTAGCGTAGTTTTCTAGTAACTCATCCAAGCTAGGCCCAGCGTCATTAGGCGCGAACTTAGGGACTAGTTGTTCAAGAAAGTAGCCAAATTTCAAATAACGAGACACTCCGCCATTGGCTACGTGGTAATCGATCAGTGCTTGTGCTGCAGCTTCCCCATAGGGTAAAGCTGCTTGATAAAACGCATCAGTTTTAACTTGATTGGAATTTAAAATAACACCATCACAGTCAAAAACCAGAGTTGCGTAATCAGAAACTTGTAACTTCATCGCTTTCTTTGCTCTATCTGACGTAATACTTCTTCAACCTTGGCTACATCTTCTGGTACATCTACAGCCAAACTGCCAGGGTGAGTTTCTACCAAGCGTATAGATTTACCTAGTTCTAAGAAGCGTAGGATTTCAATATCCTCACACAGTTCTAGTTCGCTTTTACGTCCAAAACCAAGAAAATCCTGCAGTTCTTTATTAGTAAACGCATAAATACATACCTGTTTTTTATAACGTCTGGGTGCATACTTTTTATCTTTATAGCCC
Organism: Denitrificimonas caeni; assembly: GCF_027498055.1. GTDB lineage: Bacteria > Pseudomonadota > Gammaproteobacteria > Pseudomonadales > Pseudomonadaceae > Denitrificimonas. The sequence goes on from NZ_CP114976.1 coordinate 2,580,066, forward strand.
GGCAAGGCAATACGAGACATATAAATTAACTGATTATCTTCAGAGGTAATCACTTTAGGGATATTCACATTGCTAGCATCTTCATCATCACCTATCCAGCTAAAGCCATTAATCACTTCATTCATATAAGCTAGCTTAGTATCACGAACCTTAAGAATATCTCCTGGGTTAACTAAAGGCTCGTCCCCTTGCACATTGATATAAATATCAGAATTAATTTGTGTTGCGGCTTGCGCTAAGCGGTCAGTACCTGTTAATGCATCATCAGTTGTCATTACTGCCTGAAAACCTGCATCTTTAACTACTTTAGAAATACGCTCATCCTCTGTAGCAATATAAACATTTTCAGCGCCTACAGCTCGGGCAGAAAGCTCCGCAACCCATAAAATCATAGGCTTGCCCAGCAAGGGTACTAAAGGTTTTCCAGGATAACGACTAGACCCATAACGTGCAGGAATAACTACAACACTACGCATAACTTAAACCTCTTAATTTATAGCGCATAAACCGATTCGCTTGGCAATGCATAACGAGTGGCTGTAATAGCAAGCAACGGTATAGCTTTCGTATTTTTTTGGTACATGTCTAGCAAAAACTGCATCTCACTACTACGCGGATCATCAGAGCTGAAACCATCAAAACCTGTCATTAACACTTTATTAGCTTTACCACTAGTGACGATAGCTAAGGCATAAGCGACGACTAATGACGTTGGCGCGATACAAAACCTATCAGAAAACTCAAACTTACTTGCTTCGACATTTAGACCAAAATCAAGTATTTTTTTATCAGCCAATGAGTTTTTCACATCTTTTGGCAACATGGAATAAGGAGTAATTAGTGGCTGGGGTAATTGTGCATGAGCATCACAATCTGCTAACAGACGTACGGGATGGCAGGCAACACGCAGATCAATTAACTCTGAGTCTATTGCACCTTGGGTATTCAGGGCTAGTACCAAGGGTTTGGCTTTGCGAATATAGCGCTCTAGTGCTTTGCGATGCTGGGCGACACCAGGGCCTGTACCTAATAAAAGTACATCACGCCCTTCAAAAACCAGTTTCGGTGACCAACTGCCTTTGGCTTCACCGCTGTAGAAATGACGAGCCGCATCTAGAGTATGCAGACTAAACTTCTTACCCCCCTCTGCTCGTAAGTGCTCGATCACCGCTAACACATCCTCTTCACTGTAGCGCGAGTCACTTAGCATCTCTTGGATATAAGTGGGATGAATACCATACTTACCAGCCAAATAGTAGAACGGGTTAGTACCCCAACCGTACTCGGCTTGCATTGGAGAGAAATGTTGACGCAATAACGTCATAAGAGGAACAAGGTTAACCTTCTGATTACGCTTTACTGCTAGCTCAATAGCTAACTCTTCGGTACGGGCATTACCTGGGCCACGCCCCATTCCAGTCACAGTAGAGTCCACCCAAGATACACCCTCATCTAAGGCGCGCAGGGTATTCGATAATGCTAAGCCGAGGTTATCATGTGTATGAATGCCTAAAGCCCCCTGCCACTCACTCCGCAACCAGTGAATAATCTGTGCTGTTTGATCTGGATTCATACTGCCCATGCTGTCAGCAAAATAGAGCGCATCAACTGGATAAGCTTTAGCTTGGCGAGCAAGAGCTTTAATTTCAGCTTCGGTTCTATCGGCAACCTGCATTAAATTATAGCCTACCTTATATCCTCGCTTTTTAAGCCAGTTAGCAGCTGGCAAGGCTTGTTCAAACTCATGAACATGGCAAGCAATACGCACTAGATCTACAGGCGAATTAGCTGCTATATTAGGAAATAAAATCTCTAATACCTCTTCGAGAGGTAGCTCTCCTACAAGTTCATTAGCATTAACCATTACACCTACGGTTAAATCAGTGGGTACAGCTAAACTATTAATAAACTCATCGGTAGTAAAAGCACAAGCGCCTTTAAAGCTAGTATTACTTAGTGAGCGCAACCCAAGCTCGACAATATCAACACCTGCGGTTTGCATAGCATTTAGATATTGCTGGATGAGTTCAGAGGAAAAATCCCAGTTATTATAGTAACCGCCATCACGGAGTGTGCAGTCAAGAAAACGTAAGCTCATATTAAAACCTTCCCGCTCTTACTAAATAAACAAAAACAAATTATAACAACCACTACTTAAATAGCATTTTTTTTATTGGGTACAAGTAACGTGAAAATGAAAAAAGCACTAAAAACAAAAAACCTTTATACCTTTTACTTATAAGCTTATCCATAAATAATTTATCATTAACTACATCTACAACTTCGGTGCAATCAATATAAAACTCATCACTTAAACTTAGGATATCCCTACCCTTTCCTTTTGAGTGCGCACCCTCAACATCTAGTCCAATATTTTTAATTAGATTCATCTTAGGAATAACGCAAAGCTGATTTCTTTCTCGAAAACACAAATCAAAAGGATAAGCCCAAGAGTTCACACTATAAGACTGCATTAAACCAACAATCCCTCTCAGCATCAACTTTTCATTTAAAGGCAGCGCTTCTAATATATGCTTGGGTAGCTTTTTTTCATACCCGATCTCAATATTGTTATTAACTACCCTATCTGACCAACTTGCCCACCCCCAACAAAAAAACTTTCTTGTAAAGGTATGTGAAAATTTCATATCATAAATATCAGCAATTTCATTTCTACCTGCTATCGAGCCTATACGCTTATCATCTTTATATTTTTCAAGCATCTTTCCTGCAAAATCAAAAAAACTTAAACTAGGAATACAGTCATCTTCCAATACAATACCTTGAGCTTCATTATTAAAAAACCATTGTACTGACTCAGAAACATTTTTTTTACACCCAAGGTTATGCTCTGAAAACCTAAAAAACAATTCACAATCCCAATCAATAAGCTGAATAACTCTTTTACGTAAAGACTCAACTAACTTTTTTTCATCTTCTATACAATCTCTAGCACCATCACAGGACAAGTAAACCTTTTTAGGTTTAACTTTAGAAAGTACCTTTAGTAAAGAAAATATAGCTTTTGGCCTATTAAAAAAAACCAAAAGAACTGGAATATCCATAAATCCTCCAAAATATTTTATACACAACAAACACAACTATAGAGCCTAATAAAAAACCGAGTGACGAATTGTTAAAAGCATAGCTCTATAAGAGTTTTCTACTTGGATATCTTGAATTATAAAAAAATAGAGATACTAGTAAAATAGAAAAAATTGAATTCTTACCCATCTCAAACATTGGATTACTAAGCATTAAAAAAGGAAGATTGAAAACCCAAACGAATATAAAAGCACCTATCAATCTATCATTAAAATCAACACCTTTATTAAAAACTCTATATGCCTTAAATCCAATGTATATATAAAAAAAACAATACACAGAAAACCCTAAAACCCCATACCTATAGATATAAGAAGCAGCAAACGACTCTAAATATATCCCTCGTCCTAAACCAACACTAAGCATGTAATGATCAAGCGAGGAATTAATGGAAAAAATTATTTGTTCTATTCTTTCGCTTACTGATACGGATTCAAAGCCACCATCCAAGATTATTGACAACTGTTTTAATGAATAAAAATCACTCCTCAATAATAGCTCTCGCATGTAGTCAAAATAATATAAAAAAAATAAGGCAGAAAAAACAAGGAGAACTAGTAGTAGTATTTTAAAAAACATTTTTGAACGTATAAAAAGGATTAAAAAAAACGTAATAAAAACTGATAAATACGCTGTTTTACCTTGAGATAAAAATACAAACACCATAGATCCAAGAGAAACACATACCCATTTAAAATTAACCTCAAAAAAGAAAAGCCTACACATAGAATAAGCATATATAATATAATAAAAATATGCAGCAAAATATGTAGAAGCAAAAACAGATAAAAACGCATTTTCTTTAAATCTTTCTTGTGGGAAATACCACCTTGCAACAAAATCAGGATATCCACTAAATGTCATAGATAAGATAAAAAACAAACAAAGAATAAAAAAAGAAAAAACCACAAAGTAGTCTAAAAAAACTGAAGCTATTATTTTATTCCTATTAAATAAAACAAAAAAAGAAAGGTACATAAAAGCCATGCCAGCAGCCCTAAAAAGACTGGGAATATCACTCAATCCTGCTATACCATAAAAGATATCAAAAGACCAGGCTATTATTAAAAAAAGCTCCATAAGTAAGAAGAAATAAAAGGGAATAGATACGTTGCCAGAAAAAAAATCAAAAGAGATAAGGATATACGCTAAAGAAAAAACAACTACTATGAAAAGTATAGGTTGCTCACTCAATCCACCACCAAAAGCAGGGAAAATTAAAACAAAAAATGCAAAAACGGCTGGAATAACTATACTTGAATTCATATGTTCACATTAAAATATCAAAAAAATCACGACACTACTTACTACTGGTAATATAAAGTCTTCATATTTAAAACCCACATTTAAAGTCAACTATCTAATCCAAATAGATCTCTAGTAAATATTTTCTCTTCAACATTTATTAGATCATCCACAACCCGATTTGCCACAATCACACAACTCACTTCCTTAAACTCCTCCAAGTCGTTAATAACCAGTGAGTTATAAAAGTGCGTCTCTTTCAGCGCTGGCTCATACACCACAACTTCAATCCCTTTTGCCTTAATCCGCTTCATCACACCCTGGATAGCTGAAGCACGGAAATTATCTGAACCAGCCTTCATTACTAAGCGGTAAATACCCACAACGGGCTTAACATCAGATCCAGATATGACCTGCAGTTCAGCAATAAACTGTAAGATACTTTCAGCAATAAAGTCTTTACGGGTGCGATTAGAATCGACAATGGCTTTGATTAAGTTACTAGGCACTTCATCGTAGTTAGCCAGTAGTTGCTTGGTGTCTTTGGGCAGGCAGTAACCGCCATAGCCAAAGGATGGATTGTTGTAGTGGTCGCCAATGCGTGGGTCAAGCCCGACGCCCTGAATGATTTGCTTAGTATCTAAGCTGTATGTTTGTGCGTAAGTGTCTAGCTCATTAAAATAAGCGACGCGCATGGCTAGATAGGTGTTAGAAAAGAGTTTTATGGCTTCAGCTTCGGTGGAGTCGGTAAAAAGCAGAGAAACGTCTTTCTTTATAGCGCCTTCAAGCAACAAGTTCGCGAAAGTCTGCGCACGCTCTGATTGCTCACCAACAATGATCCGCGACGGATAAAGGTTATCATGCAGCGCTTTGCCTTCTCGTAAGAATTCTGGCGAGAAAATGATGCTGTCGCTCCCTAGAGCTTTTTTAAGCTGCGCGGTATAGCCAACGGGTACGGTCGATTTAATCACCATCACCGCTCGGGGGTTAATGGCTAATACCTGCTTTATAACCGCTTCTACACTGCTGGTGTCGAAGTAATTGGTTTTCGGATCGTAATCCGTGGGTGTGGCGATAATCACAAAGTCAGCATTGCTATAGGCTGTTTGCGCATCCAGAGTGGCGCTAAAGTTAAGCGGTTTGTTGACTAAAAAATGCACTATATCTGCATCGTCAATAGGTGACTGCTTCGCATTTAACAAAGCAACTTTTTCTGGAAGGATATCAACAGCAACCACTTCATGGTGCTGGGCTAATAACATAGCGTTGGATAAACCAACGTAACCTGTGCCTGCTACTGCAATTTTCATAATGTGTTCTGATATTTGGAGATAGAAATATTAGGTGGGATTGTACAGCGTTTGTACTCACTATTCTTTAAGTAAAGAATCTACCCATCAATGTGGCTTTTCTTTTTTAAGCTTATTTATAGGGGGCTGCAGCGGAATTGTTGTATTTATCTGACTCTCTCTCGATAGCTAACGCTATCTTTCGGGGCCTGTCAAAAATAGGTGTGCAATTACTCAAAGCCAACTTAACGTCACTACATGAAAAAAGTTATGAATATTTATGTGTGATAAGTGATGCATATCAATAAACCTACAGACGCTATTAAATCTAAAAACCTAACTAGCTCGGTGGATAATAAACCATTCTTGTGCGTACTTTACTCAGCATCCGTTGAATCTCCGCATCGAATGCCTCTTGCTTAAAAGTCCACTCTTGCGTTTTGAAACTGTCGTGCTCTTCTAGCGTGATACCGGCCTTGGCCATGAGGCTTTGGCGTTTAGCGGTTGTATCTTGAGGCTGCTTACGTTTGCCATAGCTCTGAAAGGCTAGATCTAGCGTGCTTTGAGGAAAGCAGTTTCTTGCCTCTAAGCTATCAGAAAAACTAGCAAGATCATCAGCTGGCATGAGTTTGTCGCCGCCCTCAAACTCTTCATAAATGCGCTTAGACTGATTACGGCTGTGCTGAAATCTGTACTTAACAACAGGCATAGATTTAGTAAAGTCTTCACCGGGTTTTAGCCGTATTGCATTAGCGCGTTGCTGTTCTGGCCGTGGAAAAGGTTGCCAGCCCACTGGGATATAAGGCATTTCATTGCAACCCATTGGTGGGCTCATCAAAAAAGCAGGATGAAACTTATAAATCACACCGGGTTTCGATTGCGCGCGCATGGGTTCAAACTTTTTCGTTTTGCTATCCCAGCGCTGAGTAGCAAAGAAACTGGCCACCGAAAAACTATTGGTGATATCTAAATACTCAGTGGCCAGCCCGTAGTGTTGCGCTATGCCTTCTAAATTCATGCAGACTGGTAAAGACTGCGTTCTAGGATCCAAATCCAGTGCAAGGTCTTGCATTTGCATGACAACTGGGTGAGTTGCTAAGGCTTGTTTAAAATAAACAGAGCGGCACAAGGCAGCAAAAAGCTTATGATCGTCTTGAATACGGTCCAAGCCAGATAGACAGTTACCATAGTCTTGAGTCTGGCCGCGGTACTCAGTCAGGCTAAACTCCACGCCACTCATTAGGTTGATGCAGTCGCCCTCTATACTTCTCATTGCATGCAGGGCTTCGATGTCGTCGGAAACGATGCCTCGGTAATTCAATTGCTGACCGGTGTTGATGGGCTGGATGCCTAAACGGTGTTTAAGTCTTGTGAGGTTTTCGTAGATTGTTTTAGGCATTGATATTACTCATTTCCTACTATGTCTTCTTAAGGCCACCAATAGCTGCCAAGTAATACCAGATAACCCAAAGGTGGCCAGCATGATAAATAAAGCTAAATGCTCCCTATCCTCATACAGCTTGCTGAAAGGCAAGAAACCTAATGCAAACCCATTCAAGATCTGCGTCATACTTAGCCACCAATAAGGCATGGAAATGTAAGTGGGTATCCATTGGTTTTCTAACTGATCATTGGCCAAGACAAAGGCTATTAAGCTCATGCAAACAAAAAGCCAGCATGAAGCTCTTATATAGCTTTGCCCATGGTTTGAGATGCATGCATTGAAGTTCAGCAAAAAAACATCCCAAAGATCACCATTATTTCGTTTTAGTTCGCTCCGGTAAGCTTCCATTTCTAAAGCATAAATACGGTCTGCTTCGATCTGATTACTCACTGCAACAAATGACTGTTTGATGATGCGAAAGGTTTCTCGATCTGTCTGCCGCTTTGCTTCGCTTTTAAAAATACTACCTAAAAATGTGGGTGTCTGTAAAAAAACCGTATTACGCAAATCAACAGGTATGTAAAAAACCGCATCTCTAAAATTAGCTGTCTTGTGAAAACTCACTCGTTCAAACTCAGCAAATTGATCGTGATTTAACAACGAATTTTTATTACCAAAAGTAGCGCGCTCATACAACGCAAAACTCTCGAATTCTACTCCGGTATAGTTAACACGCTGAACGACTGAAGCTGATAAATCAAAGGTTTTTTCGAAAACCGTATCTGTCACTTGTAAGTCTTCGATACAACAGGCTGTTAAGTTAGCTTTTCCTTTAAACGTACTGTCTACAAACTGTATCTTTGATAGGTTTGCAAGGTTAAGGATAAAGTCTTCTTCAAGCGTGGAATTATAAATATAAACTTCATCAGCAGTGCTAGGTGAGTAATATCCAGCCTTACCAAATACAGCAACACTTAATTTAGTATTTTCAATTTTTAATAATGAAATTGTACAGCTTTCAAAAACAGCCCCACCTTCAAAAGGTATACCTTTAAGAGTAATGCCCTGCTGAAAATTACAACTTTTAAATAATGCACCTTCTAAAACTAAAGAAAAATTAAAATCAGTGTAAAAGTGCTTATGAAAACTGCACCCTTCAAAATAAATATCATTTTGCGGATAGTAAAAAGAAATATTATTGCAGTAGAAACTGCAATCTTTAAAAACCAAACAGGTTAAGGGCTCAAATAACTTGTTGTAGTCGGGATCGTTACCAGTTTTTTGCGGTGGAAATGTGATGTTTTCCAAGAGCACTTCTTGCCCTTCTAAAACATCTCTTACTTCAAAAACACTTCGATAAAGATCAGAGTCAATTCCTAACTCACCCTCAAGATAGCCATCATCATTCTCTAGCAAATCATCATCATTCTCCTCGCTACAAAAAATATCGGATAAACACTCTTCAATTACGTATATCGGCAAACTTGGTAGATATACTTTTACTTGCTGGGCGATATGATTTTTTAAATAGTTATAAAACTGAAGATGCCGAGTTACACCCCATGCCCCTGGTTTACTTGGATCGTAAATCAGCTCTGTAAAATCATTCATTATCATACTAGTCAATACTTTATAAAATAAAAAAACCGCAAAAAAATATAACAACTTTATTCTAACAGTATTACTTTATTAATATCTTTAAGACTTTTAAGATACCACTGCATTTCTTCATGAATCTGAAATATATAAATTACTGCTATTCCTCCAAGCAAAACATTATCCAAATTACACACCAGTGACATAGTGGGTTAAAACCAAAGAAATGGCAGGAGAATATAATTAACAATAACAGTGTAAGAAAACTATTATCAAACCTAACGTAATAAAAAGAATTTAAATTACTTATTCTTTCTAAAATATATTCAACTTTTTACTATTAGGCTCATCAAAACTATCGAGGTAGTATTTTTTTGGAAAATCACTAAAAACATCACTAATATAAGTCATAAACCAATTTTTTATCAGCACAGAAAGCTGATGAATTAAAATCCCAATTGGCAATGCAGTCAGTAAGCCACCTAACGCAAAATTATATTTTTGAATAAAAAATGATTTTAAGCTCTCAGTAGAAAAACCATGATGAGTAGCAATATAAAGAATTAAAACCCAACCAATAAAAACCATACCAGAAATCTGATAGCGCAAAAAATGTTTCATACATACCTACCTCCCTGTAGTGATTTCACTATAGTTTTACTACTTCTCTCACAGCTATCAGAAACTCAAACTGACTTTTACAGTCTGCAAAAACCACCCTATCAAGGGTTTTTTTAGTGGCTACTTGATAGGCCCTTAAGATAATTAATCTTTAATCTGCTTATCTACAGACTTTCTGCTTTTTACAAAACTCAAAATATATTCAAATGACTCAAAAAACTGCTTCCTGAACAGAAAAACAGCACTCACAAGCACCACCAAATATATAAAAAATATAGCAACAGAACTCATTGGTAAAAAGTTAACAACGCCACTCAGCACAACCATGACAACGACCAGCACATACATCCTGCCCCGCTCAAAGCTTTGCCATAATCGTGCGCTGGCTTCTGTCCGTACAATAAAGAACGCAAGAAAGGCAACAGCAGACGCAACCGCTGCACCGGCTGCGCCGTACTTGGGTACTAAATACCAGTTACCAATCGCATTTAACACGAGTGCCACAACAGCTGCTAGCAAGGCAAAATTAGTTTTGCGCTGAACACCTATACCTACACCTGTCGCTTCTGAAAGCGTATATAGCAATGGATAAGCCATAGCCGCCAGCAAAATATACTGCACACGCTCATACTGCTCAGGCAGTATAAAACTGACGAGCCATGAGAACATGCCCGCCAGTGACCATATTGTTATCACTGCTAATGTTGAATAGTCGGTTACATTTTTAATTTTATCAGGGTCAATACCTTCAGCAGCCCACTTATACACAATAGGTGCCCAAACCGTTGAAAACACAGCTTGAAAGACCAATGCAACTGACGCAAAGCTGATAGAAACTGAGTAAATACCGAGTTCTTCAAATGAAGAAAAGCCTCGTAAGAAAAACTTGTCCATTGCGGTTAAGCCCCAAAAAGCAATACCACTGCCTATTAAGGGAAGACCAAAACGAATCATCTGTTTTTGCTTAGCTCTATCGATGCTAGCCGTTAATGCTGGTAACCAATCGCGTCGAGTATTCCAAGAGTAAACCAAGAAGACAGCTAATAAAGACAGCCAGTTAGCAATCATTAAGTTTTTAAAAACTGCCTCGACACTAAACAAAAGATAAGTAGCTATAACCATCAAAAACAAAAGCTTCGGTAAGACCTGACTCATAGAGAAAGCCAAACCTTTTTCTTGCATGCGCAATATGAGGCTTAAAAACCGTGAGAAAAACGATAAAAATATTGCAGCAACCAACAACCCTGTTAACCAACTCGAATCTATACCAAACAATATACCTGATATGGACCATGGCAATAGTAATAAAACAGTCAAAGCCAAGGACAATAAGATAAACCCAGGTAAGAATACTGCTTTGAGCAGTGCTGGCTTATTTTCAACCTCATGAAACTCACGCACATAAGCTTGATCTAGGCCTAAGCTAAATAGCAAGATGGAAAAACTAATCGTCACTTGCATCATGCTTAAACGACCAATATCGTCTGGCGAGAACAGCCAAGCGACTATAGGTAGAGTTATCAAACCTAAAAAGGCTCCACCTATAGGACCGAGTGCAAATGCGGCTATTTTTTTAGGTGTCACTGTAAGCACCCAAATGAAATTCAACTAAGTTTCTAGTCTTGGTATTTATTGCTTCTTTAGACCAATGCTTATAAAGAATCTCTATATTTTTCTGTATTTCATCTTCAGTTAGCGGTGTTTTAAGCAAGTCAGGATTTAATTCAAGCTCCTGCACTGTGTTTACAATAGCCCCTTCTTTTTTTAGCATTGTATATGTAGGATTTTCTTCTCGTAGGAAAACTCTTGCACCTAAGTACAGCATAATCACAATATTACCTACAGCTTGCTGACGTTTATGATTCATCACTACATAGCCGCACTGCTTTATTAAAGAAACGTACTCATCTATAGGCATAAAGTCAGCAACAGGCTGAAAGGATGTTCCTAACACTAAACGTCCAGTCTCAGTAATTTTATCTTTATAGTCTTCATCGCCATAACTTAGTGGAACAATAATATTAACACCTTCTGCTAAATCAAACTTGCTGAGCAAATCAATAATATCAATATGATTATTCGTAAAAGAAGCACTATTACCAACTAAAATAGATTCTCCATTCACTCGCAGGCCAATAAAATTTTTTATTAAATTTTCTTCTAAGCTGCCATAATTCCATGGCATAAACTTCGGCAAATGAGGTATAAGTTTAGCGTTAGCAACCAGATCATAATCTTCTTTTAAAACAGGAGAGAAGCTTCCAATTCGTTTTAATGCATTAGGCTTAATAATGTTATGCAAGAGCAACTTAATATAAGTTTTAACTAACTTTTTTAGGGTTGTTTTTTTTCGTTTCTTTTTACGGCTCTCTAGTTTGAATTCTAAAGTTTTACTCAGCAACAAATCGTCTGGATTCTTGTGGATATAATCATAATAATCAAACCCCCATCCCAGCCAAGCAAACTTAGTACCTTTAGGGGCCAAAAAGGTTAATGAGAACCAAAAAACATCAAAATTATGAAGCACAACTAAATCAAAATATTTTAATTTTTTAATAAAAGAAGGCCTGAAAGTATCTAAAAAAGAAAAGGACTCATCATACTTATCATCGACAGCATTAGGTTCTCCAACCCCATTAAGCATCCAAACTATATTTTTATCAGGATATACACTTTCGAATGTTGATAAAGCATGACTAATAAATTTATTATCAGTTGTAATGTGAAGGATTTTTTTCATTTGTTTCTTTTATTTTTGGTTGTTTAAAATCAGTTGGTTATTGTATAACTTGTAGCTATTATTAACTAACAAGCTATTAAAATAGTAGGTCTGTTTTGTTTCAGATATTAACCAGCGTTATCTTAAACTCTCCAAGTGAAATACTAGCCTGTTAAAGGTCATGTGCTCAAAGCCGTTTTCTTTGCACAATTCTTGTAGTCTAGTTATTTCTTCTTTAGGTGTTTTACACCGAAAGCAATCGATCTTAATGAATCTTTTTTAAACGGTTTATTGCCATTACCATTTAAATCAATAAAGCGGTATTCTTTTTCATAAGCCCAGTCATTGGCTTTGGTTAACTGTTCGGTTACAAACTGGTCTTGTTTTAGCTTACCTATTAAGGCATAAGAAAGTAATTCATATTCATTGTCTTTCGCATAATCTACTTTTAATGAATAGCCTTTAAAACTATCAGTCGTTGAATTAGAAAGTAAGTCAGGGGTAAACTCGTAAATAATACCCTTGTGGCTATTAGCATAATGTGACCGTATCAAAAGATTAGTAGAGCTTTCTGAGAAAAATACGCCCATATTGCTTCTAAACACGTCAAAAATTTTATTTTGCTGTTCAATAAATATTTTATTTATTCACCAACATTCTAACACTTCCTTTAACGATAGTAGGCAGTCAGGTCTGCTTTGTAGAAAGCGGCTCCAAAACAACTCAATCCCTTCTTGCGAATAACTTTGTCGATAATCAAGCTTAGCATCTAAAGGGGCATTAAAGTTTTCACTGGAAGCCTAGCTTTTACCGCCATGATAACGAGCTGTTTCACGAGCAATGGTCGGAGTGAGACCTAAATCCAGCAACGCAAAGCATGCTTGCAGCATGGTAAAAAAGCCTACCAAACCATAGGCTTCTGCCCCCATATATTTAATGTATAAAGGCAGAATAAGAATGCCTATACCAGCTACGTAGATCTGGCTGACGTAGCTGGCTATGACATTATGTCTCAATAGACTCACTTCATACGCCTATGGATAAAATCCAATTTTAAATAGACTTTATCACCAGAGCAGTTTGTGAAATATGCATTTGAAAACTCACCATGTGACAACGCTCTCAATATATCCAGATGCTCACTAAGTGTTCCATAATGATTTAAATCCAATTCACAAAGCTTATTAAAATCTTCTATTCCATTATAGTTACCGTCACCCTTCATTTTTGTCGCTTTATAGCTGCCTAGAACCAATGATTTAAAATACTCATTTAGCAATTCTTTTTCTGCATTCTGAACTCTATTATAAACCTCTAGACTTGTATCATCGGAATAAACATCAACTCTTCTTTGATAGATAATAGCCCCATGGTCTACATGCTCGTTCATTTCATGAATCGTGCAACCTATAGGCATTTTATTAATTATTGAAAAAACCTGTGGATACCAGCCTCTATTATAAGGATTTAATCCTGGATGGATATTTATGCACCGAACGTTTTCAACAAGCTCTTTAGGAAAAATTTGCTTACAATGCGCCGATATAACAAGATCATAATTGTTAACTATACTTGCAACTGCCTCAGTGTCTTTTACATCAACACATGTCATACCTAAGCTTAATAGACCATCAGGATTTTTATTGACCACACTAAATCTATAATCTATCTTAAAATCAATACCTTTTAATTTCTTGTGCAAAGTCTGCATATGCGAAACAAGTTCAACGTTGTCAGAGATGACCAATATATTTATCATTGAGCCGGGTAACCTTTTTAAACATTTAAATATAACCTCTCGTCAAGCAGCCCATTCTAATTTGTTACTATGCTGTTGACTACTATATTTATATCTTCGCCGCTTAGTCCAGGATGTATAGGCAAACATAGTATTTTACTTGCTATACTTCTAGAGACTGCACACACTTTATTTGAATTTAAATACTCCAAAGTATCTAAACTTGGATAAAAGTAGCGCCTTGGCAACACGCCATTTTCTTTTAAGTTAGCTTCGGCTTTTAACAGTTCAACTTCCGAACCAAATAACACCGGTGCGTAAGCGTGGTTATTTTGGCTGTGTTCATTCCAGGATTGGAAGGTTAACTGTTCGGTTGGTAGCTCTGCTTGATACTTCTGCCAAACGTTTTGTCTGCCAGCCTTAACTTCTTCTATTTCGTCTAATACACACAAGCCCATGGCTGCTTCAAATTCGTTCATTTTGGCGTTGGTACCCACCGAACTTATCTCGGTGGGGCTAGAGATGCCAAAATTCGTCATCAGCCTTACTTTTTTTGCGAGTTCGTCATCGTTAGTAATAACCGCGCCACCTTCGATAGTATGAAACAGCTTGGTCGCATGAAAGCTGAGCGTGCTGATGTCGCCATAATTGAGCACGCTGCTTCCTTTATATTCAGATCCAAAGGCATGTGCTGCGTCGTAAATCACTTTTAAATTGTGTGCTTTTGCTATTTGCTGAATCCTTTCAACATCACAAGGGTTACCGAATACGTGCACAGGTAAAATGGCACTGGTTTCAGGCGTTATGCTTTCTTCAATCAGGCTTGCGTTAATGTTGAACGAGTTAGGGTCTATATCAACAAACACGGGCTTTAAGTCTTCCCACACTAACGTGCTGGTGGTGGCGGCAAAGCTGAATGGTGTGGTGATGACTTCACCTTTTAGCTCTAGCGCTTTATAAGCAAGCTGTAAAGCAAACGAACCATTAGCGACCAGTATTATATGCTTAACACCTAGATACTCTTTTAGGCGCTGCTCTAGCTCTTGCAATAAACTGCCATTATTCGTGAGCCAAGCGCTTTCATAAATACGGTCAACATAAGCTTTGTATTTATCTTTGTTGGGTAGATAGGCTTTGGTTACAGGAATCATAGGTTTCATTCTTGGATTAATTCTAATAAATACTGCCCATAACTATTTTTACTTAGCTGCTGGCCTATGCGTTGTAAGTCTTCTTTGCTTAACCAGCCGTTATTAAAGGCAATTTCTTCTAAGCAGGCAATTTTATAGCCTTGGCGTTTTTCAATGGTTTCTACAAACATGCCGGCTTCAAGCAAACTTTCGTGTGTGCCGGTATCCAGCCATGCAAAGCCACGGCCAAGCAACTCAACGTCTAAGTCGCCGCGCTCTAGATAGGCTTGGTTGATGCTGGTGATTTCTAACTCGCCACGCTCTGATGGCTGCACGTGTTTGGCGATTTTCACCACATCGTTATCGTAAAAATACAGGCCGGTTACAGCATAGTGTGATTTTGGTTTCAGTGGCTTTTCTTCAAGGGAAATAGCGCGCTGGTTTTCATCGAACTCAACCACACCAAAGCGCTCCGGGTCTTTCACTTGATAACCAAATACCGTCGCGCCACTGGGCTTGGCCGCCGCTTTACGTAGCATGGGGCCAAAGCCTTGGCCGTAGAAAATATTATCGCCCAACACTAAGCACACATTGCTGTCGCCAATAAACTCTTCACCAATAATAAAGGCTTGCGCGAGACCATCAGGGTTGGGTTGTTCAGCGTAGGTCAGATTAATGCCAAACTCACTGCCATCACCCAACAGGCGTTGATAACCGCTGATGTCTTCTGGCGTGCTGATTAATAAAATATCGCGAATCCCCGCCAGCATCAGAACCGATAATGGATAGTAAATCATCGGCTTGTCGTAGATCGGCAGTAGCTGCTTAGAAACGCCTTTGGTGATCGGGTACAAACGTGTGCCTGACCCGCCCGCTAGGACAATTCCTTTGATGTTGTTGAGCTTTGAATTATGCATAGTGTCTTTTGATTGTAATGTGTATGAATTAATCAGTGAGCCAATAGCCACCCGTTCTGGGCGAGCCTTTGAATTCTACATGTTTGTTATCGCGTAGGGGTTTTAACCAACGTTCAACATTTTTTCTGGAGGTCTGCATCTGTTCGGCGTAATAGGGTGTGCGTTTACCGGGATGTGAGCCGATCAATTCAAGCAGTATTTTTTCCTGCTCACTTACTCCCTCAACTACTCCCTCATTTATTTTTCTAGGCTGGCTTTTTTACTCTTTAATAAAGCTAAAAGTTACCTATACCCCATTACAAAGCTCCTAAGCGCTCGCGCTGGTAGCTGCCGTCTTGGACGTTTTTGCACCACTGTTGGTTATCTAAGTACCACTGCACGGTTTTACGGATGCCGGATTCGAAGGTCTCTTCGGGGTGCCAGTTGAGTTCGTTGGCGATTTTGCTGGCGTCGATGGCGTAGCGGCGGTCGTGGCCGGGGCGGTCGGTGACGTAGGTGATTAGGGATTTGTAGCTGGAAGCGGTGGATTGCTTCGCTGCGCTCGCAATGACTGGAGGGACGTTCTCAAT
The DNA here is from genome assembly GCF_027498055.1 of Denitrificimonas caeni. Lineage (GTDB taxonomy): Bacteria > Pseudomonadota > Gammaproteobacteria > Pseudomonadales > Pseudomonadaceae > Denitrificimonas. Next base: position 2,596,379 of record NZ_CP114976.1, read on the forward strand.
GACCTCATTGTTACTCGCAATGACCTCATCGTCACTGTGTGGAGCTTGCGACGTGGCAGTCTCACGGGGGCGTAGCTCATCTAAAATGGCGCAGATGGTTTCGACTACTTCGATATTTTGTTTTTCGCTGTGGCCACCGATGTTGTAGGTCTCTCCTATTTTTCCTTCGGTGACGACTTTATATAGCGCGCGGGCGTGGTCTTCTACATAGAGCCAGTCGCGTATTTGGTCGCCTTTGCCGTAGATGGGCAGTGGCTTGCCTTCTAGGGCATTAAGTATCACTAAAGGGATGAGTTTTTCCGGGAAGTGGAATGGGCCATAGTTGTTGGAGCAGTTGGTAATCAGCGTGGGGAAGCCGTAGGTACGCAGCCAAGCGCGGACTAAGTGGTCAGAGCTGGCTTTACTGGCGCTATAGGGGGAGCTGGGGGCATAAGCGGTTGTTTCTGTGAACAATGGCAAGTCTTGCCCGTCTATAGCGTTAGAGTCTTCGTCATTTGGATGTGGAAGGTCACCGTACACTTCATCGGTGCTGATGTGATGGAAACGAAATGCTTGCTTGCGCTCGCTGTTTAACTCATCCCAGTACGCGCGGGCAGCTTCTAATAAGGTATAGGTGCCAACGATATTGGTTTCAATAAACTCTGCAGGGCCATCAATGGAGCGATCAACGTGGCTTTCAGCGGCTAAGTGCATGATTGCATCAGGCTGGTGTTCTTTGAATACGCGGTCGAGCTCTGCTCGATTGCAAATATCCACTTGTTCAAAGGCGTAGCGTTCATTATCGCTGACTTCGGTGAGGGATTCTAAATTACCGGCGTAGGTGAGCTTATCAAGATTCACAACGCTGTCTTGGGTGTTGTCGATGATATGGCGAATGACTGCAGAGCCAATAAAGCCTGCGCCGCCGGTTACTAGAATTTTCATTTAAATCACTATTCAGTTTGCTTTGGCGTGCATAAGGCGCAGCCAAATAGGTTGCTTGTTATTTGCTAGACTGTCTCTGCGAGGCCGTAGCAGTCCATGGTTAAACACCGCGCGCTGCTTGTATCCGCGTGGTTTGCGAGGTGGATTGCCGCGTCGCTACGCTCCTCGCAATGACAAGGGAGCGCTAGCAATGACCGCTGGAACGCTGGCAATACCGAATAAACACTCGCAACACTCACGAGCTAAAGTTCGCATTGTCGGCGTTTGGGCACGCTACCGCCCATGAGTTATGGCTCCCAGTGTGCCGTGTTGCTATTGGGTTATTTCTTTGAACGCTCTGCGCGGGAATGGCCTGCGCTGAGGGTGTTGCTGTGTTGTTTTGTTGCCTACAGTCGGGCCTTGCCTTTGTGTTGTCGCCCCTAAAGGGACGACCTACAGAATAGGTGACCTACAGGGCTTGCCTGCAGATTACGGTTCGCTGCGTAGAGCTGCCTCGTCTATTTCTATGCGTTGTTGCTTGCCGAGCATGTCTAAAAATATTAAACAGCGCTCTTCGCCTTTGGGCATATTATAAATGGCGGTTAAGCCTGCAAATGGCCCTGTGGTTATTTGTACTGTGTCGCCTGAGTTGAATACGCAGTGTACCTCGGGTTTGTCTAGGCTCTCTTGTTCTATAGCAAGGATTAGCTCCATCACTTGTGCGGGTACTGTCGCTGGCATGCCGCCAAAGCGGACAAAGCCATTGACGCCGCGGGTGCTGCGTAGTGCGTTAAAATTTGCTGTGCTGCTGTCGAGGTGGATAAAAATATAATTTGGAAACAAGGGTTCGATCTGCTCGACGCGCTTGCCCTGTACTATTTTCTGGCGTTTTATCTGTGGTAAACAGGTGGTGTAGCCTTGGTTTTCAATATTCAGGCGCGCACGCTCTTCTTGCTTTCCTTTGCAATGCAGGAGGTACCAAGCGTTCATTGCCTTTTATCCTGTTTTCTGTCGCCCATAAATGGGCGATCTACCAATAATCAATCTATACGGCTAAGCGATCTATGCAGCGTTTTTGCGCTTGCGGATCATGCTGCGGATCAGTGCAGCAAAGACGCCGAGCATACCGCCAAGTACTATACCTACGGCGACGATTAGGGATTTTTTAGGTTTTATTGGTGCAGTCGGTTCAACTGCAGCTTGGTCGACACGTACTAAATTCAGCTTATCCATATTAACTTGCAAGTTTTTTAAACGTGAAATTTCTTTACGGTTTTCCGCCAGCTCCGCTAGGAATAGATCTTCGTTTTCACGGGCCTGCAGCACTTCAATCTGACGATTGTGCTCAAGCAGTTTAAGCGCTGTATTAATTTCTACAATGCGGCCACTGGTGAAGTCATCGTTTTCACGGGCCATTAATGCATCGCGCTCAGCATTCAGCGCTTCTGTACCCATAAAATATAGCGGGTTTTGCTGGCTGTTTACTTCGGTGCGAATCACGCTGCCTGAAGTGCGTGTTTCATTGGCTAGCGAGGATGGGGTTGCTGGCTTTTTAATACCTAAAGCAGTAGCAATAGTGATTGCTTCGTCCAGCTGCATAATACGGTTTTGACGACGCACCTTAAGCTCTTCACGCAAAACTTCCAACTCATCTTGTAACTTGGCTTTTTTCAATACATCTTTTTCTGTGAGCTGAGCAATCTGTGCTTCTTTACTGGCTTCATAGCCTGCCCGTGCATTGCTGATTTTACGACGTAGACGATCGAGCTGATTGTTAATCACCACTTCCAAACTGGCGGCAATGCGTTCTTTTTCTAAATTAACCGCATGTTCAACAAAACCGTTGGCAATCTTGGCACCATCCATTCCTTTGGGGTACTGCAGTTGGATACCGACGTAATTGGCAAAGCTTTCATCTTTTTTCGCGTCGGTTTTTAAAATTTTAATGTATTCACGGTTGATGCGCTCAAAGTTTTGCTCAACGCTTTTGTTTGGCGATAGCAGAGGTTCAAACAGCTCTTGATGGGCTTTGAAATAGCCTAGGCGGGTTTCATAAGACTCAAGGCTCGCACCCACCTGCACCAGTGCTTCTGCTGGGCTGAGCTTATAGATACCGGCACCATTGAGCTCGTCGAGGTCTTTGGTTGGCGCAGGCTTAACGATACTTTGCACTTGATAAATGGGCGTACTGGTCAGCGCATAAATCAGCGCCAGCACTGTGACCACTGCGGTGATAATAATGATAAGAATTTTTTCTTGCCAAATCGACTGAAACAGCTCGAACAGATCAATTTCATCTGCATCATGCGCAGCATTATTAGACTGATGTGGCACGGGGATATTTGAACTCACTGCTGCTCCTTGATTGTTTATCAGCGTATTTGGACGTTCTGCTGCTAAGCCAAATAAAACATCCCTTTCACCAAAGTGTGAACGGGTCGTATATTAAGCGTAGGCAAGCTTTTTTGCTAGGCCAATTACGCTGACCTTAGTATTAACGGGGTTATTGAGCGTAAAAGCTAGGTAAAGTTCTATATTTCTAACGATTAACGCTGAACCTGTGTCAACCATCATCACTTTCAAGTGCTGAGCTATTATTTTTTGCGCTCACGCATAGCATCGCGCAGCAAGCTGAGCAATACGCTTACAAAAGCAGTCAGCACCAACAGTACAGCAAGCATTTTTATTTCAGTAGCACTGATAACTCGCGTGTTAGTCACTTCGTACGAACCACCCTCTGGGCTAATCAGCTCACTAACGTTACCAGCCACTTGTTTGCCGAGTTTTTCATACATGCGATTCATGATTCGCGTGTACTCACGCAACTGCTCTAAAACCACGGGCAGTTGCTCTTCGACAATTTCGATATAAACATCACGGAACTCACTGGCTTTTTTGTCACGATTATTCAATGTCGCTAAAGTGCGGCGCACGGTATCAATGCGCTGCTCGATATCGATGGCTTTATTTTCAAAGGCCAGCATTTCTAGTGTCAGCTTTTGACGAAACTCTAAGTCGCTGCCTTGGCGTGATACTTCTAACAAGCGATCCAAAAACGCATCACCTAATTGCGGCACTAAGTTATTTTGTGCACCGCTGGCAATCTCACTTTGTGTACTTGATTCGGCACTATAACCTTTCAGTACCGTACGGATGACGCTTGCACGCTCCAACCACATATCTTTATCGCGCTTGAGGTCAGCTAACATGCGTGAGTAATGCAGGCGCACCACAGCTTCGTTACGGGTAATGCCTAACTCGTCAATCGGATCAACAATTTGGCGAATATCATATTCAGCGATATCACGAATGGCTTTATCTAAGTCAGCTAAAGTGAAGCCGCTCTGATCTTCAACCAGTGTATTGGCGTTGGGCTCTTGCTGTAGCTTAGTGATATTGCCGCGAACCAGGTCAATGCTATCCAGCACTAAATTGATGCCCAGTAAGTAGTCCAAGTTCTCAAAACGCTCTTTGTTAAAAATACGCTCTGAGTAAACCGATACTGCTGGCTTAAGTACACCCACTTCGTTAATGGCGCGCTCGGCCCAAACCTTGCTGATATCCAGCAGGACTTTTTCAGCGACTGTGTTAGGCAAGGCTTCTTTTTCTGGCAGGGTGAAACTAATGCGAATACTACTGCTGCGCGCAGCGTTGAGCTCATTGCTCATTTGGTTTTCTAAGTCAGCTATTTCTGCTGCACTTAAGCCTTTAGCGCCGAGACGGTCACGGTATTTGAGGCGAATAAACTCGGCATTCGGTGCATACGGCATGATGCTAACTGAGCGGCGGAACTCATCAAGCTTGATGCCGTATTCTTCGAGGTTGTTTTGCTTGTAAACGCGGCCCAGTACAGCATTACTGGTGATATCGCTCATATTAAAGCGCGAACCATTAGGAAACTGGCCCTTGCTTAAACCTTCGAAATTTAAGTCAAATACGTTGCTGTAGCGTACTGTTTTGTATTCAGTAAAGTAGCTCACACCCACATAGCAGGCAAACAGAGCAAAAACGATAAACATACTGGCGATTACACGGCCACGGGTGGCCCACACACGCATCATTAGTTCACCAAGATCAATCTCGTCAGAGTTATGTTGCTGCTGAGTGTTTTGGTTTGGAGTTGGTGCGCCCATCATTAGTATCCTTTTAAATGAGGTGATGAAAATCGACTTGGACTGCTTGCCTGTTGCTCTAATAAGTAGCACTGCGAGCTAAGCTATAGGCAGTATTATTTAATTCGCGCTGAACTTTAAGCTATTTTCGTAACAATAGCTAATGGCATAACAATATCACTGCTTTACTGCTTTGCACTGCTATTAATGCTAGCTGGCTCAAGTTTAGCTATCTCATACAAATTAAAGCGCACGGCAGTGCTCTGAAGCCCGCCGCGCACCATATATCCATGCCCTAAATCAACGCAACTGCGGTCCTGTGAAGCCCATCCAGATGGCGAGGCGTTCAGCGATGCTGGCTCCGAATTTCTTTGCGAAGCGGTCGAAGGGTGATTCTTCTAGGGTGAAGTCGACGATTTCAGTGTGCCCTATCACTTCGCGGGCCACGTAGCTGCTGTTGCCAAATGCATCGATTAAGCCTAAGCCTAAGGCCTGCTCGCCGGACCAGATCAAGCCAGAAAACAGCTCTGGGTTGTCTTGATACTTCAAACGATCGCCGCGGCCTTGTTTGACGCTGTCGATAAATTGTCTGTGGGTGGTTTGCAGTACGGTTTCCCAGAAGGCGGTTTCTTCTGCGTTTTGTGGCTGGAAGGGATCTAAAAATGCTTTGTGTTTGCCTGCGGTGTAGGCGCGGCGGTCGATGCCGAGTTTATCCATGGCGCCGACAAAACCAAAACCTGCGGCGGTGACGCCAATGGAGCCGACTAGGCTGGATTTGTTCGCGTAGATTTCATCGGCGGCGCTGGCAATATAATAAGCACCGGACGCGCCTAAATCGCTGATTACGGCATAGACTTTGATCTCTGGATGCAGGCCGCGTAAGCGCAAGATTTCATCATAGATATAAGCGGACTGCACAGGGCTACCACCTGGGCTGTTGATGCGCAGCACTAGGCCTTTGGTGTTTTTGTCGTCGAACGCTTTACGCAAAGCACTGACAATATTATCGGCGCTGGCGGATTCTTGGTCGGCAATCATGCCGCGCACTTCAATTAAGGCGGTATGTGGTCCGTCGGTTACGCCCTTGCCGCCGCCCATTAAGGGTGAAAACAAGGCCAAGGCTCCAAATAAATACACAAAGGTCAGGACTTTAAAAAAGATGCCCCAACGCCGTGAGCGCCGCTGTTCACTGACGCTAGCCAGTACTGCTTTTTCAAGCAGCTTCCAAGTTTTGCTATCTACATTGTTGTCGCTCATGGCGGGGTCCTTTGCACTTTGGGTGGATTGATTAAGGTAGCTGTCGTCGGTCCAAGGATCGCTTGGCTGATTACCGCTGGGGTTACTCATGCCTAGTCTCCTTTGAGCAAGCTATGGGGTTGTTGCTGCAACCAGCTGCTCAGCTCAGAAAAGTGATCAATGGCTAAAACGGGGTTTTCTTGCTGCAAAACGCTGAGCGGCTGCGCCCCATAACTTACCGCTACGCCGGCTACTTGGGCATTGTTGGCCATGCGCAAGTCAAAGGGTGAATCGCCCACCATAATGGCTTGCTCGGGACGGGCGGCGCAGTGCTGGAGGATTTCATGCAGCATTAAGGGATCAGGCTTGCTGCGGGTTTCATCGGCGCAGCGGGTAATTTCAAAGTAATCCACCATGTTGTGCCCGCTTAACACCCGATGCAGGCCGCGACGACTTTTACCTGTGGCCACCGCCAACTGATAACCGGCGCTACGGTAGTTTTCCAGCGCATCCAGCACACCCGGATAAAACGCTGAAGGCTGCTCTTCCAAACGAATGTATTCATCACTGTAGCTTTGAATAAAACGTTGTTTCAGCTGGGCATCGTCAGCCTCGGCATAGAGCACATCGTAGGCTTGCGGCATGGCCAGGCCGATAATGGCTTTAACCTCGTCATCGCTGCAGCGCGGCACGCCACAACTATCCGCAGCGGTGTGCATCGCCTCAACAATGCGCATAATCGAGTCCACTAAGGTGCCGTCCCAGTCAAAAATCAACAGTTGAAGCCTATTCACTTAAATCTCCTAAAATACTTTTAACCTCGGTCGCCGTGTCTCCGAGGGCTAGCAATGTGTAGCTAAATGCTGTGTCTGTGATCAATCCGATGGCGGCCGCATGCCAATGGTGGCGGTTAAAATACGCGGCTGGCCGTTGCGTAAAATATCTAGTTTAATTTTTGCACCCGGCTGCATGCGCGCCACTTGGTTCATCGAGGTGCGGCCATCCCGTGCGTCTTCTTCAGCGATTTTAAGAATCACATCACCGGGTTGTAAGCCCGCCGCCGCCGCGGGCCCATCACGGTACACGCCGGCCACCAAAATACCGGGGCTGTCGAGCAAGCCAAAAGATTCTGCCAGCTCTGGAGTCAGCGCCTGCACTTCTAAGCCTAACCAGCCGCGCACCACTTGGCCATGCTTAACAATGGAGCCCATAACATCCATGGCCAGCTTCACCGGAATGGCAAAACCAATGCCCTGCGAGCCGCCAGTGCGGGAAAATATGGCCGTATTGATACCCAGCAAATTACCCTGCGCATCCACTAAAGCACCGCCAGAATTACCGGGATTAATCGCCGCATCGGTTTGAATAAAGTCTTCGTAGGTATTGAGGCCCAACTGATTACGCCCAGTGGCGCTGATAATGCCCATGGTGACAGTCTGCCCCACGCCAAAGGGGTTACCAATGGCCAGCACCACATCACCGATGCGAATAGTGTCGGAGCGCCCCAAGGTAATGGCTGGGAGATTCGGTAAGTCTATTTTTAGCACGGCCAAGTCGGTTTCTGGATCACTGCCGATCACACGCGCTAAGGTTTCGCGGCCATCTTTAAGTGCGACAATGATTTGATCGGCACCAGCGATGACGTGATTGTTCGTCAGCAGGTAGCCTTCTTTGCTCATGATAACCGCAGAGCCCAAGCTGGATTCCATGCGTTTTTGTTGCGGCAAGTTATCGCCAAAGAAGCGCCGAAACGCTGGGTCGCTGTATAAAGGCTGGATGGGCTTGCTCACCACTTTGGCGGTATACAGGTTAGCCACCGCAGGCGAAGCTTTGCTAACTGCGCTAGCATAGGACGCCGGCCCAACGCCGTTGCTGGTATACAGCGGTGCTTGCTGTAAATTAAGCCCGGCATTGGGTAAACCAACCCATTGCGGGTAACGCTGGATCAAGATCAGCGCAACCAATAAACCCACCAATAGTGGCCAGCCATAATTTTTAAAAAGCTGCGGCATAGAACATTCCTGAAGCAATCACTCGGGTAAAAAGACAAGCATCTAACCAGCGGATGTGTTTATTACGATTCACAGCATTCTCTATTGTGTGTCTTGCTTTCGCCGCTGAGGCTGCATAGATTTTGCTAATAGTTCGCATTATAGAGTGCTCGCACAGATTAAAGCAGCGCCCATTCACATTAAGGAACACATTATGTCAGTTGCACGTCATCTTTTAATCCAAACTCTGGAAAACTTTTTAAATGTCAGCGCGATCAGTGACTATTGCCCGAACGGTTTGCAAGTGGAAGGCAAGGCGCAGATTAAGCGTATTGTCAGTGGTGTGACTGCCAGCCAAGCTTTGATTGATGCGGCCATTGAGCTTGAAGCCGACGCAATTTTAGTGCACCACGGTTATTTTTGGAAAGGTGAAGATCAGCGCGTGATTGGTATGAAGCAGCGCCGCATTAAAGCCTTGCTGGCCAATGATATTAATCTTTTGGCTTATCACCTGCCTTTGGATGTGCATCCTGAGGTGGGCAATAATGTGCAGCTTGCGCAGCGTTTGGGGCTGACGGTGACTGGGCCTTTAGAGCCGGATAATCCGCGCAATGTGGGTTTGCTGGGTGAGCTGGCAGTCCCGCTGTCTGCCGCTGAGTTTGCTGCGCGGATTGAGTCTGCGCTGGATCGCGCGCCTTTGGTCATTGATCATCAGCGCCCGATTCAACGAGTGGCTTGGTGTACCGGTGCGGCGCAAGGTTATATCGAGCACGCGATTGCGGCTGGGGCCGATGCTTTTATTACTGGTGAGGTCTCGGAGCGCACTTTCCATGAGGCGCAGGAGAATAACATCAGTTTCTTCGCCGCCGGCCACCACGCCACCGAACGCTACGGCGTACAAGCCCTAGGCGCATGGCTCGCCGAGCGCTTTGGCATCGAGCACCAGTATGTGGAGTGTGATAATCCAGTGTGATAGCTAGCTTGGTCTCTACCGCACCGTGCAAAGGCTCTGAGAGTGAGACTTACTCGGTAATGCAGACCATAAAGATGATCAATCAGTACTTCGCAGTTGGGGTGATGAGCGTAGCCATGGATGGCGCAGCGTCGGAGTTGAACCCTGGATGGGTTCATCGACGGAAAACACCAATTGCGAAGTACGATAAGCACATAACTCCCACCAAAAGGCCCAACTGCTAAGCACGGTAGACACATAACTGCCTTCCGCATGTCGCTAATATTTACAGACGCTCCCGCGCTTTACGATAAACCTCGTTGCGCTCACGCTTACCTACCGCCACCACTGTGATAACCAGCGTCTGATCCAAAACCTGATAGACCAAACGAAAACCTATGCTGCGTAACTTAATCTTGTAGCAATGCGGCATACCACTTAGCGCATCTTTTTTAACATGTGGATTTTTCAGTCGCTCTTTCAGCTTTAGAGCAAACTGCAGCTGAATAGGTTTGCTCAGCTTATCCCACTCTTTACGCGCCTGACGGCCAAAACCTAACTGGTACATTTTAGCTACTGATACTGCTGGCTTGCTGGATAAGGTCGTCAATATCAACCATCTCCACTGGATCGTCCTGCCGCTGCTTAACAAGCTGCGCCAAGTGCGCATCATCAATCAACTGCATCATTAGCTCGTACTGTGCTGGGGGTACAGCATAAAAAGCAGGCTCATTGCGGTTAAGAATAACCACAGTCTCCCCCAACCCACTGCGAATAATTCCCATGGGGTCTTTTTTTAGCTCAGTCACTGATGCTGATAAATCAGCCAATAAAGGTGTGAGTTGCACCATGTTCATTGCCCTCTAGTTAATTAAAGCTGTATAACTCTCAAGCAATATACACTCTAGAAAGGTCTTTTAAAAGCACCTTCTAAAGCACCATAGCAACTTCCCCTATGCGCATGCCGTACCGTGCAAAGGCTCTAAGAGTGAGACTTACTCGGTAATGCAGACCATAAAGATGATCAACCAGTGCTTCGCAGTTGGTGTGACTAGCGTAGCCATGGATGGCGCAGCGCCGGAGTTGAACCCCGGATGGGTTCATCGACGGATAAACACCAATTGCGAAGTACGGTAGACACATAACCATCCCCAGCATGTCGTTAACTTAGCAAACAGCTATGCGTATGCCGTACCGTGCAAAGGCTCTGAGAGTGAGACTTACTCGGTAATGCAGGCCATAAAGATGATCAACCAGTGCTTCGCAGTTGGGGTGACGAGCGTAGCCATGGATGGCGCAGCGCCGGAGTTGAACCCCGGACGGGTTCATCGACGGATAAACACCAATTGCGAAGTACGATAGACACATAACTCCCACCAAAAGGCCCAACTGATAAGCACGGTAAGCACATAACCATCCCCAGCATGTCGCTAACTTAGCAAACAGCTATGCGTATGCCGTACCGTGCAAAGGCTCTGAGAGTGAGACTTACTCGGTAATGCAGACCATAAAGATGATCAATCAGTGCTTCGCAGTTGGGGTGACGAGCGTAGCCATGGATGGCGCAGCGCCGGAGTTGAACCCCGGACGGGTTCATCGACGGATAAACACCAATTGCGAAGTACGATAGACACATAACTGCCCTACGCAGCACCTTAACCTAGCAAGCAACCATGCGTTACCGTTTATATATCTATGCCTTTTTGTTCTCAGCAGCGACTTCGTTAGAACCAATCGCCATGCTAAAGTGCTCCGCATCTTACTTAAAAACCCATAAGCACAATCAAAGCCACATCACTACAAAAGCGAGTACAGCATGGCCGATACACTGACCCATCTAAAACAACTCGAAGCCGAAAGCATTCATATCATTCGTGAAGTCGCTGCCGAATTCGACAACCCCGTCATGCTCTACTCCATCGGTAAAGACTCAGCAGTCATGCTGCATCTAGCGCGCAAAGCCTTTTATCCCGGCAAACTGCCATTTCCAGTGATGCACGTGGACACCCGCTGGAAATTCCAAGAGATGTACAGCTTCCGTGAAAAAATGGTCACCGAGTTTGAGTTAAATCTGCTGACCCACACCAACCCAGACGGCATAGAGCAAGACATCAACCCCTTTGTGCACGGCAGCGCCAAGCACACCGACATCATGAAAACCGAAGGTCTAAAGCAAGCCCTCGACAAGCATGGTTTTGATGCCGCCTTTGGTGGTGCGCGCCGCGATGAAGAAAAGTCCCGTGCTAAAGAGCGTGTGTATTCTTTCCGCGATAGCAAACACCGCTGGGATCCAAAAAATCAGCGTCCAGAGTTGTGGAATATCTACAACGGCAAGGTGAACAAAGGCGAATCCATCCGCGTGTTTCCGCTGTCGAACTGGACTGAACTGGATATTTGGCAATACATCTACTTGGAAGGCATTCCCATTGTGCCGCTGTATTTCGCTGCAGAGCGCGAGGTGATTGAGCGTGATGGTACGTTAATTATGATCGATGATGAGCGCATTCTTGAGCACCTCAGCGCTGAAGAAAAGTCGCGCATCCAGAAGAAAATGGTGCGTTTCCGTACCCTCGGCTGCTACCCGCTGACCGGTGCAGTGGAATCCACAGCGACCACACTGCCAGAGATCATCCAAGAGATGCTGCTCACCCGCACTTCAGAACGCCAAGGCCGTGTCATCGATCACGATGGTGCCGGCTCAATGGAAGAAAAGAAACGTCAAGGCTACTTTTAAGGAATCCGCATCATGAGTCATCAATCTGAACTAATCAGCCAGGATATCCTTGCCTATCTGGCTCAGCACGAACGCAAAGAACTGCTACGTTTCTTAACCTGCGGTAACGTCGACGACGGCAAAAGTACCTTAATTGGTCGCCTGCTGCACGACTCGAAAATGATTTACGAAGACCATCTAGAAGCCATCACCCGCGACTCGAAAAAAGTCGGCACCACCGGTGAAGAGGTTGATTTAGCGCTGCTGGTCGATGGCCTGCAAGCAGAGCGCGAGCAAGGCATCACCATTGATGTGGCCTACCGCTATTTCAGCACCACTAAGCGCAAGTTTATCATTGCCGATACCCCAGGCCACGAGCAGTACACGCGCAATATGGCCACCGGCGCTTCGACTTGTGATCTGGCGATTATTTTGGTCGATGCCCGCCACGGCGTGGAAAACCAAACCCGCCGCCACAGCTATATTGCGTCGCTGTTGGGTATTCGTCACTTAGTGGTGGCCATTAATAAAATGGACCTCAAAGACTACGACGAGCAGGTCTATAACGAGATTAAAGACGATTACCTCGCCTTTGCTAAGCAAATTAATCTGGATACCTCGTCCCTGCATTTTGTCCCCATGTCGGCGCTGAAAGGCGATAACGTGGTCAATCGCAGTGCACACACGCCTTGGTATGCGGGGCAAACCTTGATGGAGATTTTGGAAAGCGTCGATGTCAGCGGTGATCTTAACCATCGCGATATGCGTTTTCCGGTGCAGTATGTCAATCGACCGAACCTGAATTTCCGTGGCTTTGCCGGCACTTTAGCCTCGGGTTCGCTGCGTAAAGGCGATGCCATTACCGTGCTGCCATCCGGGCGCAGCAGTCAGGTCAAATCCATTGTCACCTTTGATGGCGAACTGGAACAGGCGATTGCCGGCCAAGCCATTACCCTAACCCTAGAAGATGAAATTGATATTTCCCGCGGCGATTTAATCGTTAGCGCGCAAGATACCCTGTGCAGCAGTGACCATTTTGACGCCATGTTGGTGTGGCTCGGCGAAGAGCCGCTGCTGCCCGGCAAACGTTATGATTTCAAACGTGCCACCAGCTATATTCCGGGCAACGTCTCGGCCATTGAGCACCAAGTGGATGTGAATACGCTGGCACACAATAGCGCCAGCAGCTTGCAGCTCAATGAAGTGGGCCGCGTTAAAATCAGCCTCGATGCGCCGCTCGCACTGGATGATTACCAAGCCAACCGCACCACCGGTGCTTTTATTGTGATTGATCGCCTGACCAACATCACTGTGGGCGCTGGGATGATTATTGCCCCTGATAGCGCCTCGGGCGGTAAGCGAGTGATTGCGAAAAGCCGTGTCAGCCGTGACGAGCGCACTTTGCGTCTGGGTCAGCAAGCGGTCACGGTATTGTTCAGTGGTTTATCTGGCGCGGGGAAAAGCACGCTGGCTTATGCGGTTGAGCGCAAGCTGTTTGATACCGGCCGCGCGGTGTATGTCTTAGATGGGCAAAACTTGCGTCACGATATCAATAAAGGTTTGCCGCTGAATCGTGCGGGACGCGCGGAAAACTGGCGTCGCGCGGCACAGGTGGCGCGTCAATTTAACGAAGCGGGCTTAATCACTCTGGCAGCTTTTGTTGCCCCAGATGCGGAAGGGCGTGAGCAAGCTCGAAGCTCGATCGGTAAAGAGCGCTTAATCACCGTGTATGTGCAAGCCTCACCGCAAGTCTGTCAAGAGCGTGACCCACAAGGTCTATATGCCGCGGGCGAAGACAATATTCCTGGTGAGTCCTTCCCCTACGATGTGCCGCAGGATGCGGATTTAACCATCAACACGCAAATCAGCACTGTCGAAGAAGGCGTCCAGCAGGTGCTGCAACTGCTGCGCGAGCGCGAATTTATCTAAGGCAAAATCGGCACGGCGGCGCAAACCCCGTGCCGAGCTGTGGACTGCCACGTCGCTACGCTCCTCGCAGAGACAGAATCAACAGAGCCGTCTCTGCGAGGCCTTTAGGCCGCGGCAGTCCATCCTAGCAATCACCAACACAAACCTTACTCACCTTACAAGTCGGCGCAATAATCCTGCTCTGCTACGGCTGGGGTGTACCAGACAAAATCTGCGCTTTTTGCCTCAATAACCTGATCGGCCTCGGCGAAAATAAGCACCCGTTGCGACAGCTCTGCAGTGTCTTGCAGATCAGCTAAATGCAGGGGCACTCCCAAGTCATAACGCACATGATAAGCACCGGCTAGCAAGATTGTGGGCTGCGCGGCGCTCAAGATAACTTGCGCCATACTGCGGTCGCGCTGCTGCTGAACCGCTAACATCGCCGGCAACTGCGCTTCTGGCAATTTATTGCAGTGTGCTTCACGGATATGCGCATGCAGACGCTCGGTTACCTCAGTGCCCGTGGACTGTAAGCCGGTTAAAACAGGCGGATCACGGTAAATGCTCATTAACGCCGTGCGGTCTAAATTCCCCGCCAGCAATGGGTAAGGCTGCGCCAAGATATAGCTCACCAAGTCACCATACTGCTGCCAATCCCAGCCTTTATACCACTCTAAAGCCTGCGGCAAGTCCTTCGGTATCTCACCCGTGCGCACCTGCTTTTGCACCGCGCTAACAGTGGGCTGCTGATTCACCGTTAACATTTCCAGCACCACACTGCCCTGCGCACGTTGCCCGCCGAGCGCCTGCAACAACCACAACTGCAAAGCATGGTGGTCGGGGTTGTCATGTTTCTCCCCCAGTAAAACCACAGGCGCGGCGGCTAATTCAGTCAGTAACTGCGCTGGGCTAATCTGTGCGCCAGTGCGCAAGTCGATAATCTGCCCAACCCGCTTATGCTCACGCTCGCGCGGACTCTGCCACTCAGGTAACGCAGGTGCTAACGCAGCATCTTGCGCTACTGCAGTGACTGGCGGCTTGCCAACCACCTGACAGCCCGCCAACACACCCAGCAACAACACAGCAATCCAGTTCATAACCAACCTCAAAACAGTTCATTTAGCACCAGCCACAAGCAACAATCAGCGGGCAATAATCAGCGGATGATCACGCTCTGGATGCTTCTGCACCAACACTTCTAAGCCAAACACCTCTTGCAAGATATCGGCGCGCAATACCTCTGTTGGCGTCCCCGCAGAAAACACTTTGCCTTGATTGAGCAACAACAAGTCATCGCAATAACGCGCGGCTAAATTTAAATCATGCACAATCACCAGCACTGCTCCGCCTTGCTCAGCAAAGCGCCGCACGGCCTGCAAAATACTGTGCTGATGCAAGGGGTCCAACATTGAGGTGGGTTCATCCAATAATAAAACCTGCCCTGCGCCACCAGGCCACAACTGCGCCAGCACCCGCGCCAAATGCACACGCTGACGCTCACCACCGGACAACTGCAAATAACTGCGGCCCAATAAATGCTCGCTATCAGCCGCGACCAAGGCTGCTTGCACTATCTGCCTATCCATTTGCCGCCCAGTGTCATAGGGCAAACGCCCCATGGCGACCACCTCTTCCACCCGAAAACCAAAGTTCAGGGTTGATTGCTGCGGCAATACCGCCAAGTACTGCGCGCGCTGCTGATCGGGCCAATCCAGTAAAGCACGGCCATTAAGCGCAATGGCACCGGCGGCAATGGGCAACTCGCCACACAAAGCCGCTAATAAGGTACTTTTTCCGGCACCGTTAGCTCCCAGCACACCGGTCACCCGTCCTGCCTGCAGCTCCACATCCACCTCACGCAAAATCGCACAAGGACCACGCCGCACCTCTATTTGCCGAGCCTGTAACATTAAAACCCACTCCTAAACTGCAGAAAAACACACGCCGCTGCGCAGCTAAAAACTAACTACTGGCGCTCAAAAACGGCTTTTCAGCAGCAAATATAAAAAGAACGGCGCACCAATTAAGGCCGTGACAATCCCAATCGGCATCTCAGCCGGTGCCAGCACTAAACGGGCGGCCAGATCAGCAAAGAGCAATAAGCTCGCCCCGGCTAAAGCTGCCGCTGGTAATAACACCCGATGATCCGGCCCCACTGCCAAGCGCAACACATGGGGCACCACTAAGCCGACAAAACCAATCATGCCTGCCGCAGCCACTGCCGCACCGACCCCCAGCGCGGTACAAAACACCAGTTCACCCTTGAGTTTCTCCACGGAAAAACCCAAGTGCCGCGCCTCTGACTCACCCAGCAACAAAGCATTTAAAGCTTTAGCACGGCGGGGTAACCACAACGCCACGGCACAGGTAATCAATAACAGTGGCCATAAACGCGCATAACTGGCGCCATTTAAACTGCCCAAGTTCCAGAACGTTAGGGTGCGCAAGGTGGCGTCATCGGCTAAATAGGTGAACAAGCCAATCGCCGCACCGGCTAAAGCCGTCAAAGCAATACCGGCTAATAACATAGTGGCCACATGGGTTTGACCGTCACGCCGACCTAAGCGGTAAACCAGCGCGGTCACTCCTAAACCACCGGTAAAAGCACATATGGATAAGATATACGGACTCAAAGCATCGGGAATACCGCCCAACATGGCCCCACCGACAATCGCCACCGCCGCGCCCAGTGCTGCGCCACTGGAAACGCCAATTAACCCCGGATCAGCCAGCGGATTACGGAACAAACCCTGCATCGCCACACCAGTTAACGCCAGCACCGCACCAACGGCCAAACCGAGCAGCGCGCGCGGCAAGCGAATTTGGCTGACAATTAATTGGGCTTGCTCTAATGCTGGGGTGCTGTCCACGCGAAAGCCCAGATTGCGCCCTAGCACTTTCGCCAAATTGTCCAGACTGATACTCACCGGCCCAAGCGCCAATGACAGCGCCACAGCAACGAGCAACAGCATGCCCAGCAGGACAAATAACCTGTAATTGTTATTCAACATCAAACATATTCAACTTTTAAGTAGACCAACCCAACACACAGCAATGCGCCAACGCACTGCAAACCTATCCAGCCCAGCAGCTCAGGTTAATTTTGCCGCGCCAGCTGGTTGGACAATTGCGGATAAAACAGCGCCATAAGCTGCGCCACTTGCTCAGGAATACGCGGCCCTAACCCACCCACTAATAAGGTGGGATCAATGGCCAGTACGCGTTTCTGTTGTACCGCTGCAGTATGCCGCAAAGCAGGCGCACTCGACAGCATAGCCTCTAATGCTTGCAGCCCCTGACTGTGGCGATCAGCCACAATAATCACTTGTGGATTTAAGGCCAGCAGCGACTCCGTGGATAAGGCTTTAAAACCTTCGTGCACAGCTAAGTTTTCACCGCCGGCCTGTTTAATTAACCAATCACCCACGGTGCCAGTGCCTGCTGCCAGCGGATTGCCCTGCCCAGCAGAAAACACCAAAAGCACCCGCGGTGCGGCGCTGTGTATGGCGGTTAACTGCTGTTGCTGCACGGCCATGGCCTGCATAAAGTCTTGCAAAGCCTGTTCTGCTTGCTGCTGATGCCCAGTTAATTCACCCATGCGCCGGACACTGCTGCGTAACGCCTGAAGATCTGTGGCCACCGCCAACGTTTCAATGTGCACACCGGAGGCGCGCAATTGCTCCAGCACCGTTGGCGGCCCCATCTCTTCACTGCCAAATAAAATTTGCGGCTGCAAAGTTAACACGCCCTCGGCAGCTAACTGGCGTTGATAGCCAATACTGGGCAGCTCTTGCAAAGCCGCGGGATGCAAGCTGGTGGTGTCCACTCCGACCAATTGCGCCTGACCACCCATGGCCACTAACCATTCAGAAATCGAGCCGCCGGCACTGATCACCCGCTCCACCTGCGCTGGCGCTGTAGCTACAACGTCGCTGGATGCGGCAGTGCGCGGCTCATCTGCCCAAGCCAAGCCTTGCGCCAGCATGAGCAGGGTAAAAAACTTAATCTGCTTGATCACCTTGTGCCTCCATTAAAATTTGAGTGTCATCAATGCCTAAGGTTTGCAGCAAAGCTAACAGCTGCAAAAACTTCTCCAGTGGTGCGTGCCGATGCAAGGCCAAATCCACAGCCTGCGGCGGCTTGGCTTGTAACGCGTCCTGCAAGTGCTGAAAGTCAGCTTGCGGCTGGCCAGCAAAACGCCAAACACCTTGCTCATCCAGACGTATCACCATGCGCTCCGCCGGCGCCTGACTGACTGCGGACAACCCTGCGCTACTCTTGGGTAAATCCAGCGGCAGCTCCAATAACGGCTGCTGCGCGGTCAGTAAAAAGAACACCAGCACAATAAAAATCACGTCCAACAAGGGCGTCAGATCCGGCAGCAAACTGGCGCTTGGCACAGCCCTGTGCGGCAAACCAATCATGCCGCCTCCCATTGCAGGCTGGCTTGCTCTGACGCGCTGTCGAGCAAGCCCAGATCCAAGCCGTTAAAGGCTAGATGGCAACGGTTGAGCAAAATCTGCACCCGCTCCAAATAGCGCTCAGCCCAGAAACTAAAGCCCTGCCCCGCCGCCAGCGCAGGAATGGCAATCACTAAACCCCAAACAGTGGTGTACAAGGCTTGCCATAAGCCATCGGCCAATAAAGCCGGCGTCACTGGGCTGTTTTGTTCGGCAATTCCGGCAAACATAGTCACCATGCCCAACACCGTACCCAGCAAGCCCAGCATTGGCGCAAGCACTCCAACCATTTGCAAAACCCGCAAATGCCGGTTCAAACGGCAGCGTTCTTCTTGCAGCCAGCAGCCCAAAACTTCTTCACGTTGCGCTGCGGCCAAGCTGGCATGGCGCTCCAGCAACGCCAAACCGTAGCGCCAGCCTTTCGGGCGCTTATGGCAAGGCTGCTGGGTGCATGTCAAACACACTGCGGCACTGTCAGTCAGGGTTTTTTGACTGATGGGTTGCAGCTGTAAAAACACACTCAAGCGTTCAAATACCAGCGCTAGCGCTAGCAATGAACACAAAGCGAGGGGCCAACCCAGCGGCCCCATACTGATAAACCAGGCAGGCATGCTAGTCCTCCAGCAAAGTTAACGCAGGAAAGCTCTCAGCCAGCGCGCGCCAGTTTTCACACTCGGCCAGCCCTGGTTTACGCACGCCATACAACTGCACCACTAAGTTGCCCTGCGCATCGTACGCCTCCCAACTGGTGATTACGCCGTCCGTGGTGGGTTTGCGCACCCGCCATAACTGGGTAACTGCATTGGCTTTTAAATGCATGCTGAACTCAGGATCAAGCACATTGAACCAATCCCCGACCCAGCGCAGGTTGGTCACTGTGCCGCTGTGAATCTGTACACAGTGGTCATTGCCAACAAACACCATAATGGCTAACTGCTGATCTGCCGCTTGAGCAAATAACTGTGGCAAGGCGGCTGTGGATAAACGCTCTGCCCATTCGGCACCGGCCAGACGCAAAGCTTGCGTACGGGTGGTGTGCATTTTTTTCAGCAAGGCAAAAAAGTGGTGGGTATCTTTTAATCGCGCCCAACGCGCCCTTAGGCTATCCACATCAATTTCGCTGTCAGCCAACTCCGCAGGCTTTTCTGCAGCCGGCTCCAGGGCCAGTTCGGTCACTTGCTCAGGTGCCGCAAAGCGCGTCAACAATGCCGCCCACGCAGTTAAGTCGCTGTTATCTGTGAGGTACACCTTGTGCACGGCAACCCCTTGTCGATCAAAAAACTGCAGGCTGCGCTGCGTGCCGCGCTGGCCTTCTTCGGTCAAGGCAAAGGCGCTGTGCCAACCACTTAAAAACAAACGCAAATCAATATCTGCGGAAACCACAATGCCCATTTTGCCGTTGGCCATAACCGTGGTGTCACGGTAAAAACCATGGCGTTCATGAACACAATGCTCATTGCGGGTCAGCACCATCACTTCACCTAAGCTCAATAAAGCCGGCAGCAACTCTGACCAATCTGGGCGCAATAACAGTGCGTCCTCGCCCACTCGGCAAGCCAATAACTCTGCTTCACTCACGGATAAATGCTGCGCAGCGTTACGCGCTCTTAAGCGGGGCTGCTCGTTACCAAAATCGCGGAAAGCCTCGTACTTTGAGTGCGAGGATGGATAGCTAGGGCGGCGTAAGCAGCCCCTAATAGGTTGTTCAAGTCTTTGCAATATAGGTTGGTACTGGTATTATATACAGCATGATAAAGCACACCAAAACATTAAAAGTTCGCATTCGAGATAAGCACCGACCACTGCTAAACAGCATGGCTCGAAGTGTCAATTTCGTCTGGAACTTTGTCAATGAATTAAGCCAGCGCTCGATTAAAGAGCGTGGTGTGTTTTTGTCTGCCTATGATGTTCAGAAATATACCAATGGCGCAGGTAAGGACTTAGGGCTACACAGCCAAACAGTGCAGCGTATTGCAGCTGAGTATGTCACGCGCCGCAAACAGTTTAATAAGGCGCGGTTGAATTGGCGCAAATCGGGTGGTGTCAGGCGTTCACTTGGCTGGATTCCCGTTAATACGGCTGCGGCACAGTGGAAAAATGGTCAGGTCTACCACAACGGCCACTACTTCAACGTGTGGGACAGTTTTGGCTTGAGCCAATACAAGTTTCGCTCTGCCAGTTTTAACGAAGATGCCCGTGGCCGCTGGTATTTTAATGTGGTGGTTGATGTGCAGGCTGAAATCCCAGCAGGTCAAGACCGTATCGGTATTGATCTTGGCTTAACCGACACCGCCACCTGCTCGGACGGCACAAAGCTGGAGGCGGGTCGCTTCTATCGGGGTCTTGAGGAAAAATTAGCCATAGCACAACGGGCGAGAAATAAAACCCAAGTCAAAACCATTCACGCCAAGATTGCTAACCGTAGAAAAGATACGCTGCACAAGTTCAGTCGCACGTTGGTCAACCGCTGCGGCGAAATCTATGTCGGCAATGTCAGTAGTTTAAAACTCGTTAAAACCAAGATGGCCAAGTCAGTGTTGGACGCTGGCTGGGGTCAATTAAAAACAATGTTGGACTATAAGTGCGCTCACGCAGGCATTGTTTTTAAGGAAGTCAACGAGGCATACACCACCCAAACCTGTTCGAGTTGTGGCAGTTTGCCCGAATCGAGGCCGAGAGGTATCGCAGGGCTTGGAATAAGAGAATGGACGTGCAGTGCGTGTGGTGTCACGCACAGCGACCGCGATGTAAACGCGGCCAAGAACATTCTCGCGGTCGGGCATGGCCGTCTAGCTGTAGGAATCCCCGCCCTTTAGGTCGGGGAGGATGTCAATTAGCTAAGACTGTACCTGAGTAGGCTCAATCAAGCTTACTCTCAACTCGGCAATGGGCTGCATTATTAAGCATGCAGCCCATCCAAGGAAAGCTAAGGAGTAAAACGTGCTTGATGTGCCCAATATCACTTTTTTTGCCTTAGGCGGGACTGTTTCAGCCCATCACCCTGACCGCTTAGAACTCTGTGACTATCGCTCAGGGTATTACCGTGCGACGGACTTTCTCGAAGCGCTTCCTGAGCTGACCACTGTGGCCAATATTGATTGGGTACAGCTGCACAACGTCACCAGCACTGCCATTGATACTGCGCACTGGTTCGACTTAAAAGAACGCATTGAGCAATGCCTGCTGCAACAAGATGCGGTGGTGATTAGCCAAGGCACCAACACCTTGGAAGAAACTGCTTACTTTTTGCACCTGACCTTAAACACCAGCAAGCCTGTGATTATTACCGGGGCGCAAAAACCTTTCTCAGCCCTTGGCAGTGATGCCTATTTTAATTTGCTCAATAGCTTTCAGGTGGCAGCCTGCCCGCAAGCTGCTGGGCAAGGGGTGCTGGTGGTGATGAATAACAAAATCTACTCAGCGCAAGATGTGAGTAAAACCCACACCTATCATGTAGAAAGTTTCCAAGCCGCCAACACCGGGCCAGTGGGCCGCATTGAAGCCAACCATCAGGTTCACTTTATGCACAGCTCACTCTCTGCGCATACGCTAAACAGCCCGTTTCGGACGGTCACAACCCCTGCGCGCATACCCTATGTGCCGATTATCTATTCCCACGCGGGGGCTGACCATCAGCTGTTAGAAGCCTTATTGGCGCAGACACAATTGGATGGTGTGGTGATTGCAGGCACTGGGGCGGGACGTTGTTCGCCTGCGGAGGAGCAAGCCGTGGCCAAAATCCGTGCTCGTGGGATTCCCGTGGTCATGAGCTCACGGGTGGGCGCTGGTGCGGTGCTGCCAATTGAATGTTACCGCGACTTGGATTTACTGACTTTGGGTGATTTACCCCCGCAAAAAGCTCGAATCTGGTTGTTATTACACCTGCTCAGCCAAGCGCAAGCCGCTTAAACTTGCGCTTGAGTTTGGCGTAAACCGCGCACGCAGTTGCTGAGAGTACGCGGTTTTTTTGTTAAAGCATAAGTCTGCAGAAACTGCCGCCTAGTCAATAATTTGCCACTGACCGGAGGTGTTCTTTTGCAAAGGCACTGCTTCGACCGTGGTGGCTGATTTACCAGCGGCCGAGATTTTGGCCTCAACGTCACACACATAGATATCGTCTTCTGCGGGCTTACAATCTTTCACTGAGATAATTTCAATTTCCGGCATAATGCCCGCCAGCATTTTTTGTACATCTGCCCCTAAACTGTCATCAATCAGGGCTTTTTGCTCGGCGAGCGCGGTATCAAAAGCCTTACGCACATCCGATTCTGAAGGCCCACTCCCACACGCAGTCAGAGCTGCTGTGAGTGCCAATCCGAGGCCCAGTTTCGCTACATTTTTTACTGCGTTCATACGTGCTCCTTGTGTGGCACCCCATGTGCCGTTTTGGTAAAGCTATCAATACGCGGTAGTGCGTTGTGTGTATAGCTTTGCTGTGTTTTATTCACAACTGCTGTTGGCCAGCTCTGCTGCCGCTTGGACAAAAAAATCATCAATCTGCGCGATATCTTGTGAGCTGTAAATGCGCCCGCCGGTCAGTTCTGCTGCGCAACTGGATAGCCCATTACCGCTGACATCCACCACATTTATTTTTAATCGAGGCTGCTGCTGTGCAATTTGCCTGCTCAGGGCGCACACGTTTTCTCCGCAACCATCTTCCCCATCAATAAATAAAATAATAATGGCTTCTTTATCCACGCCATCCACACGGGCGGCTGCGTGTCTTAAGCTGGCGGCTAAAGGTGTGCCTTGGTCAGCCGGTGTATCCATCAGTGTTGCCATTAATTCTGGGCGTTGCTTGGCAGTAAACACCCCGTGATCAACCAAGGCTGCGCAGCCATTAAAGGTCACCAAGCGCGTATCAATATCAGGGTGCAAGTTACTGAGCATTTGCCCATAAGCCTGCTTGGCGACATCTTCGCGAGTTGGCGCACTAAAAATTCGTGTTTGCCGCGCAAAATCAATTTCGCTCTCAACTTGGCGGCCAAACCACCACTCTTCATCGGCCGCTGTAGCATTAATATTGAGGTTCATCGAACCTGAGGTATCAAAGACTGTGACAAAGTCAGGCACTGCTTGGTTTTCCTTGGCACTGCAGGCGTAGCGCGTCAAACCACTGCTATTGCCTGCAGAGGCGACGGCCTCATTGCTAAAGAGCGGCGCTTTACTCTGCCACAACCACCCAGCTAAAAGCGCCGCAGCCAACAGCAATAACAATAAAATCAGCCACGGCCAGAGGCGACGTTTTTTAAGCGCAGCAGTAGTCGCCGCAGGTGCAATGGGTGCTACTGGTGTTTTGGGAGCCACAGCGGGCTTTTCCACAATATAGCGGTGCCAGCCAACGATGACTGGCTGATTATCAACGCTATAGACTTTAGTGAAGTCGGTGTCGCGCATAATCCAGCGGATGGCATTGGCACTCTCATGGTCCTGTTCGCCGTCGAGGTGCTCGGCAAACGCCAGGAGCGACTGCTTGCGTTGCTCAAGAAGCGTAAGAAACTGGGCTTTTTGCTCAGCCTCTAAGTCTGCCAAGGCAATGGCTTGCCCGCCTAAGGGTGTCCACCATTCCATATGCCCATCGCTGCCTTCGCGCAGGGTGGCAAACATATTAGCCAAGTGTGGCGGACAGGCGCGATTGAGTTCGCTATTAACCTTTCTAGCACTGCTATTAAGCGTTGCAAAGAGCACATCAGTGCGGACAATTCGTTGCATAACGGTCACGCCACTCAATAAAAAAAGCGGCAAACACTGAGGATTGCCGCGTTATTGGAACTGGGGTTAATACCCCAAGCTCAATTCTAAATGGCTGATTTTACGCTGTAACTCAACCAACTGTTGCTGCTTAGCGCTGATCACATCGGGATCATTACTGTTGCTCTGCTGTAAGCTTTTGGCTTGCCGCTCCAGCTCAGTAATCTTCTGCAAGATGTCTTGCTTGCCGGCATATTTCTTTTTCAGCTGGCTGAGCAAGTTATCCAGATTACTTTGCAACTTGGCCATATCTTGCTGCTGGCCAACTAAGTCTTGCCGCACGGCTTTGCGCTGCGCGTCAATATCGGCGTACACCGCGCGAAATAACTCATTTTGCGCCCGTGCATCGAGCACGTTCTGTTCGCCTTGTTGGACTTGACGCTGATAGCCACCGCCAACATCGCAATTGAGTTTTTCGAGCATGCTCGGGTCTGTTTTAGTGGAGTCGCACTGCACCTGACTTGCACAACCACTGAGCAAGGCCAAGCTAAACAGACAACCACGCAGAACTAACTTGTTCATCGTCTTATCCTAAAGTAATGGCTGAACGCTGGTTGTATAAACCATCGATTTCAGATTCCAGTAAGGCCACTTTTTGATTCATCCGATTGATTTCTTTATCCATCAGATCAACTTTATTACCCGCCCCTTCAGCACGCTCTTGCTCTGCAGCTTTGGCATACTCTGCCGCCTTACTTTTCATGTTGGCTAAGTCTTTATTGAGCAAAGCAATGTTGCTGTCCACAGTCGCGAGGTCTTTATTGGCTTTGGCGATATCCAGGCGCTTGCTGGCCATATCCCGTTTGATTTGCGCTAGGGTGGCTTTATCATCGGCCATCACACGCTGGGCAACTTCGGTGCGCTGCACTACACGATCCGTGTCTTCTTGAATATCTTGGGTCATGGCTGCTAAGCGCTGCGTCGTATCTGAGTATTTGGAGCGGCGGTCATCAAGGTAATAGTTGGCGCCCATGGCCACACCACACGCAGCTACCCCCGCAGCTACGGCGCATACCGCTTTATTGCTTGAATTGGACGCCAAGCACGCTAAAACACCAGCGCCAGCCGCTACAGCACAAGCTTGATAGCCGGACTTACTAAAAAACTTAGCCGACTCAGTGTTGGTTAAGCGTGGATCAGCAGAGTTATTGCTACCGAGCATGCCGCTGCCCGTATTGGCGCAACCGCTCAACAAAATAGCCCCAGTCATCACTAAACTGAGCAGCGTGGTGTGATTAAACAATTTTGTCTTGTGCATGGAATCGTTCCTTG
Organism: Denitrificimonas caeni; assembly: GCF_027498055.1. GTDB lineage: Bacteria > Pseudomonadota > Gammaproteobacteria > Pseudomonadales > Pseudomonadaceae > Denitrificimonas. The sequence goes on from NZ_CP114976.1 coordinate 2,621,680, forward strand.
GATGTGTTTTTAACGAACTGCTTTGCAGTTATTAAGCCATTGGCTGGTTTTTATTTGTTGGGTGTTGAAGTAAAACTGTTGGTTCTCCCAGTGCGTGTCCAGGTAGGGCTTGAGCTCTTTGAGTCTTTTATTGCGCTCAATCAGCTCGTTCATCACAGGCACTTGCGCCTTGATCGCAGGCTGCCCATAGAGGTTGGCTGCATCAATCAGACTGCTGGCATAATAGCTGCCCAGTTTTTCTAAGCGTTCTTGCTGTTCAATCAGCTTGGCTTTACGCGCTGGACAGGTACTGGCAGGTTCTTCGTTCATACAGCTCATGCTGTAATTGTTTTCCAGAAACTCCAGATACTGGCCATCATCGAGCATTTTCGTACACAAGAAGGCCCCCAGATTCAGGCTGGCACGAATGGCTTGATTACGCGCCTCTTCTTGCTGCTGATTGCTGGCCCGCAGCTGGTTTTCAATGTCTTTGAGTTGCTCTTTCAGTGCCTTGTCTTCAACAGCGGCAGCAATTTTAACCAGCTCTGAGGTGGTGTTTTCACTGCCATCCAGCGCACTGCCACTGCCCAGCTGTTTCCAGCTTTCGCCAATATTGGCTACGCGTTCGCGGGAGGTGAGAATCGGTGCCGTCAGCACTAAACGAAAACCAGTGGCCTTATTGCTTTGCTCGCCCGTCTCTGAGTAATAGGCTTCTTCACGGCGATTGGTGCTGGTAATGGCATCTTGCTGGCTGAGAAAGTTACCGCCGCGGACAATATAGCCACCGGCTTGCCCGTGGTTGCGGTCGAGTTTATTAAGGCGAAAGGATTCAAACATCATTTCTGAGGCATTGCCCAGCATATCGTGCAGGCCCAACGGGTTAGCCTGTAATAAACCACTGAGTTGCAGCTTGCCATTGGCCGATTGCGCGCCAGCAAACCACTCGTAGTTATTCATCCCCTCCGGCATGGGGTAACGGTTATCACGAAAGTCGGCGCTGGCCACTTCTAGACCACCGCGCGCAGCAAACTCCCATTCCACTTCAGTGGGCAGGCGCACAAAACCCATCACGCCGTCTTCTTTAGGCAGTGCGTTCGCGGCATGTTCACGCAACCAAAGGTTGTACTGATCAGCGATGCCCATGGCGCTCATCCAGCTCATATCGACGGCGGGTAACCGCAGTTTATTCGAGGGTTTGACGCACTCACCAGCTTGTAGCGCACTGGACTGCAACTGGCTCACTTCATATTTGCCAATTAAGTAATAACGCGATTGTTGGTTTTTTTCGGAAAAGCTACCGGCAATAAAAGCCGGCCGGGTGTGCTCAACATAGCCCCACTCCTCGCTGTCTTGCCCTAAGCGAATCGCGTGGTCATCCATGGGGTTGCTCGAGGGAATAAACACTTGGCGAAAGGCCATGGCACCGCCACAGGGCATCGGTAAAATCACATCATCCGCTAAAGGCGCTGGATTGTAATATTTCTCATTCCAAGTGATTTCTGCTTGCGCCAATGATGCCAGGGACAATGCCGCAGTCAGTGCAGTTAAGTTCAGCCAAGATTTATAGTTCACGTAAACTCTCCGCAGGTTCAATTCCAATAGCGCGTAATGCACCAATACACGACACAACCACAGCAATCAGTAAAGCAAAGACTAAGGCGTACACAGCGTGCATAAAGCTGATTTCACAGCTGAAGTTACTGGTGCTTTGGTTACCGACTAATAACTGATTGAATAATTCACTGGCAATGGCGTACAAGCCCAGCCCAACAATGTAGGCCAAGACGGTAATCACCAAGGCTTGGATAATCACATACATTGCCACGGCAATATGGGTAAAGCCCAACAGCCTAAGCACAGCCAGATCTTTGCGCTTGCGGTCTATATTGGCTAAAAAAGCCCCCACTAAAGAAGCCACACAACCCACTAATGCGGTAATGGCAATCACGGCAAAAATCAGGGTCAGCACGCGATTAATGGCTTTAACACTGTCAATTTCGGCCAAGCGACTGCTGCTTTCAATGCGCTGCTGCGCCAGCCAATCACTCAAGGGAGCCACATCATCGACGCTGTGTGCATAGAGCCGCACTTTAGAGAAAGTAAGCGGTTGCTGGTGGCGCTCAATCCCGGTTGTTAAACCAAACTCAGGCAGTTTAACCCCGTCTCGAAACTGCTCTAAAGCCACCAATAGCGGTAAGTTCACAAAGGCTGCAGGGCGTGAGAAACGTGCGGCATCCAACACCGCAACCACCTCTAACTCCAGCTCGCCACGTTCATTGACTTGATCCAGCTTGCGCAAGGCACGCATCCGCACGCGATCGCCGGCTTTAGCATTTAAACGCTGGGCAGCACTGTGGCTTAAAATTGTTTGCCCTGCCTGCAGATCACTCATGGCTGTATTTAACAGGGGATCATTGGCGGCGGTCGGCACAATTTCTGCGTTTTCGACAAAATTGCGATTATCAACAATCAAGTCGGCTTGCGTGTTCAGTGAGCGCGTTTGGCCAATGGCAAAACCGACACCGGGCCGCTGTTGCAATTGTTCAATCCAGTCCGCGCTATAATTGCCGCTGGCGAGCATTTTAATTTCAAGGTTGCGCGGATCGCTGAGCAGCTCTGCTTGCAGCTGATTGACCACACCGTGCTTTAAGCCAAACAACAATAGCAACGGCGCAATCACCGCAACCAAGGACGCCGCAATACAAAAAGACACCTTGCGGTCATGCCAAAGGTCAAAAACCGCAAGGCGCAGTAATAGCGAAAAACTAATGGTTGGCGAGCGCAAAAGTCGTCACTCCTGGCTCACTGTGAGCTTGCAAAATCGGTAAATTAAATTCTTGCACCAGCGCCCAGTCATGGGACACCACCAAGGCGCTGAGCTGCAAAGCACTGACCATTTCTAGAAACACATCAAATAAACGTCTGGCACTGTGCGGATCCAATGCCGCTGTAGGCTCATCAGCCAAGAGTAACTGTGGCTCATGGGCAATGGCGCGCAAACACGCCACCCGCTGACGCTCACCAATGGATAACGCTTGCGGTAACTTATTCAAAAGATGCTCAAGCCTAAGGGTGGCGATGGCCTGCTGCAAACGCTCACTGTCTGCTGGCAAGCCTAAAATCCGCCGGGATAACTGAATGTTATCGCGCACATTGAGATAGGGTAATAAGCCACCGCTTTGCAACACAAAGCCCAAACGTTGGGCACGAATACGCGCCAGCTGGGTTTCATTTTGCTTAAGCTGCAGCTCGACAATATCAATCGAGGGCTGCCCCAACTGAAAGATATCCACCTGCTGCGGTTTTAGCAGTAAACCCAGTGCTTCGAGCAAAGTGCTTTTTCCGCAACCACTTTCCCCGGTCACCGCCAGCACTTGACCAGCGGCGAGTTCAAGCTGCGGTAAGTGCACACTGTGTTGCTGACTGCCGCTCCCTCGGGTTATTTTCAATCCCTGCACACTAAGCATTTAAGGCATCATCTCCAGCGGTACTGGGTACACATCTTCACGGGCATCAGCAGTTGCCGTAAGTTTTACCCAGCGATCAACATCGGCGTTGTAGCGCTGGTAGTGGCGCAGCTTGGTGCTGACATTGCGAATAAACTTCTCTTGGGCTAAACCATCCCAGCCTTTCCAAGTTTCTTCATCAAGATTAAGCACTTCACTTTGGTAAGGTAAGTCTTCTAAGTACTCCCCCATCACTCCCAGCTCAGCCAGCTTGGTGCTGTCTTTTTGTTGCAACTGGTTGGGGTCGGTGCCCATGGTGGCTGCCACTGAACGCAAGCGGTTGAACATTTCTGACGGGGAAATTAAACCTTCATTGGCCGCATTTAGGATCTCGCGCATAATGTCACTGAGGTCGCTCAGCTGAGCTTTGGTCAGTAATACCCGCACATCTGTGGTGGGGATATTCTGCTTCACCAAGTCGCGGTCACTGACCCAAGCATTAAACTCAGACGGTGCGGTCGCGCCGGTTTTACTGCCTAAGTATTTCAGCTCCATGGCGTGACCAATCAACTGAGCATCTTTGAGCAACTGCTCTTCTTCTGCAGTTTGTGCATAGGTTGCGCTGCCCACCGCCTCATCACCCAAGTACGCTGCTTTGACTTGGTTGGTAATCGCATTCGCTAAAGCATCCACTTTGCGGCCAAACTGATTCACATCACCGGCATCAACCGAGTAATACAGCGAAGTATTGGTGCCACTGTAGGTTGACAGGGTTTGATACTGGTTTTGCGCACGGGCGTGGTCATGTTTACCCTGCGGCGTTTTCAAGTGCAGTGTGTAAATGGCCACGCCGGGTTTACTGGCTTCAATGCGCACCTGCTCTGCACCTAAGCCGGTGGAGCTTAAAACATCATCGCCTTCCATCGCACTGGCATCGGTAATCAAGACGATATAGCGCGCGCCAAACTCATTCCAGTTGACGTTATCCAGCGCATGCATCACCCCTGCATAGGGGTCTTCATACCAATATGCTGTTGAGACTTTAGCTTGATTGAGGTCTTTGATTTTATTTAAGAAGTCATCGCCACTTTGTACATCGTTAGGATCGACATACATCTTGGTTAGATACTCCAAGCCCGGGCGGTCTTTCAAGCTGCTGCGAAATGAGATCAATCCAAACTTAACTTGTTTGCCTAGATTTTCCGCTTCAACCCGCTGATAAATATCTTTCACCGCCTGACGGGTACGCTCAATGTAGGGTTGCATGGAGATGGTGGAGTCAATCACAAACACCACCGCCGCACTAAACTCTTTGAGCTGCTTGCTGGTATCTGCTGCGCTCAAATCGTTGCTGCTATCTTTTTCTGTGACTGAGGCAACATTGAGCACGCGGGTGCGAAAGCCTTCCTCGGTCATCACCTCTTCGCCACTTAAAATGGGGAGAAGGTAAAACTCCTTTTGAATATCGACAAAGAGTGCCGGCTCTTGCGCCAGCACATTGTCTGCAGTTTGCTTGGCTTGCAAGGCTGCGCGCAATGGCTCAACGGCACTGGCTGGGTCTTCGCTATCTAAAATATCTTCTAAGCTTTGCCGGTCTTTAAAAAACAACAAAGGATCACGGTTCGCCGGATTGGTAAAGGCTAAGGTGAGCTGCATTTTCCAATCCACTACGCAGTTAGCAGGTAACCAGCCAACGGTATTGCCATAGCTGTCTGGGCCAACTTTTAGCCACTCGCTGCCACTGCTGTTATCTCGCTCATAAACATAAAAACGACTAAAGGTCGCCTGTTCAGTGCCCTGCAGCTGCCCCATTTGCTTGGCCAAGGTACAGCCCGGCTGAGTTAAGACGCGCTGATACAGTGTTTTTTTGCCTTCTTGCAACAGGGGTTTATCTGCGGCTAAGACCGCGGTGCTGAATGTCAGCACCGTCAGTGCGCTAACAGCCATACGGGTTAAAGTAAGTTTCACTGGTTTAACTCCTCGACACGCTGTGCAGCTTCAGCATTATTGGGTTCATTGAGCAGAACTGTTTCATACCAATACAAAGCGGTCTCGGTATCTGCTGCTTTAAAGCAGGTGTTGTCGGCATAAAATTGCGGGTCGTATTCTTTAGCGTAAGCCAGAGCAATCACACTATCGCCGGACTGCGCACGGTTAGCATATAAACGCTGCGCAACGCCGCAATGGTTGTTGGCTTTAGCGTGTTGAATCACCGCCAGCAGTGCTGTGCTGTCTTGCGTTTCTTGCAGGCAGCTCTGCACAAACTGCAGCTCATCCACCGTGCCCATGCTTGCCAAGGCACAACCGCCGTTTGCACTCAGCCCATCGGCATTTGCTGCGTCGGCAGCCGTAGCGCCACCACTGACCAGACTGGGTAGTTTTTGCTGCGCCAACCACCAACCCAGCGCAGCTAAAAGCGCGACGATAACTAGGCCAAGCAGCGCCAGCAGAATAACTTTGCCTTTACCTTTTTTGCTGGCAGGGCTCGCTGTTGGCGTTGGCGTTGGCGTTGGCGTTGGCTGTGCAGTTTGCGCACGCTCAGGGCTTGGCTCAACGACCTCTTCTAACTCCAATTCCAACTCAGGCGTCGCTACAGGTTCGGCTTGCGCTTGCGGCTCAGGTGCTGGTGTGACCTGTAGCTCAGGCGTTGGCGCAGGTGCGGCTGTCGATACGGTGACAGGTTCTGGCGTGGCTAAAGCACCACCGGAGACCACTGCACTGTTGCTACCCGCGGCGGTGCTGGGATACACATCGTCAGCGATATTTAGGGTGCAGGTACTTTCTTGGTTGGCGTCATGGGCACACAGGGATATTTTATAGCGCGCACCGGCCTCCAGTAACGGGTCCAAGATTGTTTGTCCAATGTGCACGCGTACCCACTCAGCATCTTGCTCCACAGCTTGCGGGTGAAACCAATACTCACTACTGCCCCACTCACTGCGCCCGCTGGTCTCGTTTAAATACCCTCGGCCACCATTGGCTTCAATTTTAAACTTTAAGCCGCCGGCTAAATCCCAGTTTCGAATCTGAATAACCGCTTGGCCTGGAATATTGGGCGTTAAAGCAACAATTTCAGCACTGATCCTTTTATTACTCATGCGATGCGCGCCTCAAATTTTTCTAAAACCACACCTAGAGCATTGTTTTGTTCTAGGGTGATTGCATTTTCGTCATGGCCACCAGCATTGGCGACCGTTGCCCGTATAAATGCAGAGATCCAATCAAATAACTCTTGCTCAACCTGCTTGTCTTCACTCATGGATAACTCTGGCAAAGTTGGTAAATCTGCAAACGTACTCTGGCTATAAAAGTCAAAGACCTGCCCTGCTCGATTAGCGCCCAGCAAGCGTTCTTCACGCTGCTCAGCAGGCTTGTCTAAGTTGCCAAACCAAGCGACAAAATCTTGTAAAGCCAGCTGCACGGTTAAAACGTTCTTCTCCACCGTTTGCTCACGGCGATTAGCCATTGCGCCTTGATACACCAACAAAGACTCGGTGAGCTTATCTTGGAGCTTATAGCGATAACTGGCTGAAATAATTTCATTCACCAGCTTCTCCGCGATCTCAGGCGTTAGCACCAAGCTGGAGGTGGATAAAGTAGCCAGTAACTCTTTACGCTCAGCAAAGGCTTTGAGATGGCTGATCCAGGCACTGATCGCTGCTTTGGCAAAGAAGTATTCTGCTGTGTGCGTATTGCTTGGAACTACAGGTGCAGTAACTACTGTTTCTTGACTAAAGAAATCAAACTCAGGCTCTGCAATTGTTTCTTGCTCCTCAACACTGGCCTGCGCATCGACATTGTAAACACCACTTAAATAGATATTGCGCAAGGTGTGATCGGGCACTTTCATGTGATGCAACAGTTCACTGATAGAGCTGATGTTCTCTTTTAAATAACCACCCACTCGGTTAGCCACGGCTTGCTTTTCTTTCAGTGCATCACTGCCTTCTTTTAATTGCCAGTGCTGCAGTTTAGTCACTAGTTTGTGCTGCAATTGCTGCCATTGTTCATCAATGCGGGTGAGTTTAAAGCTGATATCAGCGATGCTGTTGAGGTGTGCACTAAAACGTCCGATACCGCCGTCATTGAGCGCCAATACGGCATCAAACGCTTCGCCCGGACTGGCAATATGCTGAATAACGGTATCGGTGCGCACAAACTCTTCACGGAACAACTGCAGCTTTTCAACTTTATTGCTTCTGACCTGAACTTCGTTGCCGCGCGCGTCCATATCAATAAAGGTGTTTTCAATACGGGGCTTACGCACCAAGAAAGTATTATTAAACGAACCCCGTGTATCCCACTCTTGCATCCAAGCTAAATTACCGAATCGTTCAAGAATGGTTTTCTTCATCAAGCCTTCGCAAGAGGCGGCGATATTGTCATCATTGCCCGCTAAAGTGGTATCAATTGATTTGTCCATTTTGGTAATCGCCCAAAATAGACCGCAGCGGTTATCACGCTCTTGTGGGGTTGCCCCTTGGGTTTTATTCACCCACTCTGTGAGCACACCACCCACGGTATTCACTTCACTTTGCATATCTGAAGTGGTGCACATCACCAAGGCGCTCATTTCTTGCGATACGGTGTAGCGTTCAAATAGGTAAGCCACTTTACCGCGTAAAAACAACTGGACGATTAACTTACTGTTATCCACCGCGCCCTGTTCGTCCTGATATGCAATACCGCGCAATTGCTGGCGGGTGCGGTAGCCGGGGAAGTCTAATAAATCAATTTGCTTAACAATTTCATTTTGCGGCGTGCTGGCTAAAGGGAAAATCATCTCTGCAGTCAGCGCTGCCAGCTCTGCGGTGGACACTGCCACAGCATTCTGTAATTGGCCATCTCTGCTTGGGCGCACCTGAATCAGTGGATCCTGCGCCGTGGATAACAAGTTCAAAGTGTTGACGTTCATGATATTGAAGTCTTTACTTTGCTTGTAATTGGCACCGTCTTTTTCTTCAACCACAGCACTGATCGGTGCATAGGCCGTTTGTGCGCCGCCAAGCGCGGCCAGTGTTTTACCCAGTTGGATATAGGTGTTGCTCAGCAATGGCTGCTTGCCCCAGAGCACGGAGAACACATCAGCACGCTCTTCTAGGGTTAAATACGGGATAATTTTAATTAAGCGTGGCCAGTAGTAAGCTCCCAATTTGCTGGATATTTTTTTCGAAGTGGCATTCATATAGTCTAAAAGCGCCACCACATCCGCGGCACTCACCGCGGGCCGTTGCGGTTGTGGCTGCTGCGTATTGAGCTGCTCATAGCGCGACAGGGTTTGCTCAATCACTTCTTCAGTAACTTGGTACTCAACATGCTCTTGGTCAAAATCATTGAACCAAGCATTGGCCAAAATCATGGCAATATCAATTTCGCGAAACAAGCGTAATTGCAGCGGGTAGCTCGGGTCTTTAATGGCATGTTCTTGATAGGTAAAGCGCGTCACTAAACCTGTGGCTTCAGCCCCTTCACCGGTGGGGTTAAAGTGGTCAATAAAGTTTAATCTTTGTTTGCCATCCACCTCTGTTTCTAACTGCCCTTGCCCATCAGCGGCCAGCGATGAAATCAAATAGGATTTACCCGCCTGCGACAGACCAAAAAAGCCCAGCGCCATCGGTGTGCTGGCCACATGTTCAAAGCTGCGCGCCAAGTTTAACGCCTGATACAACTCAATATTTAAGCTGTCAGCTTGCGCATCAACGGTGGCCGCGCTATCGCGTACGCTTTCAATCCAGTTAAGTGCTTGCTCTGAACCTTGGTAAATTGCTTTCCACTTCGCTACAAGCTCATTTTGCTTGGCGGTTAATGTTTGTGTGCTCATCGTTTCACATTCCCACTATCAAGCCAGTAACTGGTTACATTCATATCCGTATCAAGCAGCGTATTGAGCTGTAACTCCAAATCGTCGGCATCAAAACCGCTGACAGTGCCCTGGACTCGATCAATCACCAGTTGATCACTGGGCACGGCGTGGTATTTGCCTTTTTTCTCGATAATACTTTGCTCGGAGTCGTCACTTTCAATCTTAAAGCTGACATGCAAGGCGATATTGCCATCACGTGTTCTTAGCTTGGCTTCGTTGTATTTATCATTACCGGCTTTAGTAAAGCCTAAACGGTACAAAGGCGTGGCGGGCCAACGTTCAAGGGGAAATTGGCGGAAGCCTAAGATCAACAAGCTGTTTTTAAACGTCAGGGTAATGGGTTTTTGCTGATCTGGGTTGTCAGAGTTTAGATCTGTGGTGGTGGGTAGTTTTATCTTCCCATTTTCCGGACGCGTATCAATATCGGCATACAGGACACTGTCGTGAGTAATGCAGCGATCAGCACCAATCACCCCAAAGTAACGCATGGTCGAATAGGGTTTGAGCATCAACTCGTTAAAGGAGAAGTTAGCCAAACTGCCGTTTTTCGCCTGCATGCACAGCATCGCCCCCACCGCTGCGGTGGTTTTTGGATCTTCAATTAAATTGTTTTTATTGAAGGGGTACCAGCTGCCGGTATGGTAATTGTGCATCGGTAACACCCGTCCCGAATTGAGCGGCAAGTAGCTGCGAATCAGCGCTTGCACACCCGGCAACCGCGAAGGACGACCAGTGAGTAGAACCATATCGCAGGCGTACTTATCAATCACTTCACATAGACCTGCTAGAGCACTATTAATGCTCATTTTTAAGTTTTTGCCTTTATTAAAAGGAAACTTATTGCTGACGAATAAACCATGCAGGTGCAGTAAGTTGAATTTAATTTTCACCGCATGTAAATCAAACTTTTTCAGTGACCTGCTTGAGCTCTGCACCTCACGGCTGACAAAATCCAGTACGGGCTGGGTCGCTGGCGCCGGCATTAACTCGCCAAAGGTGTAGCTTTGCTCGGAGTGAGTCTCAGCAATGTCAAAGTCTTCGTAGTGCTTTAAAATATTTAACGCAATGGGCAAAAACACCTGCAGGGTTAATTGCTGGCGATAGATTTCATCTTGCGCATTGCTGTTGGAAACACCGTATAAGTGCGATTTAACTGTTTCTATATCGGGCACATTGTAGTCGCTAAAAGCCTGCTCCAAGCTGGGCAGCACGAACTCTTTAATGACATCCAAAACAATATCGTCACCGGCGACTTTAAAGCTTTCACGGAACAACTGTTTGGGCACGATTTCAACATTACTGCCGCTGCTGTGCTGGGTATTGAGCTGGTATTCATTCACCACCAAGTCTGTGGTGCCACCGCCAATATCAATTGTAGCTAAGGTGATTTTTTGCTGATCTGCGCTGAGCTTTTTATCTGGCCGCGCAATGGCTTGGAAAAACTGCTCAGGGTGACCGGAGAAGTGTTGGCTCACTTCAGTAAACAAGTACACCAGCTGACCACAAGATGCTTCATCCCACTCAACACTGGTGGTGGGTAACGGCACTTTAGGCAGAGGATTGTCGGGAGTTGGGTGATCCACAGCATCATGGGGATTTTCATCACCGGCATGCCACTCGAGGCTTTTCCAAACAATGGCAATCGCATCTTCTAAGCGCTCATTTAAAATAGCGCGCTCAACCTGTGGCATACCTGGCGGCACAGTTAAAATCACACTGTTGAGCTGGCGAGGAATATCGGTGTGACCTTGGCGAGTACGCTGCGCAATACTGTTGATTTGATTGAGCGCCTGCATCAATACTTCAGCCAACATAAAAGCCATCAAGGAGCTGCGTGAGTATTTGTTATCAAACACACTCTCGCGCGGTGGCTCGCCCGGTTTTGTTGGGCGGTATAAAGGCACGCCGGCATCATCAATGTGATTACAGAAAGGTTCGGCGAAAGCAAAGACTTCGGTGTCTTTATTGGAGTTAAAGCGCCAGTTTAGAGGGTACTCTGACTTATCCCACAAGTAGCGCTTCGGGCTTGATAAGCCGGTACGGCCCTTGGTGGCTAAACGCCGCCCGGCTAAACGAGCAGCTTCAGACCCCACTCGCACGATGGTCGGCCACTGAAAGGCATTGCGACGGCCACTTTTGCCGGCATAAAAATCATCACCAAAAGCCGCTTGAGTGAACTCAACACGGCTGTCAAAAGGCTCGCTATACACATACTCAGGTTGCGACAAGTCACGCAGTTGCAAGACATAGTTTTTGCTTAAGCGACCACCCCCCTCATTCAGGCCTTCCAGTAAAATACCGCAGGTGCGCGAGTTACCCACGTCGAGCACCAAGTCCACCGGAATCACTTTATCAGTGTTGTAATCAGCGCTAATCAAACGCACTTTTGGCAACTTGCCTTCCAGCGAGGGCTTTGTCTCACTGGTATGCAATGTAGTGGGGGTAATTAAACTTAAAATATTGAGTAAATGCGCTTGCGATCTAAAGTGGGCCAGGCCTTTTTCTAGCCCTTTGGCATCAATTTGATCTTCACCAGATTGCGCCAGCAGTGCTTCTTTTAACACTGCATCCAACCAGTTAGTCACCCACTCCTGAGCAAAAAACCAACTGGTCTGCTGGGCACAGATGCTTAATTTGAACTCAACGCCAGCCTGCACATCATCAGGGCTGGGTGCTAAGTATTTAACATGTGGGTTATACGACATTAATCGCGTATCAAAGGCTAAGGTCACACGGTAGTTGTTGCCATCACGATCAGGCGTGTCGAGCTTATTAATATAAAGGCGCGCCCAGTTTGCCGGACCCTGATCATAGGTGTAAGGCGGCGTAAAACGCAGAAAAGGCACCGGTAACCACTGCCCACTGAAGACACTTAAACTTTCTTCCAGCGGCACTTTATAGCTGGGCGGGGTGCTGACAATATCGGCAATATTAGGCTCGGCGGTTTTATCAAAATAATACACCCCACTTTGCTGCCCTTTGGCCAGTCGCGTCACGCTACGATCGGTGACTTTATAAAAGTAGCCATCATCGTGGTCGTCAACATCGAGCTTAAGCCCAAAATCAACAAACTGGATACCTGTTTCTTTCACCAGAGTAATAGTGTCTTCAAATTTTGTCAGTTCAGGCAACATTATTGATCAGTCCCTAATTTATTGAGCATTGCGCATAGATATTGGAAAACGCGTGTCAGCATAATTGCCGATGCAATCAGCAGCCGATGCCGCACCAGGCTTACAGGTGATTTCTGGCATATCAAAGCTTGAACCATCGGCACACAGGGCTGGGCCTAAGCTTTCAATGCGCATTTGGCCGCCTTGGACCTGCGCATCCACATCACCGGTACAACGCATACCATCTGCTGCTTTTACCGTCACTTGGCCTTTACCTTCGTTAAACTCATACTCAAGGCGTAAAGGTTTACCGGTATTTTTATCTTGAATACCAGCGCCGGCTTTCCATTTACCATTTAAAAAGTGTGCTTGTCCGTTGGGAGCATCAGGGGGAATTTGCAAGTTTTCGCCGGGTACTTCCGGCGCAGCAGTAGCCTCTGCCTCAGCCTGCTCATCGGGTATCTGCGGTGGAGTGAACGCTGGGTTATCTGGCTCGCTCATATCTGGCGGCGTGAAGTCAGCGGGCGACTCAGGGTCCATAGCAGGCGGCTCAATCCCCTGCGCAGGCATCTCAGGCGCCTGTGCAGGATCTGCAGAGCCAGCCATATTGGCAGTGTCGGCCCCGTTCGGCTGGCCTGGTAAATCTGGCTGCCCCAAATTAGCCCCAGCCACATCTGCGCGGCCAGCAGCACCATTAAAAGCGGGGATTTTTGCTTTACTTAAGCCAAGATCGGGAAGATTCGGCAGGTTGGCTCGCCCAGGCATAGAAAGCTCTGGTTTATTAAAGGAGAAATCAGGCACGCCCAGCTTATTCGCCATATCAGGGCGGCACTGGCGCAAGCCAAACAATAAGAGCAGCAACAGTAGGAGCAATAACAGCCACCACAACCAACGCCGCCACCAAGGTTTTTTCACCACTGCAACTGCGGCTGGCTGTGCGGCAATCACAGGTTTAGGGGTAACAGTTGCAGTTTGCGCTAAGGGGGCTGCCGTGGCTAACACTGGCGCAACTGCTGGAGTGACTTTGGCGTGCTCAAACAAGTGCCGTAAAGGGTCGGTTGGCACCTGCGCTTTTGGGTAAATAAATCCCCAAAAAGTCAATACAGCCAAGCCATTCACGAGATAAATATGCTCGCTATCGGGGGTGTAGAGCATTTGCAGCAGCAGTTTATTAATCAGTGTTTCAGGAACAAAGTCTGCTGCCTGAGTATCGCTGCCCGGCCCTTGCTCACCCCGACAATGCTCTAAGATTTTACTCTCTAATGTGCGCAATTGTTGGCGCGCGCTATCGCGTTCTTGCTCGGTGGCTGAGCTCCAAGGAATAACATCACCTGGGTAGCTGCTGTACCAATTAATCACATCGCCGGCGCGGTCAATAACAGGTACGGCAAAATGCTCTGCGTAAGATACGCCTGGTAAACCATCAATAGTCTTCAGCTTACGGCGTACTATGTCTCTTAGTTGACTGGCGGTTTTAAAGACTTGGCGCCCACCGCTGCCTAAAAATTGGTATTCGCCAATACGCCCAGAGCGTAATAACTTGCCTGTTAACTGATTCAGCTCAGAGCTTGACATCACCACTCCCTAGGACGTTATAAGCACAACACAAGCAACTATTGCGGTTGCCGAGGTTTAAATTTCAGACACACTCAATCTAAGCGTGCAACTATAACTATTTTTATAACTTTAACAAATCAAATCACTGCACAAATAGCAGTATTGCATTTGCCCAATGGAACTTTATGACTTGTCACATGGTCTAGCAGCACTGGCCTGTAGCAGTCGCAATTCTCGCTTACGCCCGCGGCACAGAAGCTTTTTAATTTTATTTTGGCAAAAAAAAACCCGTTAAGCATAAACTTAACGGGTTTTCGTAATATGGCGCAGTGGACGGGACTCGAACCCGCGACCCCCGGCGTGACAGGCCGGTATTCTAACCAACTGAACTACCACTGCGCGGTACTTGAAAGAAAATGGTGGGTGATGACGGGATCGAACCGCCGACCCTCTGCTTGTAAGGCAGATGCTCTCCCGGCTGAGCTAATCACCCATGATCTTTCGAAGAGGTGCGTACTATAGACAGCTAAAAGGCTTTTGGCAAGCACAACCCGTGAAACTAGCAAAATAAAGGCTTTTCTTGTGGATTCTGGCTGTTTAAGGCTGCTTTCACTAAATAACCTAGGCCGCTCGCCCGTCTTTATTCACTATTCATCAGCCAGCGCACCTGCGCTTCGGCTAACCAATGGCTAAACGCTGGGTCACGCTAATACTGCTTGGCGTTATGCTAGTGCCATAGGCCAGCACTTCAACGCCAGCAGCTTTAGCCTCAGCCAGCGCCGCAGCATAGTCTGGATCAATCTCTTCGGCGGCACGCACGGCACTGATGCCGGTTAAATTGACACAATAAATCAGCACCGCACGCTGGCCACTGGCAGCTAAAGCGCTGAGCTCGCGCAAGTGTTTGGTGCCGCGCACGGTTACCGCATCAGGAAAAGCTGCAATATCACTCTCAGCAAAGCCCAAAGTGACACTTTTCACTTCAACAAACACCGGTTCTGTAGCAAACATTAAACAAAAGTCAGCTCGGCTGTTTTCGACACCGTATTTCACCTCACGACGCAGCGCACTGAAGCCAGCCAGCTCGGTAATAACACCGTTGACTAGTGCCTCTTCCACTAAGCGGTTGGCGCGCCCAGTATTGATACAGGCGATGCGGCCATGGGGGGTTTCTACCAACTCCCAACTGGCTTTGAGCTTACGCTTTGGATCGTCATTGCGGCTGAACCAAACTCGCGCACCTGCGGCCATGCAGTTTTTCATCGAGCCGGTATTGGCGCAGTGAGCAGTTATCACGCTGCCATCACTGCATTCAATATCGGCTAAAAAACGTTTATAGCGTTTGATTAAACGCCCCTCTTCTAACTGCGGATCAAATTGCATGTTGGGCCTGCCATGTTGCTAAACCACGGGCAATACGCGCCACTGCTTGCTCTAAGCGCGGCACACTTTGTGTATACGCAAAACGCACATGCTGACCGGCCCGTGAACGGCCAAAATCAATCCCCGGGGTAATGGCGACATACTCGGTCTCTAAGATATGCCGGCAAAAATCAAATGCATCACCGCCAAAGCCCGAGATATCCGCATACAGATAAAAAGCCCCTTGCGGCTCCACTTCAATCTTAAAACCCAGCGCCCGCAAGGCCGGCAATAAGTAATCACGGCGCCGAGCAAACTCAGCACGGCGCTGCTCAAAAATAGCCAAGGTGTCGGCCTCAAAGCACGCCAAGGCGGCATGCTGAGACAAGGTTGGAGCACTGATATAAATATTTTGTGCGAGCTTTTCCAGCTCAGGTATCGCTGATTCTGGCGCCACCAGCCAGCCTAAGCGCCAGCCAGTCATGCCAAAGTATTTCGAGAAACTATTGAGCACAAAGGCATCGTTGTCCACTTCCAAGACACTGGAGGCATCCATACCGTAGGTCAAACCATGGTAAATCTCATCCACCACTAAATGCCCACCACGCTCACGCAGAGCAGTGGACAAATCGGCCAACTCTTCGCGGCTAAGCACTGTACCGGTTGGGTTGGCCGGTGAGGCAACTAAGGCTCCAACGCTATCTTGATCCCAGTAGCGGGCAACTAAGTCTGCAGTGAGCTGATAATTCACCTCAGGCCCCACTGGTACCAGCTGCGCATTACCTTCAACTAGGCGTAAAAAATGGCGGTTACAAGGATACCCCGGATCCGCCAGCAGCCAGTGCTTACCTGGGTCAACCAGCAACGCACTGGTGAGCAATAGCGCGCCCGAACCGCCCGGCGTAATCATAATGCGCTCGGGACTGATATCCAGCCCGTAGCGACTGGCGTAAAATCCTGCAATGGCTTCACGCAATGCAGGCAAGCCGCGCGCAGCGGTGTAACGGGTTTGGCCACTTGCCAGCGCAGCTTGACCGGCCTGGATGATGGGTTCTGCGGTATTGAAATCCGGTTCACCAATTTCCAAATGAATGACGTCTCGACCTGCAGCTTCTAACTCATTGGCTCGCTGCAACAGCGCCATAACATGAAAGGGTTCAATTGCGCGACTGCGGGCGCTATAGGTAAAAGTCATAATATCCACTATAAAACGGCGACGGGTAGATTATTTATTCAAACTCAAGAAGATGCTCACAGAGCTGCTCAAGGGCGTCAAACATCTGCAGGCTGGGACGCTCTAGACCATGGTCGGGTACTTCGAGAACTTGCCCACGGGCGACCGCATGCAACACCGGCCAAGCTTCCCACATTTTAGCTAGACGCGCGCTACCCAATAAAATCACTTCTGGGTTGCGCGCTATGACCGATTCCAGACTCACTTGCGGTGCGGGTAAAGCCAGATCGGCATAAATATTTTCAGCACCACAGACGCGCAGTGCATCGCTGATAATTTGCGCGCCACCCAAGGTGTACATCGGCGTATCCCACACCTGATAAAATACCTGTAGCGCTGCAGGACGCTGGTAGCGACTCCGCATTTGTGCCAGTTTATCTTGCAGCTCAGCAGTTAATTGCTTGCCACGCTGCTCAGCACCCAGCATCTGCCCCAGCTCGGCAAACTGTGCAGCCAGCTCATCCATGGTCTGTGCGTAGGCATTAAATATAGGAATGTGCAGCTGGCGTAACTGTTTCAGCTGCATGTCACTGATGCTGCCCGGCCAATACAGC
Organism: Denitrificimonas caeni; assembly: GCF_027498055.1. Lineage (GTDB taxonomy): Bacteria > Pseudomonadota > Gammaproteobacteria > Pseudomonadales > Pseudomonadaceae > Denitrificimonas. The sequence continues at coordinate 2,638,788 of NZ_CP114976.1, forward strand.
ACCAAGTCCGGCTGCAAACTCAGCAGTGTTTCCAACTCAAACTGAGCAAAGCCGCCCACCGACGGGACATCGACTAACTCAGCGGGACGCACACCACCGTCTAAAATGCCCACGAGCTTATCTTCAGCCTGCAAATCCAACATCATTTCAGTCAGCGACGGCGCTAAACTGATCACCCGCTCGGCGGCCTGCAGCGGTAGACAGAAAGCGCCCAGCAAGCTCAAACAGCTCAGAACAACAAAACGCAAAACCATCATGCCAACTGTCGCGGCGTCCGATACAGCCAAAACAGCATGGGCGTAGCCACAGCCAATAAGAATATTGCTGGCAACTCAAGGCCGACAGTTTTGCCCACTGCAGCAGCCCAGGCCGGAAGGCAGGCATACCATAGCGCGCGCAAACGCACATGCATTAAATGCTGCCAAGCATCGGCGGCTTGTTCGGTATTTAACACCTTGCCCAAATCAATGACCGCATGCTTAAAACGGCGAAAAGGTTTGACGTTTAAAAACAACAGGCATAAAGCAGCGGCAAAAAATAACAGCGAGAAATACTCAGGCTGCGCACCTAAATCAAACGCGTTATCTGGAAACAACCACACTGGCAGTAACGCGACAATCAGCTGCAACCACCACAGCACTCGCAAAACACGACGTGATTCTTGCGGCTTCACGACTCGTGCTCACTCTGCTCAGCTTGATGCTCAAGACCTAATAAATGCCCCAACTTGCCTGCTTTAGTGGCTAAGTAAAGTTTGTTATATGGGTTTTGGCCAACTTGCAGCGGCACCCGCTGGGCAACTTCAACGCCAAAACCTTGCATGGCTTTTACTTTGCGCGGGTTATTGGTCATCAATTGCAATGAGTGCACATTTAAGTGATCCAGCATCGGCTGACAAATCGAATAGTCGCGCAAGTCTGCGGCAAAACCCAACTGCTCATTAGCTTCCACGGTATCGGCACCACTGTCTTGCAGTTTGTAGGCGCGAATTTTATTGAGCAAACCAATCCCACGGCCTTCTTGGCGTAAATACAGCAAGATCCCGCGACCTTCTGCAGCAATGGCGCGCAATGCAGCTTCCAGCTGTGCACCGCAATCGCAACGCAAGCTAAATAAAGCATCACCGGTCAGACACTCAGAATGCAAACGACCCAGCACCGGCTGGCCATCAGCAACATCCCCTAAAGTTAATGCCAAATGTTCTTTTCCCGTTTCCTCATCAAGGAAACCGTGCATGGTAAATTCGGCAAACGGGGTAGGTAATTTGGAGGCAGCGACAAAGACGACAGACACCAGAGCAACTCCTAGGCTTTTATAGGGAGCGCATTGTAACGCTTCACCCCTGACTCGAACAGGCAATCCGACATTATGTTGATAATTGCGCTGTAACAGCTTTAATCAAACAAGGCATCGAGGGCTTCTTCTAGGCGCGTCACCGCAATCACCTGCAGGCCAGCGAGGGTTTCTCGCGGTGCATTGGCTTTTGGCACAATGGCCCGTTTAAAGCCATGTTTGGCTGCTTCTTTGAGGCGTTCTTGACCACTGGGTACTGGGCGAATCTCCCCCGACAAGCCAATTTCACCAAACACCAGCAACCCGTGCTCCAGGGGGCGATTGCGCAAACTGGAAATAATTGCTGCCATTAACGCCAAGTCGGATGCCGTTTCCAGCACCTTTACGCCGCCGACCACGTTCAAAAACACGTCTTGATCATGGGTGGGAATACCACCGTGACGGTGCAATACAGCCAGCAACATGGCTAAACGGTTTTGATCCAAGCCCACAGTAACGCGGCGCGGATTGCCCAAGTGACTGGTATCCACTAAGGCCTGCACCTCAATCAGCATCGGCCGCGAGCCTTCCCAAGTGGCCATCACCACACTGCCGGACACTGCCTCTTGGGCGCGATTGAGAAAAATGGCTGATGGGTTGGAGACTTCTTTTAAGCCACGGTCCGTCATGCCAAACACGCCCAGCTCATTGACTGCACCAAAACGGTTTTTCACTGCGCGCAACATGCGCAAGCGACCGTCGGATTCACCTTCAAAATACAGCACGGTATCAACCATGTGCTCCAATACCCGTGGCCCGGCCAGCGAGCCTTCTTTGGTCACGTGGCCCACTAAGAAAATCGCAGTACCGCTTTGTTTCGCATAACGCACCAATAAAGCTGCACTTTCACGCACCTGGGACACACCACCGGGAGCGGACTGCAACTGTTCGGTAAAGATGGTTTGAATGGAGTCAATCACCATCACCCGCGGCTTTTCCCGACGCGCGACAGCTAAAATTGTTTCGATGCAGGTTTCGGTCATGACTTTGAGCTTATCTTGCGGTAACTCTAACCGCCGTGCGCGCATGGCCACCTGCTGCTGCGACTCTTCACCGGTCACATATAAAGCTGAAATGCTTTCGGCCATATTGCACAACGTCTGTAGCAAAATTGTGGACTTACCAATGCCTGGATCACCGCCAAGCAAGACCACCGAGCCATCTACTAAACCACCGCCAAGTACACGATCAAGCTCGCTGGATTGGGTCGAGAAACGTGGCACCTTTTCAACGCTGACTTGCGCAAGGGTTTTCAGCTCAGCCTGATCACCAGCCCAGCCGGCGCGACCGCTTTTTTCGGCAACGCGCTCTTCAATCAGGGTTTCCATTAAAGTGTTCCAAGTACCACAGGCGCCACACTGTCCTGCCCACTTTGGAAAAGTCGCCCCACACTCTGTACAGCCATACATGCGTTTGGCCTTGGCCATACTGTGCCCCCTAGCTTGCATTGTTATTGGCAGCTCTTCGCAACTACCGACTACTAAACACTGTCATTGTATACAGTGATCATATAAATGCAAACCACAGAGGCACAGCTCTAGCTCACGCTAACAACTGCACCTCTGGCGACAACGCACCAGCTATTTCAACCGCCGCAACCACCGCAGCAACCGCCAGCTGGATGGGTCAGTTTGCGCAATAAAATGGCCTGCTGCGCACTGCACTGCTGCTCCAGTAATAATCGATCTTCAGCGCTTAAGCTTTCATTGCCGGCTTGTACCGCTGCTAAACGCTCTGCCAGCACAGCGAATTCAGCGGCCTGCCGAGCAAAATTGGCGTCATCATCACACATGTCCTGTAAATCCTGAGCCAATTCAGGTGACTCTTTAATCAATGCATGCACTTGGGTCGTCATCGTAAGTTCCTCGCTGTTATGTTGCTAAAAACAATACAGCCTGCCCAGCCAATCACTCTTGATTGCAGTCAAGCGCTTTAATTTATGATTACTCTTGCGCTGAACACAAACGAGAACTATTATCGATTACGCACTCAACTGATCAAAGGAAAGATTCCATGACCTATTTAATCGATGCTTGGCTTGACCGCCCACAACCCTACTTGCGCATTATTAATCGCTTAACTGGCAACGTCTGTTTGCAGGTACAGGGCGAAGATTTAGAAGACTTACGCGAACAAGGTGCTCTGGATATACACGACTTAAATAGCCCAGAGCCAAGCGTAATCAAAGAACAGATACGCCAGCTATTTTTATTGTGTTATGCCCAAACTGCACGCCTGAGCACAACACCGGACTTAGCGGGTTAAGCGACAACCTCAAGCAGTTCCACATCAAACACTAAAGTGCTGTGCGCAGGAATGCTGCCGACATCTTGACCGGCATAAGCCAGCTCGCTCGGTACATATAAACGCCACTTGCTGCCACAGTTCATCAACTGCAGAGCTTCGGTCCAGCCAGCAATTACGCCTGAAACTGGGAACTCAGCTGGCTCGCCGCGCTGGTATGAGCTATCAAATACAGTGCCATCAATCAGGGTGCCGTGGTAATGGGTACGCACGGTGCTCTGGCTGGTCGGCTTAGCGCCATCACCGCTGGTGATCACTTCATACTGCAGGCCTGACTCTAGAGTGGTAACGCCTTCTTTTTTTGCATTCTCTTTTAGGAACTCAATGCCCTCTGCTGCCGCGGCTTTAGCTTTTACTTCTGCTTCAGCTTCCATACGCTCACGGATTACAGTGAAGCTAGCATTCAGCTCTTCACCGGAAACCAGCATAGGCTCAGCATTGAACGCAGCACGCAAACCATTCACAACTGCATCAATACTAATGCCAGGAGGTGGGTTTTGACGTAGCTGATCACCCATTTGACGACCGATACCATAACTTACGCGCGCTTCATCAGTGCTCAGATCTAATTCAGACATAGATGCCTCCAGTGGCAAATAAAAAACCGCACGATGCGGTAGAATGAAAGTCAATTTCAGCGCAGTATCCTAACAGAGCCACTGACAAAACCCGAACGAAAAGCAGATTGTTTTCTATTTTGCGAGATCCAATTATGATGCGTTACTTACTCTTGCTGAGCCTGCTGCTGTTAACTGCCTGTCAATCCAACCGCCTGATTGAACTTGATTACCAGCCCGGTTATGACTTCCACGCCCTGCAGTCTTGGCAGTGGGCGCAGCCAGCGGTGCAGTTTATGCCCAACGCGGCAGCACTCAATAGCAGCCTTGACGCAGAACGTATTCGCGACGCTATTAGCGAGCAGCTAACGCAACAAGGCTTACTACAAAGCAAACCAGCCCAATTTGAAGTACGCGCTTGGCTGATCACTGAGAATCAGCAGCAACGCACCCAGACCATCCAAAATGACTACTGGGGACCCATTTGGGGCCCGGGCTTGCGCACCGAAACCTATGACACCACCTATACAACGCAAAAACTGCAAATTGACTTGCTCGACGCCAGTAACCAACAACTGATCTGGCGTGGCAGCGATAGCTGGGTGCTGCCTGAGCAACAAACCAATCCTGAGTTACGCGCCGCCAAGTTTCGTCAGCGGGCACAACAGATTTTACAGCACTTGCCACCGCAGTGAGCTGTGCACACTCGGCACAAAACGCCATCAACAGCGCGTTTTTGTGGCAAGATAACGCCTCTTAATTGACGTATTTGAGTGAGTTATGTCTCCGCAAGTGTATTGGTCATTACTGGCCATGGCGTTTATTTCCGGCGCTCTAATGCCGCTGCAAGCAGGTATCAACGGTTTACTGGCGAAAGAGGTGAGCAGCGTCTTAAATGCCGCCACTGTTTCTTTTCTTGTGGGCACCGCAGCTTTATTGCTGTTAGCCCTGTGGCAACGCGACCCCGTGAGCCTAACTACGCTAAAAAGCTTGCACTGGTGGCACTGGGCCGGCGGCTTACTTGGGGCTTTCTTTGTCTTTACCGCGGCCTTTGTCGCGCCACGCATTGGCGCATTATTGTTTATGGCGCTGGTGCTCTTAGGACAACTGAGTAGCGCAGTATTTCTCGATAATCAAGGCTGGGTGGGCTACAAAGAAGTGCCGATCAACCTTGGCAAGATTGCTGGCTTACTCTTGATCTTAAGTGGTATTTGGGTGATTCGCCGCAGCTAAGCAAACACTGGCAAGCAGCCCAGCACTGGGTTCATCAAACCAGCCAACTGTGGCGCTATATTGGACAAAAACAACCACGCCAGCTCCATACAGTTGCGGCTGGCGTGGTGATTAGGTGTGTAGCTAAGGCTGGCTAAGTTAAAGCATCAATCATCATCAAACTGATAACTGCCCGGAGCCAGATTATCAAAGCGTGTGTACTTACCTTGGAAAGCCAAACGCACAGTACCAATCGGGCCGTTACGCTGCTTACCGATAATCACTTCCGCCACACCTTTGTACTCCGTTTCTGGGTGATACACCTCGTCACGGTAGACAAACATAATCACGTCAGCATCTTGCTCGATGGCTCCTGACTCACGTAAGTCAGAGTTGATCGGACGCTTGTTGGGACGCTGCTCCAGTGAGCGGTTCAGCTGTGATAGCGCCACCACTGGGCAATCAAACTCTTTGGCTAAAGCTTTTAATGAGCGCGAGATTTCAGAAATCTCATTGGTGCGGTTTTCCCCTGCACTGCCGCCCACCTGCATCAACTGCAAGTAGTCCACCATGATTAAGCCAATGTCACCGTGCTCACGGGCCACGCGGCGTGTCCGGGCGCGCATTTCTGAAGGGCTAATACCGGCTGAGTCATCAATAAACAATTTACGCTCTTGCAGTAAGTTCACCGCTGAAGTGAGACGCGGCCAGTCGTCTTCATCTAAACGCCCAGAACGCACTTTAGTCTGGTCAATACGCCCTAACGAGGAAATCATCCGCATCACCAAGGATTCAGCTGGCATCTCTAGGGAGAAGACTAAAATGGTTTTTTCCGAGCGCATCAAGGCATTCTCAACCAAGTTCATCGCAAAGGTGGTTTTACCCATGGACGGCCGGCCAGCGACAATAATCAAATCGGCTGGCTGTAGACCACTGGTTTTCTCATCCAAGTCAGTAAAGCCGGTGGATAAACCAGTAATCGCTTCATCACTGTTAAATAACGTATCAATGGTATCAATGACGTTAGCCAACAAGTCAGTTAGCCCAACTGGGCCACCGGTAGAGGGCCGTGCTTCGGCAATCTGGAAAATCCGCCGCTCGGCTTCATCCAGAATTTCATCCCCGCTTTTACCTTGCGGTGCGTAAGCGCTGTCGGCAATATCATTACTGATACTGATCAGCTGACGTAACGTCGCGCGCTCACGAATAATCTGTGCATAGGCTTTAATATTGGCTACGGATGGGGTGTTTTTTGCCAACTCACCTAAATACGCCAAACCACCCACCTGACTGAGCTGGCCTTCTTGGTCCAATTGCTCAGACAAAGTCACCACGTCGAAGGGGGCGTTACGTTCGGCTAAACGTGCCACTGCACGAAAGATCAGGCGGTGGTCATGGCGATAAAAATCACCATCGGAAACCTGATCAAGAATGCGCTCCCAGGCATTGTTGTCCAGCATCAATCCACCCAGCACCGACTGCTCTGCCTCAACTGAATGCGGCGGCACCTTAAGGGCTGAAGTTTCTAAATCATACTGCTGGGGGGCGTCTATTTCGCTCATACAATGTACCCGTGTGTCACAAAAGCTTGATATAAATAGGGCTATTAAACAACAAAAGGCACGCATCTATACAGATAACGTGCCTTTTGTACCATCAGCTAACTTGCGTTAACCGATAGGGCGATTAGCCTGCAACTACAATCAATTTGACCGTAGCTTCAACGTCAGTGTGTAAATTCACAGTAACGTCGTATTCGCCAGTTTGACGAATGGTGCCGTACGGCAAGCGTACTTCACTTCTGTTCACTTCAACGCCTGAAGCAGTCAGTGCATCAGCAATATCGTGAGTACCGATAGAACCGAATAACTTGCCTTCTTCACCTGTGTTAGCAGTGATAGTCACTTCCAACTCAGACAATTGAGCAGCACGTGCTTCTGCTTCTGCACGCTTCTCGGCAGCGGCTTTTTCAAGCTCTGCACGACGCGCTTCAAAAGCTGCAACGTTTTCTGCAGTTGCAGCCGTTGCTTTGCGTTGCGGTAATAAAAAGTTACGGCCGTATCCAGCCTTAACATTTACTTTGTCGCCCAGGTCGCCCAGGTTTGCGACTTTTTCTAGCAGGATGACTTCCATTTGAGTCTCACCTCTTGAATTTCAACGTTCACCGTTCGCGACATTAAGCATCATTTTTTTGCTGCTTTAAGCCACGAAAATCAAAAACACTATCGACGATAGCCAATACCACTAAAAACGGATAAATCAGCTGCGTAAACAGCACTATACCTATATACAAACCGATCAACCAAAAGTTACCGGAACGGTATTTGGCAACCAATCCATGTACAACGGCTAAACCTGCAAACATCAATGGCACACTGCACAAAGGCGTTAAAACTGCAGCCTGTATCCCGAGACTTGGCGCAAACAACATACCAAACACTAGGGGGAACATGATCACCGCAGGTAGGCGCAAAGCTCGAAACTCTTGCCCGAAACCACCTGGGTTGTATAAAGCTGCCTGCCAGTAACGCGCAAGCACCACACTCAGTATGCATAACAGCTGTAACACTGAGGCCATCAATCCAGTTAATACCGGAATAATTAAACCTTGTAACTGCAGTTTATCTTCAGCAGATAACTGCTCGTAAAGCCCTGCGAGCATTTTTGGGGCCATGGTATTTAGCTCTTCAGCTAAAGCTGCCAGGGGTTGCGCAAAGGCCGCTCCTAACATCCAGGCAAAAAACACTCCGAGCAAAAGACTTGCAAGCAAGGCTTTCGCCCAAGACCCAGTTACGCGCAGTATATGTGCTATTGCTAATGCCCCAAGCAACGCCAAAATAGGCCGCGGGTCATCATAAAAAGCCCATACTACAGCAGGTAACAATGCCCAAACGATAACACTCAATGCATCATTTAGGCCGCGTCTGAGCAGTACTAAACTTGCAGCAGCAGCGCCTAGCCAAAACATCATTGGCAACGCCATTGCTAAAACCATCACAATGATGGCTTGCATACGCCCACGCATTATAAATTCAGCGAGTATACGCATGCACTAACCTATCCATTTAAACGGTACAGCCAAAAATCAATTGTTGTGACTGTCGGTGTAGGGCAGCAGAGCTAAAAAGCGTGCGCGTTTGATTGCAGTAGACAATTGGCGCTGATATTTAGCTTTAGTGCCAGTAATACGGCTTGGTACAATTTTGCCTGTTTCTGAAACATAGGCTTTCAATGTATTTAAATCTTTGTAATCGATTTCTTTTACATCTTCAGCGGTGAAACGGCAGAATTTGCGGCGGCGGAAAAAACGTGCCATGACAGTGGCTCCTCAATTAAGCTCTAGGATTACTCATCAACTTCGTTGTCGTCATTGTCGCTGTCGTCGTCACCATCTTCTTCATCGGTGCTTTCGGCAGTTTCAGGACGCTCACGACGCTCACGACGTTCGCTACGGTTTTCTTCAGCCTTCAACATCTCAGACTGTTCAGTAACCGCTTCATCGCGACGGATGATCAAGTTGCGCAATACCGCATCGTTGTAGCGGAAACTGTCTTCCAGTTCTGCTAAAGCTTTGCTGCTGCACTCAACGTTGAGCAAAATGTAGTGTGCTTTGTGGATATCATCAATTGCGTAAGCTAATTGACGACGACCCCAGTCTTCTTGACGATGAACTTTACCACCATCTTCTTCGATCAGTTTGGTGTAACGCTCAACCATACCGCCGACTTGTTCGCTTTGATCCGGGTGGACCAAGAACACTATTTCGTAATGACGCATAGATGCTCCTTACGGGTTGTAGTCTGCCGCACTCTGCGGTCAGACAAGGAGTGGATGAAATTTTTGCTCTGGCGCACAATTACAGCAGTACGCACAGGGCAAGGGGCGATATTCTAAAGAAGCTCGCCCGGCTAAGCAAGGTATGTCTTGCAAAAGGTCAATTTAGCGTAAAAGAACTATTTAATTGCCAAGCGCTGACGCTGCGCTTCAAACAGGCACACCCCAGTGGCTACCGAGACGTTAAGGCTGCTAACACTGCCCTGCATCGGCAAATTCACTAAAAAGTCACAGGTTTCACGGGTCAAACGGCGCATACCGGCCCCTTCAGCACCCATTACTAAAATCAGTGGTCCAGTCATATCTTGCTGGTAGAGGGTTTGCTCGGCTTCACCGGCAGTTCCCACCACCCATAAACCTTTCTGCTGCAATTTTTGCAGGCTGCGCACCAGATTGGTAACAGCCACCAAAGGGACAACTTCCGCAGCACCACAGGCAACTTTACGCACAGTGGCGTTTAAGGTGGCTGACTTATCCTTAGGAATAATCACTGCATGCACACCAGCGGCATCGGCGGTACGCAAGCATGCACCTAGATTATGCGGATCGGTCACGCCATCCAGCACCAACAGCAATGGCGGTACTTCTAGGCGATCCAGCAATTCATCGAGCATTTGCTCGCCCCAGATCTGACTGGGGCTGACTTTGGCTACAACACCCTGGTGGACGCCATCGATTTGCTCATCCAATTCGCGGCGGCTAATCGCACTGATTTGAATCCGCTCGGCTGCAGCTAAGTCGCGCAGCACTTGCATCCGCGGCTCGCTGCGGCCATCCGCGAAAAGCAGCTGTTTCACCCGCTTCGGGTGATGACGCAACAAAGCCTCAACCGCATGCACACCATAAACGTTTTCTAAATCATTCATAATGCCCAGCCTTGGTGGATTTGCTGACGACTTTGCGCTTACGCACTTTGCTTTTTGCTTTACCTTTTGGCGCGGCAGCATCTTTATCTACAGCACCTTTTTTAGCGCCTGCTGCGGAAGTTTTCGCACTGTCTTTTTTCGCCGCATCTCTGGCCGTTTTGCCTTTAGCATGGGGACGCTTGCCCACATCCGCATCAGCCGAGCTCATTTCGAAATCAATTTTGCGCTCGTCTAAATCAACCCGCGCCACTATCACTTCGACGGTATCGCCAAGGCGGAAGCTGCGTCCACTGCGCTCACCACTTAAACGGTGATGCACTGCATCAAACTGGTAATAATCACCTGGCAAAGCAGTGACATGCACCAAGCCTTCCACATAAATATCAACCAGCTCAACGAAGATACCAAAGCCTGTCACCGAGGTAATCACACCCTCAAAGGTTTCACCAACCCGATCCAACATAAACTCGCACTTGAGCCAAGTCACCACATCACGGGTGGCTTCATCAGCACGGCGCTCGGTCATGGATACTTCGACGCCAATCTCTTCGAGCTCTGGCAAATCATAAGGATAGACTTGCGCTTTTGGTAGGCTACGCGCACCAACTCGCTGCACATGCTCAGTTTTCTGCCGTGAACGAATCACATGGCGAATGGCACGGTGGTTGAGCAAGTCTGCATAGCGGCGAATCGGTGAAGTAAAGTGCGTGTAGGCCTCATAGTTCAGACCAAAGTGACCGTTATTATCAGGGCTGTACACCGCCTGACTTAACGAGCGCAACATTACCGTTTGAATCAACTGAAAATCAGCACGGTCACGTACAGTTTCCAACAGCGCCAAATAGTCTTTGGGAGTTGGATCGCCTTTACCGCGATTTAGGGTTAAACCCAGCTCAGTTAAAAAACCACGCAACTTCTCTAGCTTTTCTGCCGGCGGACCATCGTGCACACGGTACAGACCGGGCAAATCATGATCTTCTAAAAAGTTGGCCATAGCCACGTTGGCGCACAACATGCACTCTTCAATCAGCTTGTGTGCATCATTGCGCTCGGTGGGTAAAATCTCAGCAATTTTACGGTCTTCACCAAACACAATCTGAGTTTCGCGGGTTTCGAAATCAATCGCACCACGGTTATGACGCTGCTTCTGTAACGCCTTGTACACCGCGTAAAGATCTTTTACATGGGGTGCAACGGCAGCATACTCAGTCAGATACTGCTTGCCTTCAGCGCTGCGCGGACGCTCCAACATGGCACTGACCACGTCGTAAGTTAAGCGAGCGTGGGAATTAATGATGGCCTCATAAAACTGGTAGCCAATCATTTTCCCGGAGTGACCCAAAGCAATTTCACAGACCATCGCCAAACGATCAACATTCGGGTTTAACGAGCACAGACCGTTGGATAGCTCCTCTGGCAACATCGGAATCACCCGCTCGGGGAAATACACTGAATTACCACGTAAATGTGCTTCATGATCCAGCGCAGAATCCACTTTTACATAGTGCGAAACATCGGCAATGGCCACATACAAACGCCAACCACCGGTAACCACATCACCAGCACTGCCGCTGCGCGGTTCGCAATACACCGCATCATCAAAGTCGCGAGCATCTGCGCCGTCAATGGTAACAAACGGCAAATGGCGTAGATCCACACGCTTTTCTTTGTCTTTTTCTTCCACTTCAGCTTTAAAGCGCTTGGCTTCTTTAACCACAGCATCCGGCCAGATGTGGGGGATATCATAGTTACGCAGGGCCACTTCAATTTCCATGCCCGGCGCCATATAGTCGCCCAACACTTCGACAATATTACCCTGCGCTTGGAAACGTGCGGTTGGCCAGTGGGTAATTGCCACTTCAACCAACTGCCCCACTTGCGCACCACCGGCACGACCCGGACTGATCAAGACTTCCTGCTGCATTTTTTTATTGTCGGGTAGGACAAAGCCAATGCCATTTTCTTCGTTATAGCGCCCTACAATAGATTCGTGGGCACGCAGCACCACTTCAGCAATGGCACCTTCACGGCGGCCACGCTTATCAAAACCTACAACACGCCCTAAAACACGGTCGCCATCAAAGACTAAACGCATTTGCGTGGGGCTTAAAAATAAATCATCGCCGCCATCGTCAGGGATTAAAAAACCAAAACCATCACGGTGACCACTGACGCGGCCCACCACTAGGTCTAGCTTATCCACAGGTGCATAAGCACCGCGGCGGGTATACACCACTTGCGCATCACGCTCCATCGCACGTAAGCGACGACGCAATGCTTCAAGATCCTCTTCCGAGGTTAATGCAAATTCAACCGCCAACTGTTCACGGGTAGCAGGTGCTCCACGCTCAGCTAGGTGCTGTAAAATCAATTCACGGCTTGGAATTGGGTTGTCATATTTTTCCGCTTCACGAGCGGCCTCTGGGTCGAGGGATTGCCAATCGGCTATCAAATTAAATTACCTTACTTTTTAAAAATAGAGAGTGAAGTGAATAATTGTTCACTGCACCGAATTACCTGTCTAATTTAACAGATTTTTTACCCAATAGGGGTTTACAAGATCTTTTATCGGCCGTATAGTTCGCGACCACAACGCAATGTAATTGACGTTGTACCACGGAAACTATGCAGATGCATGGCTTTCAATGCCCAGGTGGTGAAATTGGTAGACACGCTAGCTTCAGGTGCTAGTGCCCGCAAGGGCGTGGAAGTTCGAGTCTTCTTCTGGGCACCAATCATACAGCTCAAAGCCCCTAACCATGGGGCTTTGAGCTTTTTGGGGGTTTATTATACCCCCCAAAAAAAGCGCCAAATCGTACCCTCACTCCTTAAGCGCCAATAAAAATCTCTGGCAAAACAAGCTGGACAAGCAATAAACCCAGGCTAATTGTTGCCGCATAAAAGAATGCCACCGCCGCTTGCGCACGACCGCCGCGCGTTGATTCCAACTTCAAAATAAACGCAATAAAGCTAACCGCCAATAATGCAGCGGTGTACGGCATGATAAACGGCAAAATCTCAGGATTAACAATACGCGCAACAATGCTTGGCACTGAAGCCAGCATAAACACCACACTGGATATCGCCGCCACCTGCAACATAGTCAGCAACGGCCGCGGCACTCGCATATCTGTTTTTTTCGCAAACAGAGTGAGCAGTAACCATCCCAGCGCAATAACAAAAAGCAAAGTCACCGCACTTAAAGCAATTTTCGTAAGAGAGATATCTAACATATAGATCCTTGGAGAAGAAGAAGTTATTGCTCGTCACTTAAAAACCAGCGCAGCAACGCCAGCACAGTATAACCAGCATGACTACAGAAGACATGCAGCCTGGCCTAAACAGTGCGGCGCTAAAAATAAAGGGCGTAGTTTAACGTGCATCGCGCCACGATGGGCGATTGCACACAAGTATTTAAGCTTTAGCCGCTACGCGCGAGCGTCTAACCAGCAGCTAGTCGGCCAGGCATCGTCTTGGGCAACGAGCTAGGCTGCCAAATCGCTTTAAACATTTATTTTTCCAATAAAAAAAGCCGCACTAGGCGGCTTTTTTTGAACCCAACAAACTTACGCTTGTTCTGCTTGCTCAGCTTTGGCTTTAGCAACGTCTTTGATCGACAGCTTGATCCGGCCACGGTTATCCACGTCCAGTACCAGCACGTCAACCATCTCGCCTTCAGTCAAGATATCAGTGACTTTTTCAACACGCTCATCGCTGAGCATGGAGATGTGCACTAAGCCATCTTTACCTGGCAGGATGTTAACAAACGCACCGAAATCAACAATGCGCTCAACTTTACCGTTGTAGATTTTACCAATCTCAGCTTCTGCTGTGATGCTCAGCACGCGTTCACGGGCTGCTTCTGCTGCTTCTTTAGTGCTACCAAAGATTTTGATCGAACCATCATCTTCAATATCAATGGATGCATCCGTTTCTTCACAGATCGCGCGGATGGTTGCACCACCTTTACCGATCACATCACGAATCTTGTCGGAATCAATCTTCATCGCAATCATGGTCGGCGCATTGGCTGACAATTCAGTGCGTGAAGTGGCCAGCACTTGATTCATTTGCTCAAGGATCGTAATACGGGCGGTGTGCGCTTGGTTCAGCGCAATTTCCATGATTTCTTCAGTAACGCCTTCGATCTTAATGTCCATTTGCAGTGCAGTTACGCCATTGGCCGTACCCGCTACTTTAAAGTCCATATCGCCAAGGTGGTCTTCGTCGCCGAGGATGTCAGTTAAGACAGCAAATTTCTCGCCTTCTTTAACCATACCCATCGCAATACCGGCTACTGGCGCCTTCATTGGTACGCCCGCATCCATCAATGCTAAAGAAGCACCACAGACTGATGCCATGGAGCTGGAGCCGTTGGATTCAGTGATTTCTGAGACCACACGAATGGTGTAGGGGAAGTCATCTGGGTTTGGCAACATCGCAGCGATACTGCGGCGCGCTAAACGACCGTGACCAATCTCACGACGACCGGTTGCGCCCATACGACCGCACTCACCTACCGAGTAAGGAGGGAAGTTGTAGTGCAGCATAAACGGATCGCGTTTTTCGCCTTCGAGAGTATCGAGGAACTGTGCATCACGCGCAGTACCCAAGGTTGTAGCAACCAGAGCTTGGGTTTCACCACGGGTGAACAAAGATGAGCCGTGTACTTTATCCAATACGCCCACTTCAATAGCCAAAGGACGTACAGTTTGCGCATCACGGCCATCAATACGTGGCTTACCGTTGACAATGTTTTCACGCACTGTGCGGTATTCGATTTCGCCGAACGCATCTTTGACTTCTGCGGCTGTAGGGCCTTCACCTTCAACGTCGCTGGCTAAAGCGGCAACTGCTTGCTCACGGATTTCACCGAGACGCGCATAACGGTCTTGCTTAATAATGATGCCGTAAGCTTCTGCGATGCCTGCACCAAACTGATCACGCACTGCGTTTAACAACTCAGTGTTTTCAGCTTTTGGCTGCCAATCCCAACGCGGCTTACCAACTTCAGCAGCCAGCTCAGTAATCGCCTTAACGACCACCTGGAACTCTTCATGGGCAAACAGCACGGCGCCAAGCATTTGGTCTTCAGTCAGCTCGTCTGCTTCTGACTCAACCATCAATACTGCGTCTTTGGTACCAGCAACCACCATGTCTAAGCAGGATGCTTCTTGCTGCTCATAGGTTGGGTTGATCAAGTAACCTGTTTCAGGGTGGAAACCAACGCGGGCACAACCAATTGGGCCGTTGAATGGAATACCTGAGATCGCCAATGCAGCTGAGGTACCAATCATCGCAGCGATGTCTGGATCAGTTTTCTTACTGGTAGAAACAACCGTACAAATAACCTGCACTTCGTTGCTGAAACCTTCTGGGAACAGCGGACGGATCGGACGGTCGATCAGGCGTGAGGTGAGGGTTTCTTTTTCAGATGGACGGGCTTCACGCTTGAAGAAACCACCTGGGATTTTACCTGCGGCATAGGTTTTTTCTTGGTAATGCACAGATAATGGGAAAAAGTCTTTGCTTGGATCAGCTTTTTTCGCGCCAACCACTGTACAGAGTACAGAGACATCGTTGTTAACGCTGACTAATACAGCACCACAGGCTTGACGCGCAATGCGGCCTGTTTCTAAAGTAATGGTGGATTCACCAAATTGAAACGTTTTAATAACCGGATTCACGGTATCTTCCTTCTCTAATGTGACCTTGGGGAAATTGGCAAGAGCTTGGGTATCGGCCCAACGTACTCCTGAAAAGCGAAAAGCTGGAAGCCCAAAGCACTTGCGCAAATCACTTTACGCTTAGCACCCCAGACTCCCAGCTTCACGTTACAGCTTACGTCTTAACGACGTAGACCCAGACGACCAATCAAAGTCGCGTAACGGCCAAGATCTTTACCCTTCAGGTAGTCCAGCAGCTTACGACGCTGGTTAACCATACGGATTAAACCACGACGTGAGTGGTGATCTTTTTTGTTATCTTTGAAGTGACCTTGCAGCTTGTTGATGTTGGTCGTCAAAAGTGCAACTTGCACTTCTGGCGAACCGGTATCACCTTCAGACTGCTTGTAGTCATTAATAATCTGGATTTTTTCTTCGTTGCTTAGTGCCATGATGGGCTCCTAGTTTGGACAGGCCGGGGATTTCCCGTGCAAAAGATAGAGGTATGACCGTGCCTGCCAACAGCCTACCTTAAGGTTTTTTAGCTGCAGTAATAATACAGCTAAAAAAACTTGCTCATTGTGACCGAATTAGACGCTTGGGTGCAACCATTGCATCATCATCTATTTCGCCCACGCCGATAAATTCATCATTATGGTTATAAACCCGCACCATTCCTTCCAGCGGCGAATTCTGCGCACGTACGGGCTGGCCATTTAACCAAAAGAAACTGCTGTTCTCCGTCAAACTGACTCGAGGAAAATGCAGCAAACCGCTGTCCATGGGAATCATGCAGGCATCCAGTGCTTCAGCACCACCTTCCTCATGCAAGCGCTCCAGCTCTGCTAAAGTGACCGCATGGGTTAAATCAAAAGGCCCAGCCTCTGTGCGACGCAATTGCGCCACATGGGCACCACAGCCCAGCACCGCACCAATGTCTTCAACTAAGGTGCGGATATAAGTGCCTTTGCTGCAGGCCACTCGAATACGAGCTTGCTCCCCTTCGCAGGATAAAAGCTCAAGCTGACTGATAGTCACTTTACGCGGCGGACGCTCCACAGTAATACCAGCACGCGCAAGCTTATACAGCGGTTGCCCATCTTTTTTAAGTGCTGAATACATCGGTGGAATTTGTTCAATATCGCCACGAAACTGCGGCAATACCGCTTCAATATCAGCAGCGCTGACATGGACTGCTTTAGTTTCTAGTACCTCACCCTCAGCATCACCGGTATCGGTGGTGGCGCCAAGCTGCATGGTTGCTTCATAAACTTTATCAGCATCCAGCAGGTAGCGAGAAAACTTAGTTGCCTCACCAAAGCACAGCGGCAATACACCCGTTGCTAAAGGATCGAGGCTACCAGTGTGGCCGCCTTTATCGGAGTTGAGCAGCCAACGAACTTTCTGCAAAGCACCGTTAGAGCTAACACCATAAGGCTTATCAAAAATAATAATACCGCTGACACTGCGACGCTTACGTTTAACCTGTTGCACTACGCCTTACTCTCCGCTGGACCCAGTATTGCGCTCGTCTTCGGACACCGCCTGCTCAATCAGTGCCGACAAATGCGCACCGCGAGTAATACTTTCATCATAATGAAAATGTAACGCTGGTAAGCTGCGCAATTTCATCGCCTTACCTAGCAACATTCTTAAATAGCCCGCTGCATCTTTCAGCACAGTTAAATTTTCTTTAATCACTTCAGGGGAATTATCGCCCATCACAGTGATAAAGACTTTGGCGTGACTGATATCACGACTGACATCAACGCCTGTAACCGTGATAAAACCTAAGCGCGGATCTTTGATTTCGCGCGGGATCAGTGTTGCCAGCTCACGCTGGATCTGATCGCCAATACGTTGGGTGCGGCTGTATTGTTTCGCCATTACATTCACCTTGCGCTGCACAGTGCAGCTACTCTTTTGATCCATATAAACAGCAAACGGCAAGCTCAGCAGGTTAGGTTAGATACCCAGCCAGCTGCACTTGCCGTTGCCTATACGTTTATAAATTACAGCGTACGTGCGACTTGGACCTTCTCGAACACTTCGATCTTGTCACCCACTTTCACGTCATTGTAACTCTTCACGCCGATACCACATTCCATACCGGAACGCACTTCAGCAGCGTCATCTTTAAAGCGGCGTAATGATTCCAGCTCACCTTCAAAAATAACAACGTCATCGCGCAATACACGAATTGGACGGTTACGGTACACAGTACCTTCAGTAACCATACAACCGGCAACTGCACCCAGCTTCGGCGAACGGAATACTTCGCGCACTTCGGCGATACCCAGAATATTCTCACGGACATCAGTACCCAGCAGCCCGGACAGTGCTTTCTTCACGTCTTCGATAATATCGTAAATGATATTGTAGTAGCGCATATCGAGACCTTCTTGCTCAACGATTTTACGCGCACCGGCATCAGCACGCACGTTGAAACCAAAGATCACCGCATTGGAAGCTAGAGCCAGGTTCGCATCACTTTCGTTGATACCACCCACACCACCAGCCACCACACAGACTTCTACTTCATCATTACCTAACTCAGACAAGGAACCGCGCAATGCCTCAAGAGTACCGCGTACGTCTGCTTTAATAACGATATTAAGAACTTTCTTCTCTTCCTGCCCCATATTCTCGAACATATTTTCGAGCTTACCAGCATGGGCGCGGGCCAGTTTAACCTCACGGAACTTGCCCTGACGGAACAGTGCAACTTCACGGGCTTTACGCTCATCAACCACAACTGTGACTTCGTCACCGGCTTCTGGCGTACCATCTAGACCTAAAATCTCTACTGGAATTGATGGACCTGCTTCTTGGATAGGTTGACCATTTTCATCCATCATGGCGCGGATACGACCGAAGTTAACACCCACTAACACCATGTCGCCTTGACGTAAGGTACCGTTTTGTACCAGCACCGAAGCAACTGGGCCACGGCCTTTATCCAGACGCGACTCAATCACTACACCACGCCCTGAAGCCGATGGTGTGGCATTGAGCTCAAGTACCTCTGCTTGCAGCAGAACTGACTCAAGTAACGCATCAATTCCGGTGCCGACTTTGGCGGAAACGTGGACAAACTGCGTATCACCACCCCACTCTTCTGGGATGACGTCATGGGCTGCTAGGTCGTTTTTAATACGATCTGGATCAGCTTCTGGCTTATCAATTTTGTTCACTGCGATAATCAAAGGTACGCCCGCTGCTTTAGCGTGCTCAATACCTTCAATGGTTTGTGGCATCACGCCATCATCCGCAGCAACCACTAGAATTACGATATCTGTAGCTTTGGCTCCGCGTGCACGCATCGCAGTAAAGGCGGCGTGACCTGGGGTATCTAAGAAAGTGACCATGCCACCTTCAGTTTTCACGTGATAAGCACCAATGTGCTGGGTAATCCCACCGGCTTCACCGGTCGCCACTTTGGCGCGACGAATGTAGTCAAGCAACGAGGTTTTACCGTGGTCAACGTGACCCATAACTGTTACTACAGGTGCTCTGTGGAACGTTTCGCCTTCATCAATTTTCAATGACGCAGCAAACTGCTCTTCCAGTACGTTATCGCTGACGCGACTGACGCGGTGCCCCATGTCTTCGGCAATTAATACCGCAGTATCTTGGTCCAACACTTGGTTGATGGTCACTGGCGAGCCGAGCTGGAACATATACTTAACCACTTCGACGCCTTTCACCGACATCTGCGCAGCTAATTCAGCAACGGTGATGGTTTCACCAATACTGACATCACGTACAACTGGACCTGCAGGGCTATGGAAGCCATGCTGATTCGAGCGCTTCTTCGCTTTGCTGCGGTTACGTCCACCGCGACGAGCAGTTTGCTCATCATCCAGACGCGCCTTACCTTTGGCCGCAGGACGTGGCGCAGCTTTACGCTCACGACGCTCATCTGGCTCAACACGCTTGGTTGGCGCTTTTTTACGCTCAGTGGCCGGTGCAGCAACTTCATCCACCACAGGCAAAGTAATGTCTGCCGGTGGCAGGTCAGGCTCTTCAGCTTTAACTGGCTCGGCTTTTGCCGCAGCTGGTTTAGTCGCTACAGGCTCAGCTTTAACTTCAGCTGGCTTAGCTTTTTCTTGCGCAGCTTCTTTGGCCTTTTTCTCAGCTTGCAATTTCTCAAGATCTTTTTGCTTTTCAGCTTCAATCTCTTCAGCACTGCGCTTAACAAAAGTTTTCTTTTTACGCACTTCAACACTAATTGACTTACTACCTGGCGTACGCAAGGTGGTTGTCGTTTTACGTTGCAAAGTGATTTTTTTAGATCCGTCAGTTTTAGTACTGCTGCCTTTTTCTAAAAAAGTCAAAAGTTTCTGTTTCTCCGTTTCGCTTACTTTTTGGTCGGCACTAGTGTGTGCCAGACCAGCCTCATGCATTTGTTGCAGTAGGCTTTCTACTGGCGTGTTCACTACTTTAGCCAGTTCTTTAACCGTGACTTGCGTCATGAACTTCTCTCCTCAAGCCGCAATGTGCTTATTCAAACCAGTGGGCGCGGGCGGCCATGATCAGCTTGCCGGCACGATCTTCATCCATGCCTTCGATTTCGAGCAAATCATCAATCGATTGCTCTGCTAGGTCTTCGCGGCTGAGCACTCCGCGGACGGCTAGCTCAACGGCCAGCTCTTTGCTCATGCCCGTTAAGTCGAGCAAATCCTGTTCCGGCTGAATATCAGCCAGCTTTTCTTCAGTCGCAATAGCGCGAGTCAGTAAACAGTTTTTGGCGCGAGTACGCAGTTCATTAACGATTTCTTCATCAAAACCTTCAATGTTCAGCATCTCTTCCATTGGTACATAAGCAACTTCATCCAAACTGGTGAAGCCCTCGTCCACTAGAACCTGCGCTAAGTCCTCATCTACCTCAAGGTCTCTAACAAACAGTTGTAATAAATCGCCGGTTTCTTCTTGCTGACGCGCTTGAATGTCTTCCTGACTCATCACATTCAACGTCCAGCCAGTGAGCTGCGAAGCTAGGCGTACGTTTTGACCGCCGCGACCAATGGCCTGTGCCAGGTTTTCTTCCGCAACAGCGATATCCATGGTGTGCGTATCTTCATCAACAATGATGGCAACCACTTCCGCAGGGGACATCGCGCTAATGACAAATTGCGCCGGATTATCATCCCACAACACAATATCTACACGCTCACCGCCGAGTTCAGCAGAAACAGCTTGCACACGAGAACCACGCATACCAATACAGGCTCCCTGCGGATCAATACGCTTATCTTTAGAACGTACGGCTATTTTAGCACGGGACCCTGGATCACGGGCAGCCGCCATAATTTCGATCAAGCCTTCAGAAATTTCTGGAACCTCAATATTGAACAGTTCCATAATCATTTCTGGAGCCGTGCGCGACAATACCAATTGCGGACCACGGTTCTCTGAACGAATCTCTTGCAGTAATGCACGTACACGCGCACCAACCCGGAAGGTTTCGCGCGGAATAATATCTTCCCGAGCTAAAATTGCTTCAGCGTTATTACCCAAATCAACAATAATATTGTCGCGAGTAACTTTCTTAACTGTTCCGAAAATAACCTCACCGAGTCTGCTGCGGTATGCCTCAACAATTTGCGCGCGCTCAGCTTCACGTACTTTTTGCACGATCACTTGCTTAGCGGTTTGTGCAGCAATACGGCCAAACTCAATGGATTCAATTTTCTCTTCAATGACATCGCCGACGCTGGGGTTTTCCACGCGCTTTTCGGCCATATCAATGGTCAACTGATGCGCTGGGTCATCAAAGTCAACTTCTTCTATTACTGTCCAACGACGGAAGGTTTCATAGTTACCGGTCTGGCGGTCAATTTCGACCCGCAGGTCCACTTCATCTTCGTAGTTTTTCTTAGTTGCAGTGGCCAGTGCCAGCTCCAGCGCTTCAAAAATCACCGCTGGCGGAACACCTTTTTCGTTGGAGACTGATTCAACAACCAGTAAAATTTCTTTGCTCATCGCATGCCTCGCCTTTCGCGAATTCTAAAGTTCGCGGAGTCCGTATTTTTATTCAAAGTTCGGAAGTATATTAGCTTTTTCAATCAGATCGATCGGCAGCAAGTACTCATACTCATCAACTTGCACCACCACATCTTGATCTTCAACTGATCGAATCAACCCTTGAAAACTGCGGCGATCTTCAATTGGAGAGCGCAGCTTAATTTTTACCTGTTCACCCGCAAAAGCAGCAAACTGCTCCAAGGTAAAGAGTGGACGATCCATTCCCGGTGATGAAACTTCCAGCGTATATTCAGAGCTGATCGGATCTTCAACATCCATCACAGCACTCAGCTGACGACTGACTGTTTCACAATCATCGATTAAGATTCCATTCTCATGATCAATATAAACACGCAGCACTGAGTGGCGACCCTGAGAAATAAACTCAATGCCCCACTTCTGATAACCCAGCGCTTCAATCACTGGCGTCAATATGTCCTGCAACTGCTCCAGCTTGCTAGTCATCCGACCTCCAATGCATGCTGTAGAAATGAAAAATGGGCCTAACGCCCATCCAATATTTGAAAATATATCTGTTTCACCTAATAAAAAGCCCCTTACTAGGGGCTCTTTATTATGAATACTTGGCATTTATAATGCGCGTGGCAAAAACAACGCCACCCCACTAAATCTGATCACGAAGTGTACACCCCAGATCAATCACAGTCAAGTAAGCACAAACAAAACGACCCGCTTATGCAGCAGGTCGTTTTTTATATGGTACCGAGAAGGGGACTCGAACCCCTACAGCCTTTAGGCCACTACCACCTCAAGGTAGCGTGTCTACCAATTCCACCACCTCGGCAAAATTACTCTACGTCTACTTCTTCTACTTCAACAACAGGTACATCAGTGTCACTGGCTGCTGAGCGCTTGCTTTCGACTTGAGGAATGTCTTCCAGCATAACTTGCTCTTCAACTTGTACTTCTAAAACTGCTGGATCAGGCAAACCCATCTGCGCAATTGCACCAGCACGTTCTTTAGCGTAAAACGCCAAACCTAAACTCGTTGCAAAAAACACTGCCGCTAAAACAGCAGTCAAACGACTCATAAAACTGCTTGAACCCTGCGATCCAAATACAGTTCCTGAAGCGCCAGAACCAAATGAAGCGCCGGCTTCTGCACCTTTACCCTGCTGTAACAGAACAAAACCTACAAGACCAACAGCAACCACTAAGTGGACAATAATTGTGACTGTTTCCAGCATTTTAATTTCCCGCAGCGCGACATATCGCACCAAATTCTTTTGCATTGAGGGAGGCTCCGCCTACTAACCCCCCATCGATATCTGCTTGAGCAAACAACTCAGCAGCATTGGCAGCTTTTACACTGCCGCCGTATAAAATTCTTAAACCCTGAGCCACGCCCGCACTATGACTGGCGATATGTGCTCGTATTTGCGCGTGTATATCTTGCGCCTGCTCAGGTGTTGCAGTCAATCCACTACCTATCGCCCAAACTGGCTCATAAGCAATAACTGCTTTAGCAAAAACATCAACACCCAGCTCCACCAGCACGGCATCAATTTGCCGCTGTACAACTGCTAGCGCCTGCCCAGCCTCACGTTCTGCAAGAGTCTCACCAACACAAAGCACTGGCGTTAAACCAGCTGCTTGCGCTGCAATAAACTTGCGGCATATTACACTATCAGTCTCATCTTGCAACTGTCTTCGTTCAGAATGCCCAACAAGTACCATTGAACAACCAATATCTGCGAGCTGTAGCGCCGAGGTTTCCCCAGTCAGGGCGCCCTCCTCCAACTGCACAGCGCAATCCTGAGCACCGACAACAATATCACTTTGCGCGACCTGAGCACCAACAGCTTGCAAATAAACAAGACCAGGAAATACTGCCACATCAACTTCAGCGGGCAATACTTGTGTAGCCAGTTCATTTAACAACAGTTTGATGCTGGCACAGGTGCCATGCATTTTCCAATTACCAGCTACCAATGGGCGACGCATGTCAATCCTCTTCGCTCAAAGTGGGCGCAGATATTACTCAAGCGCATAAAAAGATGCAAGCAAAATCAACCACATACCGCTTGCACAACTTCGGCTAAACGCTGCGCATGCTGTAAGACTACGGCCTCGTCATCACCTTCAACCATAATCCGCACTAACGGCTCAGTACCTGACTTGCGCAACAATACTCGCCCACGCCCAGCCATCGCCGCAGTCACCTCATCACAGGCTGCCTGCACCTTAGGATCACTGACTGGGTCAACTTCGCCTGTTAAGCGCACGTTAATCAGCACTTGCGGCAGCTTTTTCCAGGCTAGACGCTCTTTTGCCAAGCTCTGCCCGCGGCGGCGTAACGCCAGCAGCACTTGCAAGGCAGCAATAATGGCATCACCAGTGGTTGCATGCTGCGCACAGAGAATGTGCCCTGAATTTTCACCACCGAGCACCCACTTGCGCTCAACCATTTCCGCCATGACATAACGGTCACCCACATTGGCACGAATAAAAGGAATGCCGCGCTCTTCCAGAGCCAGCTCAAGACCGAGATTACTCATCAGGGTCCCTACTACGCCGGTACCTTCTGGCAAGCGCTCACGCTCCTGGATATCAGTGGCGATGATGTACAACAGGTCATCACCATCCACCACTGCACCCGTATGATCAACCATTTGTACGCGGTCACCATCGCCATCAAAGGCAATACCTAAATCCGCACCATGCTCAACCACAGCTTTTTGTAGCGGACCCAAACATGTGGAGCCAACACCATCATTAATATTCAAGCCATCTGGCTGCGCAGCGGTGGTGACCACTTCCGCCCCCAGCTCGCGAAACACACTTGGCGCAACTTTGTAGGTAGCTCCGTGCGCGCAATCTAAGACAATTTTCAGCCCAGAAAAATCAGTGCTGGTGGGCACGCTACTTTTACAGAACTCGATATAACGGCCAGCTGCGTCATTGATGCGCGAGGCTTTACCTAAATGCTCGGACTCAACCACCGTCATCGGCTCATCAATCAACTCCTCAATCATCAGCTCAACGGCATCCGGTAATTTGGTGCCCTGACCTGAGAAGAACTTAATGCCATTATCATGATGCGGGTTGTGTGAAGCACTGATGACTATGCCAGCTTCTGCTTGAAACGTTCGCGCCAAATACGCTACCGCCGGCGTCGGCATTGGACCTAATAACATCACATCAGCACCGGCGGCAGATAATCCAGCCTGCAGTGCCGACTCAAACATATAGCCAGAAATACGGGTGTCTTTGCCCACTAAAATACGGCACTTACCTTGCTTACGAAACGCCATGCCTGCCGCCCAACCGAGCTTCAGCATAAACTCTGGGGTTATCGGGTGCGTACCCACATGCCCACGAATACCGTCAGTGCCAAAATACTTTCTCGCCATTTTATTATTCCTTTGCCGCGGACTGCACCGCATTAAATATTTTCAGCACATCCATGGTCTCTGCCACATCATGCACACGTAAAATTTTTGCCCCGCGCTCTAAGGCCATCACCGCCAAGGCTAAACTGCCAGACAAACGCTGATCAACTGGCTTATGCACAACATTACCCACCATGCTCTTACGCGAGACACCGACCAACAAAGGTCGCTGCAACTGCCACAACTCGGGCAGACGCTGAAACAACTCATAATTGTGTTGTAAATTTTTTGCGAAACCAAAGCCTGGGTCAAGCACAATACGCTCAGGAGCAATCCCTACCTGCGCACAAGCGGCCATACGCTGCTGCAAAAAAAGCATCACTTCAGCGGCCACATCCTCGTAATGTGGCGCATTTTGCATGGTTTGTGGCTCTCCACGCATGTGCATAAGGCATACGGGCAAGCCCGTTGCAGCTGCAGCCGTAAGCGCCCCCTCACGCTGCAAAGAGCGCACATCATTGATTAGCCCCGCACCTAAGCGCGCAGTTTCAGTGATGACTGCAGGTGTTGAGGTATCGACAGAAATAATCACATCACTTTCTGCCGCGATCAACTCAACCAAGGGTGCCACTCGATCCAGCTCTTGCTGCACACTCACCGCTGCTGCCCCAGGTCGGGTTGATTCACCACCAATATCAATGATGCTTGCACCATCGACCACCATTGCTAAAGCACGCTGTAACGCTGCAGCCAAAGTGGCATCACGACCACCATCAGAAAACGAATCTGGGGTTGCATTCAGGATACCCATTACATGGGCGCGGGATAAATCAAGAACCTGTTTACCACAGTGTAAAACAGGATTTGCGGTGACGTGCATAGTCTGCCTTAGTGTTCTGTACTATTGAAACGGGCGCTGATTAGCGCCCGTTAACTGCCTCTTAGTGTTCGCCGGCCGGCCCACCAATGGGCGCATCTGGCCTTGGCGCATTGTCTTTAGGCTCAGCTTGCGCGCTGGGCTTACCTGCCGAGCCGCTGTCTCCCCAGTCTTTTGGTTCGCGCGGCTCACGGCCCGACATAATATCGTCAATCTGATCGCTATCAATGGTTTCATACTTCATGAGTGCTAAAGCCATTGCTTCTAACTTATCGCGATTATCATGCAAAATTTTAGTCGCAGTGCCGTAGCACTCGTCAATAATCTCGCGTATTTCTTGGTCAATTAACTTGGCTGTTTCGCCTGAGACGTTACTTGCACCACCGCCAGAACGACCTAAATAACCTTCGTTTTCATCCTCTTCATACATCAACGGACCAAGCTTCTCAGACAAGCCCCATTTGGTCACCATGTTCCGCGCCAATTGCGTCGCGCGCATAATGTCGTTCGATGCACCCGTGGTGACACCGTCAAAGCCAAGAGTCATTTCCTCAGCAATACGGCCGCCGTACAGTGAGCAAATCTGACTGATCAAACCGCGCTTCGATAAGCTATAGCGATCTTCTTCCGGCAAGAACATAGTCACCCCCAGCGCACGGCCACGGGGAATAATCGACACTTTATACACTGGATCATGCTCTGGCACTAAGCGACCAACAATAGCATGACCCGCTTCGTGATAGGCAGTATTGAGCTTTTCTTTTTCTGACATCACCATGGATTTGCGCTCAGCACCCATCATGATTTTATCTTTAGCCATCTCAAATTCTTGCATGGTGACTAAACGGCTGCCAGAACGCGCCGCAAATAACGCCGCCTCGTTGACCAAGTTAGCCAAATCCGCACCTGAGAAGCCCGGCGTACCACGGGCAATCACTGCCGCATCGACATCATCATGCACCGGCACTTTACGCATATGCACCAGTAAAATCTGCTCGCGACCACGGATGTCGGGCAAGCCCACTACCACTTGACGGTCAAATCGACCTGGACGCAATAACGCTGGATCCAGCACATCAGGACGGTTAGTCGCAGCAATAACGATCACACCATCATTGTCTTCAAAACCGTCCATTTCTACCAGCAACTGGTTCAAGGTCTGCTCACGCTCATCATTACCGCCACCCATACCAGCGCCACGGTGACGACCGACCGCATCAATCTCATCAATAAAAATAATGCAGGGCGCATGCTTTTTCGCTTGCTCAAACATATCGCGCACCCGTGAAGCACCCACCCCGACAAACATTTCTACGAAGTCAGAACCGGAAATAGTAAAGAACGGTACTTTTGCTTCACCGGCAATGGCTTTCGCCAATAAGGTTTTACCCGTACCAGGCTGCCCCACCATCAATACGCCACGGGGGATTTTGCCACCTAAGCGCTGGAAACGGCTGGGATCGCGTAAGAACTCAACAATTTCGCCGACTTCTTCTTTGGCTTCATCACAACCGGCAACATCTGCCAGCGTGGTTTTAATTTGATCTTCGGCCATTAAGCGCGCTTTACTTTTGCCAAAGCTCATGGGCCCGCCTTTACCACCAGCGCCGCCCTGCATCTGGCGCATAAAGAACATTACTACAGCTAAAATAATCAGAATTGGGAAGCTGGCAACTAAAAGCTGCATCCACATGCTCTGGCGCTCTGGCTGCTTACCAACCACGCTAACATTGTGCTCTAGCAAGTCACCCATCAAGCCATTGTCTTGAATCGCTGGGCGCACTGTTTCAAACACACTACCGTCTGCACGCTTACCTGTAATCACAAAGCCGTCAACGGTCACTTGCTCAACACGTCCAGACTTCACCTCTTCAATAAAGGTGCTGTAATTCAGCTTGCCCGCTTCGCTCTGCGAGGAAAAATTATTCATTACGGTCACTAGGACAGCAGCGATAACCAACCACAATAGGAGGTTTTTAGTCATATCGTTCACTTCTATATACCCTCTGCTGCAACAACCGCAACAAATACGTCAATTACATATAACAAACTTACTACACATTGACGCTCTGCGTATGTTTGTCCTGTAACAATACATTTAAACACTTCAATTAAGCATCGTCATCCACCGCATGCATACCCCGCGCTAGGAGGTACTGTTCTCGTGAGCGGTCACGGGATGAACTTGGCTTGCGCATTTGCACTTTTTCAAAACGTCCACGCACATCACGCAGATACTCATCAAAACCTTCACCGTGGAAGATTTTAATTAAAAAATCACCGCCGGGACGTAAGACCTTAGATGCTAAATCCAGAGCCAGTTCACATAAGTACATCGCCGATGCTTGATCGGCGATACGTATACCACTCATATTGGGGGCCATATCGGAAATAACAAGGTCTACCGGCTTATTTCCCACTGCTGCAATAATTTCATCAAAGACACTTTGCTCAGTAAAGTCGCCCTCAATAAAAGTTACGCCAGCAATACTGTCCATGGGCAGGATGTCTGATGCGATTAACGTACCATCATCACCGACCACGCGACTGGTCACTTGCGACCAACCACCTGGCGTACTGCCCAAGTCAATGACCGTCATGCCAGGGCGTAAAATACGGTCTTTTTCTTGGATCTCTAATAATTTATAGCTCGCACGGGAGCGGTAACCATCTTTATGCGCCATTTTCACAAATGGGTCATTAAAATGTTCAGTTAGCCAGCGCTGACTGCTTTTAGATCGAGCCACAGAATACCTCTTAAGCTTCAGGTCAGGTAAACTACCCACCTTCATTCAATGTTACGACTCAGAGGTCGATTATGACGCTCACACAAGAGCAAAAGAAACAATTTAAATCCATCGGCCATCACCTAAAGCCGATTGTTACGGTGGCTGATAACGGTTTAACCGAAGGGGTTCTGGCTGAGCTGGATCGCGCTTTGCACGACCATGAGCTCATTAAAATTCAGCTGCGCCTTGCGGAGCGCGATGACCGTAAAGCCATCATCGATGAATTATGCCAAAAAAGCAGCAGCGTTTTGGTACAAAGCATCGGTAAAGTTGCATTAATTTATCGCAAGAACCCTCAGCCAAATAAAAACCTGTCTAACGTACTGCGTTACAACATTTAAACTTAGCCACAACTATCCAGCTCACTAACATCTATGATGAACGCAGAGCTGGATAGGCTAAGGGCACAGGCTGAATAACCAGTAACAGTCCACACATTCCCAGCGCTAAGTAACTGTAAGCCAGCCAATACTGCGCAGCCGGCCACAGATTTTGCGTAACAAAATAGCTCATCGCCAAAGCAGCAGATACCAGCAAGAGCTGGCCACGCAAATCTTTCAGCAACTGGCGCGCAGGCATAGCCTGTTTAAGCACCATGAGCTGCAGCAAAACACACGCCAAAGCGATCCCCACCAGCAAAGGCCGCGTATATAACGCGACCTCTTGCACCAAGATACTGGCAAAACCGATTTTCTCCAGCGCCTTCAGCAAAACAAAGTGCATAATCCAAATACCGCCCACCCAAAACACTTGTGCAAGCTGCCAAGTGATTGCGCCGGCCCGCAAGGGAGCAATGCTAGATATGGCGAACCTCGACGATTTCATACTCGATCAAACCGCCTGGGGTTTGCACCACAACAACAGCGCCCTCTTCCTTACCCACTAAAGCACGGGCAATGGGCGAGGTAACCGATATCTTGCCGAGTTTAAAGTCAGCCTCATCCTCACCAACGATCTGATAAGTTAATTCCTCATCAGTTTCGACATTAAGAATGGTCACTGTGGTACCAAAAAACACTTTTCCAGAATATGGAATAGTGGTCACATCAATGATTTGTGCAGCAGATAAGCGCCCTTCGATATCACGAATACGTGCTTCACTCATACCCTGCTGCTCACGGGCGGCATGGTACTCAGCGTTTTCTGATAAATCGCCCAACTCACGCGCAGTCGCAATGGCTGCGGTGATTTGTGGACGCATCACTGTTTTAAGATGCTTAAGCTCATCCTCCAAGGCGCGAGCGCCCTGGATGGTCATTGGAAATTTAGTCACGCATTAATTCCTGAATGCAAGTCCTGCAATCGACGCACGGTCTTTTCTGGACCGAATTTAAGCGCCTCACAAACAGCCTGGCCACCCGCTAAAGTAGTGGAGAAATAGACTTTTCGTTGCAGAGCGTTTCGACGAATCGAGAAGGAATCAGCAATAGACTGACGCCCCTCGGTAGTATTGATGACTAAGGTCACTTCATCATTCTTGATCATATCAACAATGTGCGGACGACCTTCAGTCACTTTATTTACACGGCGCACATTATGGCCTGCCGCCTCAATGAGTTTAGCAGTTCCTAGCGTGGCGACTATAGTAAAGCCCAAAGCAATTAAATCACCGGCCAATGCTGCAGCAAAAGGTTTGTCATCTTCGCGCACACTGATAAAAGCACAGCCGCTGGTTGGCAGCACTTCGCCGGCACCCATTTGCG
Source organism: Denitrificimonas caeni (assembly GCF_027498055.1). Taxonomy (GTDB): domain Bacteria; phylum Pseudomonadota; class Gammaproteobacteria; order Pseudomonadales; family Pseudomonadaceae; genus Denitrificimonas. Next base: position 2,669,308 of record NZ_CP114976.1, read on the forward strand.
ACTTGGCAAAGGCTTCCGCGAAGCTGTCACCAACTCCCATCACCTCACCGGTGGATTTCATCTCTGGCCCAAGAATCGTATCAACACCTGGGAATTTAGCAAAGGGGAAGACGGCTTCTTTAACACTAAAGAACGGCGGAATGATTTCTTTGGTGAAGTTAAGCTGCGTCAAAGTCTTACCAGCCATCACCCGTGCAGCGACTTTAGCCAGCGACTCGCCAATGCACTTCGACACAAAAGGCACGGTACGTGAAGCTCGAGGGTTGACTTCAATCACATAGATATCTTCGCCCTGCACCGCCATTTGCACGTTCATCAAGCCTAACACACCCAGCTCTAACGCCATGCGGCGGACCTGATCACGAATCTCATCTTGAATGTGCGCTGGCAATGAATAAGGCGGCAATGAGCACGCAGAGTCACCGGAGTGTACCCCTGCCTGCTCAATGTGCTGCATAATCGCGCCAATCACCACGATCTCACCATCACACACCGCATCCACGTCCACTTCAATGGCGCGGTTCAGGAAGTGATCCAGCAGCACTGGGCTGTCATTGGAGACTTGCACCGCTTCACGCATGTAGCGCTTGAGCTCTTCTTCGTCATAGACGATCTCCATCGCCCGCCCGCCCAGCACGTATGAAGGACGCACCACCAACGGATAACCAATTTCTTTGGAGGCGCTAATGGCTTCTTCTTCGCTACGCGCGGTAGCGTTTTGTGGCTGACGCAAACCTAAGCGCTCAACCATTTGCTGGAAGCGCTCACGGTCTTCGGCACGGTCAATGGCATCTGGGCTGGTACCAATAATGGGGACACCGGCGGCTTCCAGTTCACGGCAAATTTTCAATGGGGTTTGCCCACCGTACTGCACAATCACGCCCACGGGTTTTTCGACACGGACGATTTCCAACACATCTTCCAAAGTCACCGGCTCAAAATACAGGCGATCTGAGGTGTCATAGTCAGTGGAAACGGTCTCTGGGTTGCAGTTGACCATAATGGTCTCATACCCGTCTTCGCGCATGGCCAATGCGGCGTGCACACAGCAATAGTCAAACTCAATCCCCTGACCAATGCGGTTCGGGCCGCCACCAAGAATCATGATCTTATCGCGCGAACTGGGCTGGGCTTCACACTCTTCCTCATAAGTGGAATACATGTAAGCGGTGTCAGTGGCAAACTCACCCGCACAGGTATCCACCCGCTTATAGACTGGAAAAATATTGAGCTGATGACGGCGACTGCGCAGGTTTTTCTCAGACACACCGAGTAACTCTGCTAAACGGGCATCACTGAAACCTTTGCGCTTGAGCTTAAACATCTGCGCGGCATCAATTTGCGCAAGGCCCACGGTTTTTAAGCGCTCAGCCTCGTGCACTAGATCTTCCATCTGCACTAAGAACCAATGATCGATTTTGGTGAGTTCGTAAATTTCATTGCGGGTCATGCCAAAACGCATGGCATCGGCCACATACCAAATACGATCAGCCCCAGGCACAGTTAGCTCACGGCGTAATATCGCCGCAGCTTCTGGATCATTCAGATCCAAAATTGGATCTAGACCGTTAACGCCCACTTCCAAACCGCGCAAAGCTTTCTGCAACGACTCTTGGAAAGTGCGACCAATGGCCATAACCTCACCCACGGACTTCATTTGCGTGGTTAAGCGCGCATCAGCTTTGGGGAACTTTTCAAAGGTAAAGCGGGGGATTTTAGTAACAACATAGTCAATTGACGGCTCGAAAGATGCCGGGGTGCGACCGCCAGTGATGTCGTTCTGCAGCTCATCTAAGGTGTAACCAACCGCCAGTTTCGCCGCGATTTTGGCAATGGGGAAGCCGGTGGCTTTCGAGGCCAAAGCCGATGAGCGCGAGACCCGCGGATTCATTTCAATCACCACCATACGCCCGTCTTTTGGATCGATACCAAACTGCACGTTGGAGCCACCGCTCTCTACGCCAATTTCACGCATCACCGCCAACGAGGCATCACGCATGATTTGGTATTCTTTATCGGTCAAGGTTTGTGCCGGCGCTACGGTGATAGAGTCACCGGTATGCACACCCATCGGATCAAAGTTTTCAATGGAGCAGACAATAATGCAGTTATCATTTTTGTCGCGCACCACTTCCATTTCGTACTCTTTCCAACCAATCAGCGATTCATCGATCAACAATTCTTTGGTTGGGGATAAGTCTAAACCGCGGGTGCAGATCTCTTCAAACTCTTCTCGGTTGTAAGCAATGCCGCCGCCCGTGCCGCCCATGGTGAAACTTGGACGAATAATGCAAGGAAAGCCGACTTCACTTTGCACTTTGTACGCTTCTTCCATGCTATGGGCGATGCCGGAACGCGGACAAGCGAGGCCAATGGCGGTCATGGCTTGGTCAAAACGCGAGCGATCTTCAGCCTTATCAATGGTGTCAGCATTGGCACCGATCATCTCCACGCCAAACTTTTCCAGAACACCTTCGCGCTCTAAATCTAAGGCACAGTTCAATGCTGTCTGCCCACCCATAGTGGGCAATAAAGCGTCGGGGCGCTCTTTCTCAATGATTTTCGCCACTGTCTGCCACTTAATCGGTTCGATATAGGTGGCATCAGCCATGGCCGGGTCAGTCATGATGGTGGCTGGATTGGAGTTGACTAAAATAACTCGGTAGCCTTCTTCACGTAAGGCTTTACAGGCTTGCGCACCGGAATAGTCAAATTCACAGGCCTGCCCAATAACAATTGGACCTGCGCCGATGATGAGGATGCTTTTAATATCTGTGCGTTTTGGCATGGGATTCTCGTAATGTTAGGACAGGGTTGCAGTGGCCAGCTTCACGCCAAAGCCGACAAACATGGCGCCCACTCCACTTAATGCGCCGCTTGCCAAGCGTTGCCGCTGGCGAAACCATTGCGCTAAGCGAGCACCGGTAAAAATTAACAGGCTGAGATACATGCAGCTTACCAGCTGCACAATCAGTCCCAGCACTAAAAACGATACACCAGGGTGGGCGTAACCTGGGTCAACGAATTGAATAAAAAAGGAGACAAAGAACAAAATCGCTTTCGGGTTAGACATGCTCAGCAAAAAAGCTTTACGCATGGGCCGCGAGGCTGGTTTTTGCTGCTGTATCTCAGCCACCACCTGGGGTGAGCGACGCATTGAGCGTAATGCTGCGATCAGCATATTGATACCCAGCCAGCATAAGTAAGCAGCGCCCAAGTACTTTAACAGCAGAAAAAACATAGGCTCAGTGCGCAGTAACGAGGCGATACCCAGCGCTGATAAGGTCATCAGAATGGTATCACCAAGAAACACCCCACAGGCTGCTTTATAACCCGAGGCAATACCTGCTTGGGCTGCGGTTGCCAAGACAAACAAAGAGTTGGGTCCCGGCAACAACACCACAAACACTGTACCGAGAACATAAGTCCACAGATCAGTGATTCCCAAGCTAGGTAACATCACGACTATCCCCTAGCGCTGCGCGGCCATGGCGGCAACAAAGCGATCGAACAAAGAGCTGACATCGTTAGGGCCGGGGCTGGCTTCTGGGTGACCTTGAAAACCAAAAGCGGCTTTATCAGTGCGCTCAATACCTTGTAAGGTTTGATCAAACAATGACGTGTGCGTCGCTTTTAAATTCGCGGGCAGGCTGTCTTTATCCACCGCAAAGCCATGGTTTTGACTGGTGATCATCACCATGCCCGTTTTCAGGTCTTGTACTGGGTGATTAGCACCATGATGGCCGTTAACCATTTTCATGGTGCGTGCGCCAGAGGCCAATGCCAAAAGCTGATGCCCTAGGCAGATGCCAAAAACAGGAATATCTGTCTGCAGAATTTCCTTAATGGCACTGACAGCATAATCACAAGGCTCAGGATCGCCTGGGCCATTGGAGAGAAAAACACCGTGCGGATTCAGCGCCAAAACTTCGCTGGCTGGGGTGTGTGCTGGCACCACTGTTAAGCGGCAGCCGCGCGCAACCAACACCCGTAAAATATTACGCTTGACCCCGTAATCATAGACCACAACATGGTAAGGCAGCTGCTCAGCAGGTACTGTGGGGTGACTGTCTGTCTGCAGCTGCCAAGGCGCTGAGCGCCACTCATAGGTTGTCTCGGTACTGACTTCTTGCACCAAATCCAAGCCTTGCAAGCCAGCAAAGCCTCGGGCTATTTCTAGCGCGCGCTCGGCGCTGGCATCTGCACCAGCCAGAATACAACCACTTTGCGCACCCGTCTCACGCAAAATGCGCGTTAAGCGGCGTGTATCAATGCCGGCAATGGCAACAATTTTATTGTCTTTTAAATACTCACCCAATGGCTGTTTATCGCGCCAGCTGCTTGCGAGCAATGGTAAGTCGCGAATAATCAATCCCGCCGCCCACACCTGCGATGACTCTGCATCTTCTGGAGTGGTACCGGTATTACCGATATGCGGGTAGGTTAACGCCACTAATTGGCGAGCATAGGATGGATCAGTTAGGATTTCCTGATAGCCGGTCATGGCAGTATTAAACACCACCTCACCAACAGTTTGCCCGTCAATTCCAATGGCGTCGCCGCGAAAAATGCTGCCGTCAGCAAGGGCGAGTATGGCTGGCTTAGTCAAGCAGACCTCCGGTAATTTAGCTTGGTGTGCACACATTTTGCGTACAAAAAAGCGGAATGACGTGAGTTGACATCATTCCGCTTTCAAGTATTTTCATTTGGGCGCACTTCTTTAGTGGATTCACTAAAACGTAATTGTACGGGTTTTTTAAATTAACCGGAAGCACTCAAATTAATTATTTTAACTGCAATACATCCTGCATATCGTACAACCCAGCAGGCTTATCTTTGAGCCACTGCACTGAGCGTACCGCACCTTTGGCGAAGGTCATGCGGCTCGAAGCTTTGTGGGTAATTTCCACGCGCTCACCGTCTGCGGCAAACAGCACAGTATGATCACCGACCACATCACCAGCACGCACCGTAGCAAAACCAATGGTTTCACGCTCACGGGCGCCGGTTTGTCCCTCGCGGCCATAGACGGCCACTTCGGCTAGATCACGCCCCAAGGCTGCAGCAACCACCTCCCCCATGCGCAAAGCTGTGCCCGATGGCGCATCAACTTTATGGCGGTGGTGCGCCTCAATAATTTCAATATCAGCATCATCACCCAACACCCGTGCGGCAGTATCCAGCAACTTCAAGCACAGGTTGACACCGACACTAAAGTTAGCAGCAAACACAATCGCAATATCTTCGGCAGCGCTAGCCAACTGCTCGCGCTCGGCCTCAGTAAAACCTGTGGTGCCAATCACCATAGCTTTGCCAGCGGCGCGGCAAATTGCTAGATTCTCTAAGGTCACAGTTGGGTGCGTAAAGTCGATCAACACATCAAACTCGTTGAGCACCTGCGATAAATCGCCAACCAGATTCACCCCAATTTGGCCCAAGCCAGCTAACTCACCAACATCGGCGCCAATTAAGGTGCTTTCTGGGCGATCAATGGCAGCGGTTAATTGCAAGGCAGGCACCATGCGCACCGCTTCGATTAAAGTTTTACCCATGCGCCCTGCGGCACCTACCACGGCAATACGAAGCATTGATTTTCTTCCCAGCTTGTTTAACGTTAATCGCTAGGCGCTGCAACAACAGCGCAATAGCCTATGCAACTGGCTTACAAGTCGCCAAAAAAGCGCTTGGCTTTAGTAAACCAGTTATCCGTGCTTGTTACTTTTTTTTTGCAGGCGCAGCATCTTCATCCTGCAGCGTTTCACGCAACTCTTCTAACAGTTCACGTTGACGCTTACTTAACTTGGTTGGTGTCTGCACCGCAACGCGGCACATTAAATCACCTACGCCACCGCCACGTACAGGGGTGACACCCTTGCCACGCAAACGGAACATCTTACTGGTTTGCGTACCCTCAGGGATTTTCAGCTTAACCCGACCATCCAAGGTTGGCACTTCTAACTCACCGCCCAAGGCTGCATCAGCAAAGCTGATCGGCACTTCACAGTGCAAGTCACGGCCATCACGCTGGAATACTGGGTGCGGACGGACATTCACCACCACATACAAGTCGCCAGATGGACCGCCTAAAGCACCGGCCTCACCTTCACCACTTAAGCGAATGCGGTCACCCGTATCCACTCCTGCAGGCACTTTAACTGACAGGGTTTTCTCTTCTTCAACACGGCCCTGACCATGGCAATCCCCACAGGGGTCAGTGACCATTTTTCCAGCACCATGACAGCGCGGACAGGTTTGTTGAACAGCAAAGAAACCTTGTTGCATGCGCACCTGCCCCATACCGTTACAGGTGGTACAGGTGACTGGACTGGTGCCTTTTTTCGCGCCACTGCCTTTACAGGTTTTACAGTCGGCTAAAGTGGGGACACGAATACTGACTGTAGTGCCGCGCACCGCTTCTTCTAAGTCCAACTCCATGGTGTAGCGTAAATCGCTGCCACGCTGTGGACCACCACGGCCACCACCGCCGCCGCCAAAGAAGTCGCTAAACACATCGCCGAAGACATCCGAGAAGTTGCCGCCGCCGCCAAAACCACCGCCGCCCATTTGCGGATCAACACCGGCATGACCATGGCGATCATAGGCCGCACGCTTATCGGCGTCAGATAACACCTCGTACGCTTCGTTGGCTTCTTTAAACTTATCTTCTGCGTCTTTATCATCCGGATTACGGTCCGGGTGAAATTTCATGGCTAGGCGGCGATAGGCTTTTTTCAGCTCTGCCTCACTGGCTCCGCGCTCAACGCCAAGCACTTCATAATAATCCCGCTTTGACATAACTCTTTTAACTCCGAATTTTCACCTGCCAGACACACCAACGCGGGAGCAAGTCCCGCGTGGTGAATCATTCACTGCTTCAGTTCAACACCTCTGCAGGGCGTAGATTTATAGGATTACTTGTTATCAGTATCCTTAACCTCTTCAAACTCAGCATCAACTACGTCATCAGCATTGTCCGCTTGCTCGGCACCCGCAGATGCATCTGCTTGTTGTGCCTGCTCTGCGTACATTTTCTCAGCGAGCGGAGCGCTGGCTTGTGACAGAGCTTCAACTTTAGCGTCGATCGCATCTTTATCGTCACCCTTAACCGCTTCTTCAAGCTCTGTCAAAGCTGCTTCAATGGCAGTTTTGTCTTCTTCAGTGGCTTTGTCGCCTGCTTCAGTGATCATTTTGCGTGTTGCGTGAACCAGCTGATCACCTTGGTTGCGGGCCGTTGCCAGCTCTTCAAACTTGCGGTCCTCATCAGCGTTAGCTTCTGCGTCGCGCACCATTTGCTCAACTTCTTCATCGCTTAAACCCGAGTTGGCTTTAATTACGATGGACTGCTCTTTACCAGTGGCTTTGTCTTTGGCCGAAACGTTCAGAATACCGTTGGCATCAATATCAAAAGTCACTTCAATTTGTGGCACACCACGTGGCGCTGGTGGGATGTCAGACAAGTCAAAACGGCCCAGCGATTTGTTCGCTGTGGCTTGCTTACGCTCACCCTGCAACACATGAATAGTTACCGCATTTTGGTTGTCATCTGCAGTTGAGAACACCTGTGATTTCTTGGTTGGAATCGTGGTGTTTTTCTCAATTAGCGCAGTCATAATGCCGCCCATGGTTTCAATACCAAGGGTTAGCGGGCTGACGTCAAGCAACAGCACGTCTTTTACATCACCGGACAATACCGCACCCTGAATCGCTGCACCCATGGCTACTGCTTCATCTGGGTTTACATCACGACGCGCTTCTTTCTTAAAGAACTCGGCAACGGTTTTTTGTACCAGTGGCATACGGGTTTGACCACCAACCAAGATCACATCGTTGATTGCGCCAACATCGATACCAGCATCCTTTAAGGCCACACGGCATGGCTCAAGGGTACGCTGCACTAAATCACTGACCAGTCCTTCCAACTTGGCACGGGTAATCACAATGTTCAGGTGTTTTGGACCTGAAGCATCCGCGGTAATGTACGGCAAGTTGACGTCAGTTTGTTGTGCTGAAGACAGCTCAATTTTCGCTTTTTCTGCAGCTTCTTTTAGACGCTGCATCGCCAACGGATCGCCTTTCAGGTCAAAACCGCTGTCTTTCTTAAACTGATCAACTAAATCATTGATCAGCAGGTTATCGAAGTCTTCACCACCTAAGAAAGTATCACCGTTAGTGGCCAGTACTTCAAACTGGTGCTCGCCATCAACTTCAGCAATTTCAATCACTGACACGTCAAAAGTACCACCACCTAAGTCATAAACAATAACTGTGTGGTCGCCTTTGGCTTTGTCCATACCGTAAGCCAGTGCGGCTGCCGTTGGCTCGTTAATAATGCGCTTAACATCAAGACCAGCAATACGGCCGGCATCTTTAGTGGCCTGACGCTGACTGTCATTAAAGTACGCAGGAACAGTAACAACTGCTTCAGTAACTGGCTCACCGAGGTAATCCTCAGCGGTCTTTTTCATTTTCTTCAAAACTTCCGCAGAGATTTGCGGCGGCGCCATTTTTTCGCCTTTTACTTCAACCCAAGCGTCACCATTGTCTGCTTTAACAATGGAGTACGGCACCATTTGGATATCTTTTTGTACAACGTCTTCGTCAAAACGACGACCAATCAAACGCTTCACCGCATACAGCGTGTTGTGCGGGTTAGTCACTGACTGACGCTTAGCTGCTTGACCGACAAGGATTTCACCATCATTGGTATACGCAATAATGGATGGTGTAGTACGGCCACCTTCTGCGTTCTCAATGATTTTGGCAACGCCATTTTCCATTACAGATACACATGAGTTGGTAGTACCCAAGTCAATACCGATAATTCTACCCATTTTGAATCTCCTAAATTTGCTTCACCCAAGCCTAAGGCCGGACTGATAACTTAAATTGCTAACCTTGTTTAACTAGATGGGGCTATTTATGAATATTTCAAGCCTGCTCATCAATTTTTACTGGCGGTTCGCTCGGCGCTTTACTCACCACAACCATTGCTGGACGCAACAAACGGCCATTCATGCTGTAACCACACTGGAATACTTTAAGAACACTATTGGGCTCAACATGGGTGCTTTCTTCCATCGCCATAGCTTGGTGCTCTTCTGGGTTAAACGGCTCACCTTGCGGATCCAGACGTTCAACTTTAAAACGCTTCATGGTGTCTAAAAAGAGCTTATAGGTCAGTTCCATACCTTCACGCATCGGACGAATTGCTTCATCTGTTGCATCCGAAACCTCAATTCCACGCTCAAGACTATCCAGCACCGCCAACAAATCTGTGGCAAATTTTTCCAAGGCAAACTTATGTGCCTTTTCAACATCTTGATCGGCACGACGACGAATGTTCTGCACTTCAGCAGCAGCACGCAACACATTTTCTTGCGCACTGGCCAACTGATCTTCCAACTCAGCAATGCGCTCTTGCGCACTTTCTACTGAGCCTGCTGCGGCCTGTTGCTCATCTGCTGGAACGTCAGACGTTTGCTCGTCCAAGGTTTGCTCGTCAGTCATGACACCCTCCTCAATAAAATTATGCAGATGCTTAATCTGCCCTATGCCTGCTATATGGGGCTAACAACTGCAACTTCAAGCTCTGCAGTTCATTTTTTTACAATTATTCACGCTTGAGCCCGCTCTTCCCTCAGTCGTAGACCGATAAGCACGCACCCACACACAATGACCGACTATCGATTTTTCCGAGCAGAACACAAAAAAACTAAAACAACGCTTGAAAACACTGTTTATTTCACTGTATAAATGAACAGCACAATCAGGAGGCGCCGCTATGCTAACTCACATTTCAGTACAAAATTACGCCATCGTTGACCACTTAGACCTTGAGCTGCAAGAAGGTATGAGCGTGATCACCGGAGAAACCGGCGCCGGTAAGTCAATTATGCTGGATGCCTTAAGCCTCACCTTAGGGGCGCGTACCGATAGCAGCGCAGTGCGGCCCGGTGCCGATAAGGCTGATATTCTCAGCAGCTTTGATGTCACCCACATCCCCGAGGCACAAAGCTGGCTCCAAGAACGCGATTTGGGCAACGAGCCACACTGTATTTTGCGCCGCGTAATCACTCGCGAAGGCCGCTCCCGCGCTTATATTAATGGCACCCCATGCCCGCTGGCTGATTTAAAAGCCTTGGGCGAACTACTGATTGATATTCACAGCCAGCATGAGCACCAGTCATTATTAAAAACCGATACACACCGACGCTTACTGGATGAATTTGCTGGGGCAACCGACCTAGCGCGCGCCGTACAAAGCCTAGCGCAGCGTTGGCGCAATACCCAACAACAGCTAGAGCAACTCAGCGCCAATGCAGAAGCGCAGCGCGCCCAGCGTCAACTTTTAACCTATCAGCTTGAAGAACTCGACACCCTCGCACTGCATGCCGACGAGTTGCAACAGTTAGAGCAAGAGCATAAAAGCTTAAGCAACTCTGAAAGCTTGCTGGATAACTGCCGTAAAATCATTGATACCTGCAGTGACAACGACAGCAATAATGTTTTGAGCACTCTGGCTTCTTTACTGCAGCGCGCGCAAACAGCAGTTGGCGCTCCGCAAGCTTTTGTACAAGCCACTGAACTACTGGCCAGTGCCCACATTCAAATCGAAGAAGCCGTCAGTGAATTCAATGATTTTGTGCACCACTTTGACGCTGATCCACAACGCCAGCAATGGCTGGAAGAGCGTCTTGATGCCATCTATACCTTAGCGCGAAAGCACCGCATCCAAGCTGAGCAGCTGCACGAGTTACAACCACAATTACAAGCAGAACTCGCAGCCTTAGATGCCGATGACGCCAGCCTCGAACACCTACAGCAGGCCGCCAAATTACTTACTGAAGAATATGCAGTGAAAGCTCAGGCGCTGAGCAAGCGCCGACACACGGCAGCGAAAAAACTCGCTAACGCAGTCATGCAACAACTGCATGTGTTGGGCATGCCCGACGGCAAATTCAGTGTCAATTTGCAAGCCACTGCTAGCCTGACCCCAGCGCTTTACGGTTTGGAAAACATTGAGTTCTTAGTCAGCGCGAACCCTGGTCAACCACTGCGTAGCTTAGCTAAAGTGGCCTCCGGTGGTGAGCTGTCACGGATCAGCCTAGCCATTCAAGTTATCACTGCGCAAACCTCGCGAGTGCCCACTTTAGTCTTTGACGAAGTGGATGTGGGGATCGGTGGCCCCACTGCGGAAATCGTCGGGCAGCTGCTGCGCCAGCTCGGCGAAACAGGGCAGGTACTCACGGTCACGCACTTAGCTCAAGTGGCGGCGCAAGGTCATCAGCATTTATTTGTGCATAAAGAGCGTAAACAGAAAAGCACCCACACGGCAGTCAAACGTCTCAGCCATGAACAACGGGTGGAAGAAGTTGCCCGCATGCTAGGCGGTATTGATCTCACTGATGAGTCTCTCTTGCATGCGCGCAAGATCCTCGAAGGCGCACAGCCGGTACTTGCAGCACAGCGCGCCTAACGACAGCAGTTACTTTTTACTGCCCTTTTTAAATAACGAAATATTAGGGTGATGCCAATCGCCAGTGATGTGGTAAGTCACGCTGGCAACGCGCGATAATGGATCACCCAGCAAGCGATCCACTAAAAATAAAGCTCCGCCGACCACCGGCGCACCCACTGCCACAGCAGCCAGCGGCAAATTGTTGGTTATCGGCAAGGTCACCACCAGCGTTGCCTTAACTTGCTCATTAACTGAATCGAGCTGCCCCTCGAGCTGCAAATCGCTAGAGGGCCCAGTTACCCGCAAAGGCGTTTGTGTATGATAAACACCCTGCACCGCTCGCAGCCTGCCCTTGACGCGGTCGTAGGCCAAACCCTTATCCACTAAATCAGAGAAGTCCAAACGTAAACGCCGGCCAATTGAATCAAAATTAAGCAAGCCAAATATTCGCAGCGCCTGAGCACTACCGTCAACACTCACCAGCTGGCCCGTTTTAAAAGTAATATCCACATCACCACTGAGCTGCTCCGCACTGAGCAGCGCCGGCGAGCCTGGCCAAGTCAAATCAGCATCCACATGGAAACTCTTACTGGTAATGGTTGGCGCAAAACCCCAAGCGAGCAAAACATCTTTTAAGTTAGCGCCAGCCAAGCGGCCTTTATACCAACTGTGTGCCTGCCCCTTACCCTCCTGCCAGCCCATTTGCCCAGTTACGTTGATACCCTTGAGAGACAGATTTAACTTATCAAACAACACCCCTTGGCTTTGCGGCCGAGTAGTTAATGACCAGGCGCCTAAGTTATCTGCACCGAGATACAGCGCGGCAATTTCAATATCCAGCGCGGGAATGCTGCACATATCGACATCTGCCAATGGATCCGCGGAACCACTGACCTCGCTGGCAAGGGTTTGTGGTAGACGCAAATAAGCCAGATTGACCAGCGTCGGCTGATTCGCCCCCTGCTCATTGATCTCGCCTTTGACTAAGTCACTATCGAGAAGCAATTGCCAGCCCTGTCCCTGCGGACGTAGGGCCACACTCAAGTTGTCCAGCACCACACCCAAGCCCGTAAAGTGGCGGATATTGAGCTCAGCGCTACTTAACAATTGCTGTGTCTCTTGGCCCTGCTCAGCTAATTTATGCTGCGCAATCAGTGCCTGCCAAGCAGCCAGATCCAGCGTGCTTAAACTGCCGCGCACCTGCAAACCTTTTTGCGTTGGCAGACTGGCCAACCCACCACCTAACCGCAGCTGCCCGCGTCCAGCTAAAATATTTTCTGCAGGAGCCGCCAAATTAAGACTCAACTGATCAGCGTACTCAAACCAATACCGGCGCTCAGCACCCGACAAGGTCATCCGCCAATCAGCATAACTGCCTTGGTTAGCGGCTTTAGCAAAAGGTGCAGGCAAGTCCACCTTGACCCCAAGTAAGCTGGAGTCCACCCGCAACTGGCTGTCATCACCGTCCAGCATCACCCGCAAACGGTATGGCAAAGTGCCAGAGACGGGTAATGCTTCGCTGATCTCAGCCCAACGTGCCAGGCGCGCAATGGGCAACTGGCCTTGCACATCAATCTGGGTGCGCAAATGCTGAGCATTACCATCGGCAATAATGCTGCCAGAGAATTTTTGTTCTAAAAATTGCCCACTGATTTTTTTTGCGCTTAACCCGCGCTGACTATCAAACAGAAAGGCGCCACGCACGTCGGTCAGTTGTACATTAATCTCTGGCATGGATAACTGCGCGCCATGCGCATTTAAGGCCAGTTTTACTTGCACAGACTCGTTGGCCGCCATGGGCACCCGTAAATCCAAGGTGGCCGGCAAACTACCTGTGCCACGCCACTTAGCAAACTCTATGGCATCTTCAGCAATGGGCGTTTTTTGTAAGATATGCAAGCCATCAGCTACATTACTCTGCAGCTCAGCATGTAATTGCAAAACTGGGGTCTGCCCTGGCGCAGTGGCAGCCACCTCGGCATAGGCACTGGTGACTGCTGTAGTTAAAATCTTACCCTGCGTCAGACTCACCCGCACACCGCTGTCTTCTACAAAAACCTCAGCAGCAGCCTCAGTTAAAAGCGGCCAACCGGGCTGATACTCCAACTGCGCATCCTTCACATCAAAATATAAACTCATGGAGCGCGACTCGGGCGCCGCCCCCTCATTTAACGAGCCTTGGTACTGAAAGTAACCTTGCTCAATGTGGCCTGCTTGAATTGCGGCTCTAAGCCACTGATCTAAAGCAGGATCAAACCCCGGATCCAACGAGGGTAAATACTTACCAGTAAAGCGTGCATCACCATCGCGCAAGCCCACGCGCAAATCCATATAGTCTTCTGCCTCAGGCGCATGGAGCAAACGGATCAAGAAGTCGCCAGCAATGTCGCCCTCCTCACCCTGCACCTGCAGATAGGGACTTTCTAAGGTGAAACCCTGCTGATCAAATTGCCATAGCAGCTGCGCATGGGCTTGCTGATAGACCCAAGGCTGGGCAAACAAATTTGCCAAATGCAGACTAAACCCGTCAGGACTGGCCAGGCGTAACTCACCCGCAGTTAAACCACCCGAAATGTGCCCACTGATGCCTGTTGCCGCAGGTACATCCTGCCAAGCAGAGAACCCCACACCCTGCAGGTTGCTGACAAAAGCTAAACGTTCTGCCTGCGGCTCCTTTGGCTGCCAGCGCAGATTAAAATTACGCAATAAGCCGCTGGGTTGCAGACTACTGAGCACATCTTCTGCCTCTTCTGGGAGCTGTACCACGCGCTCCAGCACCCGCTGCACATGGGTTAAATCTAGCTGCTCAATGGCCAACTGCAAACGCGTGGTCATATGATTTTCATAGCTGGCTAGAATGCGCCAGTCATGCACGGGCAGTTGATCGATCTGTAAAGGCAAGTGCTCTAACCAAGCATTGTGCACGCCTTCAATGTTCTGATAAAACCCCTGCGCCGTTTGCGCTTGCAACTGCAAGGGCTGCGCATGGGCGGCTTGCACTTCCAGCTCCAGCCCTGCCAACTGCAATGCGCCCTCTTGCAACTGCCCTGCGACTGCGTTTAACCACAGCTCACCAGCAACTTTAAAGCGGTGCAGTTGCCAGTCGGGAAAATACTGCTCAGGCAACCACTGAGCTAAATTGCTATTGGGGAGTTTCAGATAAACCGCTAAGGCACTTTGCCGCCAGTCTTTATCGATGAACTGCCCTTGCGCACTCATCTCAAGGCTTTTCCCATCGGGTAAAACTGCCCGTAAATCTAAGCGCTGCTGTACACCGTTGCGACTTAAGGTAAAACCGGCATACGTCAACGCCAGTGGTTCATGTCCATACGGTTGAATAATCACTCGGCTGTTTAACACACTGAGTTGGGCAACTTGCTGTAACTTCCCCAGCCAATCATTCAGTCCAAATGCAGTTTCCTCGACGCTACTCAGCTCCAAGCCTTGCAGCGCCCAACGCCCAGTCTGATTTTCCTCGAGATGAATTTGCAAGCCATCTAAGCTGACTTTAGCAAAGCGCAGCTCTCTGGATAATAAGCTGGCAATTACATCCGGCTCAATGCGTAAGGTTTCCACTTGTACCGCATCTGCGCCCTCACCGAGGGTGACATAACGCGCCTCAAGCAGCGGTGAAAAACCGCGCCAACCGCCTTGTAACTGCTCAATCTGAATAGGCTGCTGCAGGCGCTGCTGCAACTGCTGCTCAATTTCGCTGCGGTACTCCGCCAGCAACGGCATAAACTGCCGACCTATGCTGACATACAGCGCCACAAAAATAAGCACAGCAGCCAGCAGCCATAAAGCCCAGCGTAAAGTTCGATTCAGTCCAGTCAGCGCAGCACCCATCCTATCCCCTTAACTACTGTCCTGATTAGAGCAAAACCACATCATATTGCTCTTGTGAATACATGCTTTCCACTTGAAAACGAATCGGGTGACCAATAAACGACTCTAAGTCAGCCACATTGCCAGACTCTTCATCCAGCAAGCGATCCACGACACTTTGACTGGCTAAGACCATATAGCCATCGGCTTGAAAGGCACGTGCCTCCCGCAATATTTCACGGAATATCTCATAACAAATGCTTTCAGCGGTACGCACCTGCCCTCGGCCCTGACACGTTGAGCACGGCTCGCACAGCACCTGCGCTAAGCTTTCCCGAGTGCGTTTGCGGGTCATTTGCACCAAGCCCAGCTCAGTAATACCAATAATATTGGTTTTCGCATAATCGCGCTCTAACTGACGCTCAAGGGTGCGCAGGACTTGACGGCGATGCTCTTCATCTTCCATATCAATGAAATCAATAATGATAATGCCACCCACATTGCGCAAACGCAGTTGACGGGCGATGGTCAGCGCCGCTTCTAAATTGGTTTTAAATACAGTTTCTTCTAGGTTACGGTGGCCCACAAAAGCGCCAGTATTGACATCAATGGTGGTCATTGCCTCGGTCGGATCAATCACCACATGACCGCCGGATTTAAGCGGCACCCTGCGCTCTAAGGCTTTTTGAATTTCATCTTCAATGCCATACAAATCAAAAATTGGCCGCTCACCAGGGTAATGCTCAACACGATCTGCAATTTCTGGCATTAGCTCACCCACAAACTGCTGAGCTTTTTGTAAGGTTTCACGGGAATCAATGCGAACTTTTTCCGTATGTTCGGCCGCCAAATCGCGCAAGGTGCGCAACGGCAAAGACAATTCCTCATAAATTACTGTAGGCGCAGCACAGACTTTCATTTGCTCACGCACTTGCTCCCACAAGCGGTGCAAATAACGAATATCCACCATAATGGCGCTCATATCCGCACCCTCGGTAGCGGTACGAATAATAAAGCCACCTTTTTCTTCAAGGCCTTCACTGAGCAAACATTCGCTGACTGCTTGTTTTAAACGTTCGCGTTCGCTTTCTTCTTCAATTTTCAGCGAAACACCAATATGGCTGCTACTGGGCATATACACCAAGTAGCGCGAAGGAATCGAAAGATTAGTGGTGAGGCGCGCGCCTTTACTGCCAATGGGATCTTTGGTGACTTGCACCACCAGCGCCTGCCCTTCATGCACTAAGCCACTGATACCTTCGCCTGTCATACCTTCACGGGCGGTGATATCGGCCGCATGAATAAAAGCGGCCCGCGCTAAACCTATATCAACAAAGGCGGCCTGCATCCCTGGCAAGACTCGGACAACCTTACCTTTATAGATATTGCCAACAATACCTCGGCGCTGAGTACGCTCAACGTGCACTTCTTGCAAAACGCCATTTTCTACTACAGCGACGCGCGATTCCATTGGCGTTATATTGATTAAGATTTCTTCACTCATGGCGTTCTCAGTCTAAGGCTTGGAGGTGTCCGGTTCAGCAATACAGCTCGGCAAAATCTAATTGCATCTAAAAAAGCAAATACCTGCTCTCGAACCATCACAGGGAGCTGAGAAGATTACAGCGTTATCGCCAAGACAGCTAACCAAGGCCGCAGTAACCACGCTATTAACGCCCACCGCCCCTTCGTTGACAGGCTAATAGCAGCAGACAACTAGCGAAAGCCGCGCCAGCGCCTAACATTATTGAGCAACAAATATAACCAAGGCCACAGCAAGCTACTCACCAGCACAGGTAGCGCATAATAGTTGATTTCTGGGCGCATGCCTGACAGCGTGCTGAGCCATAACAGCACCAATTGTGCTAAGCCATAAATAACCAACAAAGCCAATGACTGCTGCCATAACGGAAAGACTTTTAAGCGCTGCTGCAAAGTTAACACCAAGAACACCACCAGCACTAAGGCCAGCGCATGCTGACCAAAGAGCGTGCCATACAACACATCCTGAGCAATACCAAAGCACCAGGCCGTCAGCAAACCGACACGGTGAGGGTAGTTCATCGCCCAAAAGGTCAACACTAAAGCCAGCCATAAAGGCCGCGCCACCTCCAAGTGTTCGGGCATCGGCACCACCGATAACAGCAGTGCCAAGAGCAGGGTCAACCACATGATGATTGTTGCTTTACCTACTGCCGCACTCATTTACTGGGCCTCCGCTGCGGTGGTTTCGGTGGCTTTTAACAGCTGCTTGGCATCCTCAAGGGCGCTTTCCACTTCTTCATCTAGATCCTGAGTCGAGCCCTTAGCGTCACTAAACACTAATAACAAATAACGGCTGCGATTTAGATTCGCTGCCGGCAAGGCTTCAATCTGCGTAAAAGGCTGCCCAGTATTGCGCTGCACTTCACTGACCACCGCCACTGGGTAGCCCACCGGAAAGCGTTGCCCCATACCAGAGGTCACTAACAAATCGCCTTCGCGGATATCAGCAGTATCTGTTACATAACGTAATTCAAGGGATTCTAAATCGCCGGTACCACTGATAATGGCCCGCAAACCATTACGGTTCACTTGCACCGGCAAACTGTGGTTGCTGTCGGTAATCAATAAAACCCGTGACGTGTAAGGCATCACTTCGACCACTTGCCCCATGACACCACGGGCATCCAGCACCGGCTGACCAAGGGTCACGCCACTGCTACTGCCTTTATTGATGAGCACACGATGGGTATAGGGGTTGGGATCGATGCCGATGAGCTCAGCCACCAACACACGATCATCAATTAATGCCGAAGAGTTGAGCAACTCACGTAAACGCACGTTTTGCTCAGTTAAAGTTGCCAACTTTTGTAGGCGACGCTGCATTAATAAGGTTTCAGCACGCAGTTCTTCATTTTCAGCGAGCAAATCAGTGCGGCTGCTAAACATCTGCGCAACCTCAGACCAAGTGCGCACTGGTAAATCACCCAGCCAGTACATTGGCGTTAATACCATGCCCAAACTGCTGCGCACAGGCTTAAGCACCTGCAGCCGCGCATCAACCAACATCAATGCAACAGAGAAACAGGTTAGGATTAAAAACTTTGTACTTAACAGCGTACTTTTAGCAAATAATGGCTTAATAGATGCTTCCTCAACAGCTTAACTGACGAACAGGGTAAAACTCTTCGCCGTTAAGATGAACCTTGGCCACAGTGCAACCCAACTTTTTACAGTGGTTGCAGCGGTTACTCAGCTGAGAGTAGATCCATGGAGTTGCGATCCATCATTTCTAAAGCGCGACCGCCACCAAGGGCAACACAATTTTTAGGATTCTCCGCCACAATCACCGGCAAACCGGTTTCTTGGGACAGCAACTTATCCATATCGCGCAACAAAGCACCACCACCGGTCAAGACTAAACCGCGCTCGGCGATATCAGACGCCAACTCCGGCGGTGACTGCTCCAAGGCACTTTTCACTGCTTGCACAATAGCGGCCAAAGATTCCTGCAGCGCTTCCAGCACTTCATCCGAGTTAAGAGTAAAGCTGCGCGGCACACCTTCAGCTAAATTACGCCCACGCACATCAAACTCAAGCAGTTCGCCGCCGGGGAAAGCAGCGCCAATTTCTTGCTTAATCCGCTCAGCGGTGGATTCACCAATCAGGCTGCCGTAGTTGCGGCGCACATAGGTAATAATCGCCTCATCAAAACGGTCACCACCAACACGTACGGACTCTGCGTAGACCACACCGTTAAGTGAGATCAAAGCAATTTCTGTGGTACCACCACCAATGTCGACAACCATTGAGCCGCGCGCTTCATCCACGGGTAAACCAGCACCAATTGCCGCAGCCATAGGCTCTTCAATTAAGAACACTTCACGTGCGCCAGCACCTAAGGCTGACTCACGAATTGCCCGGCGCTCAACTTGAGTGGACTTACAAGGTACGCAAATCAACACCCGCGGACTGGGCTGTAAAAAACTATTTTCATGCACTTTATTAATAAAGTACTGCAGCATTTTTTCACAAACACTGAAGTCGGCAATCACGCCATCTTTCATTGGCCGAATTGCACAAATATTTCCTGGGGTACGTCCTAACATGCGTTTTGCATCAGTACCTACCGCAACCACACTTTTCTGATTACCCCGCGTACGAATCGCTACAACCGACGGCTCATCTAAAACAATACCGCGATCACGTACATAAATAAGGGTGTTGGCAGTTCCTAAATCAATGGATAAATCACTGGAAAACATGCCGCGTAATTTCTTTAACATGGGATGAATAACCCTAGGCAACGCGCAATACAAACGCTAATTAAAAAATAATAAGAAACTCTAACAACCATCGTCCTTTTGAGCAAGGTACGCACTGTGATAGATTAACACTTTCTTAACATCAATATGAGTTTTACAAGCTTATAGATGGAGCATTGCCTTGATTGTTCCATTTTGGCTATTTTAATAGCCACTCGATTGTTTAACTAGAACCAGGAGAACCTCACATGGCACTTGAACGCTGCGACGTGGAAAAACTCGCGCACTTGGCTCAACTCGGCCTCGATGATGCACAATTAGACAGCAGCACCACCGCCTTGAATACCATTCTCGATATGATCAATGCCATGCAAGCGGTTGACACTGACACTATCACGCCACTGGCCAACCCTCTTGAAGCCAGCCAGCGTTTACGGCCCGACACAGTTACTGAAAGCAATCACCGTGATGACTACCAAGCCCTCGCCCCCGCTGTAGAAAACGGCTTATACCTGGTACCTAAAGTCATCGATTAAGGATTCATTTGCCATGCACCAACTTACACTAGCCAATATATCTAAAGCGCTGACCGCCAAGCAGTTTTCTGCTCGCGAACTCACTGCGCATTTATTAGCGCGTATTGAGCATCAAGATCCACAGCTCAACAGCTTTATTACTGTCACCGCAGACAGCGCACTGCAACAAGCCGATGCCGCAGACCAACAGCGCAGCAACGGCAATAATGCACCACTGCTGGGTGTGCCTTTAGCGCACAAAGATTTATTCTGCACTGCCGGCGTGCGCACCAGTTGCGCCTCGAAGATGCTCGATAACTTTATCGCACCCTACTCTGCCAGCGTTGTGACAAATCTCACTCAAGCGGGTTGCATCAGCCTCGGCAAGCTCAACATGGACGAATTCGCCATGGGCTCCTCCGGCGAAACCAGTTTTTATGGCGCCAGCAAAAACCCATGGGATTTAACCCGGGTGCCTGGCGGTTCTTCCAGCGGGAGTGCCGTGGCGGTAGCAGCACGTTTAGTACCTGCAGCAACCGGGAGCGACAGTGGCGGCTCCATTCGTCAGCCGGCAGCCTTTACCGGCCTAACCGGAATCAAGCCAACCTACGGCCGCATCTCGCGCTGGGGCATGACTGCATATGCTTCGAGCTTTGATCAAGCCGGCTTTTTAGCGCACAACGCAGAAGACTGCGCCATGTTGCTGCAAGCCACGGCAGGCTTTGATGAGCGTGATTCCACCAGCGCGCAACAGCCTGTAGACGACTACGCCGCGGCTTTAACACAACCGCTGCAGGGTTTACGCATTGGTTTGCCCAAAGAATATTTCGATAGCCGCTTAGACTCACGCATTGGTGATGTTACTCAAAACGCCATTGCCCAGCTCAAACAGTTGGGCGCAACCTTTGTCGATATCAGCCTGCCCACCTTACCCCACGCGGTGCCTGCCTATTATGTGATTGCCTCAGCAGAAGCCTCCACTAACTTGGCACGCTTTGACGGTGTCCGTTTTGGTTACCGCTGCAAAGATCCGCAAAACTTAGAAGACATGTATGCCCGCTCACGGGATGAGGCCTTCGGTGATGAAGTCAAACGCCGCATCATGATGGGGACTTATGCTTTATCAACCGGTTACTACGACGCCTACTACTTAAAAGCGCAAAAAATTCGTCGCCTAATCAAAGACGACTTCGTCAGCGCTTTCAAAGATGTCGACCTAATTCTCGGCCCAACCACACCCAACTTGCCTTGGCAGCTGGGTAGCAAGGTCAATGATCCAGTTGCCGCCTACTTAGAAGACATTTACACCGTGCCTGCCAACCTTGCCGGCATTCCTGGTTTATCCATGCCAGCAGGCTTAGTAGATGGTTTACCGGTCGGCGTACAACTGCTCGCACCCTACTTCGAAGAAGGTCGTTTGCTGCAGGTTGCACATCAATTTCAACAACACACTGATTGGCACACTCAAGCGCCAGCCGGATTCTGAGGACGATTACAATGCAATGGGAAACCGTGATCGGGCTGGAAATCCACGCACAGCTCGCAACTAACACTAAAATATTCTCTGGCAGTGACACCACTTTTGGTGCCGAGCCCAACACTCAAGCCAGCCTGATTGACTTGGCGATGCCGGGCACTTTGCCGGTACTCAACCAAGAAGCAGTACGCATGGCTTGTATGTTTGGTTTAGCGGTTGATGCACACATCGCTGAACACAATATTTTTGCTCGCAAAAACTACTTCTACCCAGACCTACCAAAAGGCTATCAAACCAGCCAAATGGATGACCCCATTGTGGGCTTGGGCCATTTAGACATTGCTTTAGAAGATGGCAGCATCAAACGGGTTAACATCACCCGTGCGCACCTTGAAGAAGATGCAGGAAAAAGCCTGCACGAAGACTTTAGCGGCATGACCGGCATCGACTTAAACCGTGCGGGCACACCTCTTTTAGAAATCGTTTCGGAACCCGAGCTGAGCAACGCTAAAGAAGCCGTAGCCTACGCCCGCGCCATCCATACTCTGGTGCGCTACTTAAACATCTGTGACGGCAACATGGCCGAAGGCTCGTTCCGCTGCGACTGTAACGTTTCAGTGCGTCCGAAAGGACAAACGGAGCTGGGTACCCGTACCGAGATTAAAAACGTCAACTCGTTTCGCTTTATTGAACGCGCCATTAACCATGAAATTCAGCGACAAATTGAATTGATTGAAGACGGTGGCACAGTAGATCAAGAAACACGCCTCTACGACCCCAATAAAGATGAAACGCGCTCCATGCGCAGTAAAGAAGAAGCCAACGACTACCGTTACTTCCCTTGCCCAGATTTACTGCCTGTGCACATCCCTCGCGACATGCTCGAAGAGCTGCGTGCGCAACTGCCAGAGCTACCCACTCAGAAACGTGAGCGTTTTGCCAGCGAGTTTGGCTTATCCAGCTACGATGCCAGCGTTTTATCCGCCAGCCGTGAGCTGGCTGACTACTTCGAGACCGTAGAGCAGGTCTGTAAAGATGCGAAGCTGGCCGCCAACTGGGTGATGGGGGACTTGTCCGCCTTACTCAACAAAGACAACTTGGACGTCAGTCAGTCTCCAGTCAGTGCCGAGCAATTGGGCGGTATGCTGCTGCGCATTAAAGACAACACCATTTCCGGCAACATTGCCAAGAAAGTCTTTGAAGCCATGGCCCAGGGCGCAGGTGATGCCGATCAAATTATTGAACAACAAGGCCTAAAGCAAGTCACAGACAGCGGTGCTATCGAAGCTCTACTGGATGAAGTGCTCGCCGCTAACGCTGAACAAGTTGAACAGTACCGCGCTAGCGATGAAAACAAACGTGGCAAAATGTTTGGTTTCTTTGTCGGCCAAGCGATGCGCGCCTCAAAAGGTAAAGCTAACCCGCAACAAGTCAACCAGTTGCTCAAGAGCAAGCTTGAGCAATAAGCTCTGCTGAAAATATTTGTCGCTGCCTGTCTCGTGGGCAGCGGCAAATATTCTTCACGACCATTGCTTAAGGATTTATCCCGTACATGCGTATCTACTTTCTATTAGCTGCCTTTATTTTCTTAGGGGCCTGCTCCACTCAAAGTTCCAGCCCAAAGCTTGGCAGCAGCGGCCAAGCCTCGTGGTACGGCGCTTACCATCACGGTAAAAAAACTGCCAGCGGTGAACGCTTTAATCAAAACGCCCTCACTGCCGCCCACCGCACGTTAGCCTTCGGTACGCGCGTCAAAGTCACCAACACCCTAAACAACAAAAGCGTCACGGTACGCATCAATGATCGCGGTCCCTACAGCAAAGGTCGAGTCATTGACCTGTCCCGCGCGGCGGCGAGCAAAATTGATATGATTCAAAATGGTGTAGTACCAGTACGCCTGCAAGTATTGCGCTAAATTTATAATAAAAGCCCATTACCCACCCTCGACAACCTGCTAATCTACTCACTATTGCGCAATCAAAGAGTTGGAGCTTTTGCATGTCTATTGTTACCTTTGTTTACCTGATCGGCGGCTTTATTTTACTTGTGCTTGGTGCTGAAGTATTAGTGCGCGGCGCTGCTCGTTTAGCCGCTCGCTTTGGTATTTCACCACTCATCATCGGCTTAACCGTGGTGGCCTTTGGTACCAGCGCACCAGAAATGGCGGTCAGCACCCAGTCAGCATTTCTGGGGCAAGGTGATATTGCGATTGGTAACGTCATTGGCAGTAATATTTTTAACGTACTGGTGGTCTTAGGCCTATCAGCGCTGATCACTCCTTTACTGGTGTCTCGCCAGCTGGTGCGCTTTGATGTGCCGATTATGATTGCCGCCGGTTTTCTTGCTTGGTTTTTAGCTCTAGACGGCAGCTACAGCCGCCTTGACGGGTTGATTTTATTTGCTTGTATTGTCACCTATACCGGCTACTTAATTGTCAGCAGTTTAAGAGCCTGGCGCCCTGGTCAAGCAGCCGATATCGATGACGAATACAGTGCACAGGTCAACCCCCACCGCTTTGCTTCACTGATTAATACCGCTTATGTTTTAGCAGGTTTAGCACTACTGGTGGGTGGCTCTAACTTACTGGTAACCGGTGCTGTCAGCCTTGCACAAGCCTTAGGCTTATCTGAGCTGGTGATTGGCTTAACCATCATCGCCGTCGGCACTTCACTACCAGAGCTGGCCACTTCGTTAATTGCAGCCTGGAAAGGTGAGCGCGATATTGCCGTAGGGAATATTGTTGGCAGTAACTTATTTAACCTGCTCGCGGTGCTGGGCTTAGCGGGCTTAGTTTCCCCAGAAAAAATCGCCATCGCACAAAGCGCCATTGATTTTGACTTTCCGGTGATGCTGGCTGTGCTGGTCGCCTGCTTACCTATTTTCTTTGCCGGCTACCGCATCAGTCGCTGGGAAGGTGCATTATTTTTAGGCTACTACGTGGCCTACACCGCCTACCTCATCATGCAAAGCAAGGGCGACACCTTTGCCAACGCCTTTGCCGATGCAATGCTTGGCTATGTGGTACCTTTAACCGCAATCACTCTTTTGGTTATTGCCGCCCGCGCTTGGCGTATTCAGCGCGGCTTGCCCATTGATAGCAACTAACCCTCCAAGCTGTGCTGAGTGTTTAGCACAGCCTTCATGCGCACCTATTAAATGAGTTTTGTATGGCCAAACGCACACTGAATCGTCGCCAAGGTTGGCGCATTAATAAAATCCAAGATGAGCGTCTGGCGCGCGCTGCTAAACGCGAAGAGCGCACCCTTGAGGAGCTGGAAGGCGGTGATCTGGGCGTTGAGCAACACGGTCTAGTCATTGCCCACTTTGGCGTACAGGTCGAAGTAGAGGCTGAAGCCCCTGAGCTAGCAGGGCAAACCTACCGTTGTTACTTGCGTGCTAATTTGCCAGCCCTAGTGACTGGCGACCGCGTGGTGTGGCGCCCAGGCAATCAAGGCTTAGGTATTATTGTCGCGCAACTGCCGCGCCACAGTGAGTTGCGTCGCCCGGATTCTCGCGGCACCCTCAAACCTGTGGCAGCCAATGTGGACTTAATTGTCATTGTCTTTGCTCCACTCCCTGAGCCACATGCCAACCTGATTGACCGCTATATTATTGCTGCTGAGCATGCGGGGATTAAGCCATTACTCCTGCTCAACAAATCAGACTTACTCGACCCTAGTGGCAGCTCGCGGGCGCACAACCTACTCAATACCTACCACAGTCTCGGCTATCCACTATTAGAGGTTTCAGCGTACTCCGGTGATGGTCTTGAGCAGCTGCAAGCGCAGCTCAACAATCGAGTCAGCGTCTTTGTTGGGCAGTCAGGGGTGGGTAAGTCATCCTTAGTCAATCGCTTACTCCCGGACACCGACACGCGAGTCGGTGCTCTCTCTGAGCTCACCGGTAAGGGGACCCACACCACAACCACAGCGCGCTTGTTTCACTTTCCCTCGGGTGGTCAGCTGATTGACTCACCAGGCATTCGTGAGTTTGGCTTGGGCCATGTCAGTGTTGCCGATGTGGAAGCAGGCTTCTTTGAATTCCAAGAGTTTCTTGGGCATTGCCGCTTTCGTAACTGCAGTCATGAACATGAGCCGGGTTGCGCACTACTGGAGGCAGTCGCTGCAGGTAAAATTAGCACTCAGCGTCTGGCCAGTTTCAAGCATATTATTAGTGGCATCAGCCAAGAGCAGTATTAAGCCAACGCGCTAAACGCCAGCCTAGTAGACAAGATCCTAGGCTGGCAGCTTAGCCATCGACATCTTCAAACTGCAAAACACCTTTTTCAAACACGTTAAGCTTGTCTCGCATCGGTTTAGTTGGCGTTGTGGCCGCAGCATTGCTTATGGCAGCCGACGCAGTTTCAGAGGCTCCTTTGTTATCCCCCTGCTCACCCTCAATCCCATCCAACGCACGTTTTGTCAGCACTAAAATATCAATGCGGCGATTGCTAGGGCTGTCAGGATCAGCCGGATCATAGGGGATCGAGGACGCATACCCAGCAACACGGGCAATTTTATCATCACCTAACCCACCCGCATGCAAGGCGCGGCGCGCAGCATTGGCGCGGTTAGCGGACAACTCCCAGTTGCCAAAACCACTGTCACTGGCAAAGCGCTTGGCATCCGTATGACCGCCAACACTGATTTTATTTGGCACATCACGAATAGTGTCGGCCATGATAAATAAGATATCTTCAAAGTACGGCTGCAAGCGCGCACTGCCTAAATCAAACATCGGCCGATTGGCTGCATCAGCAATCTGAATGCGCAGGCCATCGCGGGAAATATCCATCAAGATTTGTTCTTTGTAGGGCTGCAGATCAAAGTCGTCGTTAATTTTGCGCTGCAACTCAACCAATAAAATATCTAGACGCTCGCGCTCGGCTTGCTCAAAAAGCTGCTCAGCCTGCAATGCATTGAGCGGCTGCTCTCCGGGAGTGATTTCTTCGTTTAACTCTGGGTTGAGGGTTCGATCCGGTGCGGGGGTTGGTGTACCGCCCAAATCAATCACATAGGGACTGGCACTTTCAGAAAAACCGATGGGGTCTTGGAAGTAGCCGGAGATGGCTTTTTTCTGCTCGGGAGTTGCCGATGACATCAGCCACATCACCAAGAAAAACGCCATCATAGCGACAGCGAAGTCAGCAAAAGCAATTTTCCAGGCGCCACCGTGGCGGCCTGCAGCAATTTTTTTAACGCGTTTAACAATAATGGGCTGATTAGTATCCATGGACTTCAGCCGCCTCGCACTGCCTGCTCCAACTCAACGAATGTTGGTCGATGCGCGCCATATAAAACCTTACGGCCAAACTCGACAGCCAAGCTGGGCGGCATCCCTGAGGATGAAGCCACCAAGGTTGCCTTAATGGCTTCATACAGATTCAGTTCTTCTTTGGCCTCATGCGCCAAGCTGGTTGCTAGCGGGCCAAAAAAACCATAGGCCGCTAAAATACCTAAGAATGTTCCCACCAGCGCCGCGCCCACGTGCTGACCTAAAGCGGCCTGCTCTGCTTCACCCAGCATCGCCATGGTCACGACAATTCCCAACACCGCCGCCACAATACCAAAGCCTGGCAAACCGTCAGCAACGGTAGTCACGGCATGCCCTGGATGATCAAGGTCTTCTTTTAAACTGGTCAACTCCATGTCAAATAAGCCCTCGAACTCATGGGGGGCCATATTACCGGTGGACATGATGCGTAAATAATCGCAAACAAACTCAGTCATGCGCTGGTCTTTAAGCAAAGCGGGGTACTTACTGAAAATTGGGCTGGCGGCTGGGTCTTCAATGTCTGCCTCAATCGCCATCATGCCTTCACGGCGACTTTTATTGAGTATTTCATAGAGCATTTTCAGCACATCAAGGTAAAGCGCCTTATTAAAGCGACCACTGAACATGCTCAAGGATTTCTTCAGCACCTGCATAAAAGTACTGCTGGGGTTAGCCTGTAGAAAAGCACCCAGTGCGGCCCCCCCAATAATCAGCACCTCAAAGGGCTGAATAATAGAGGCTATTTTCCCGCCAGACAGTACAAAACCTGCCAAAACACTGGCGAAAACAACAATAATTCCAAGTATTTTTACCATAAAATAAGCCGTACACTGCCTGAGTTCGGGTAATAAGATGACAGCCTTTGTAAACACCCGTCATTATGCTGCTATTATGCCATTACGGCTACAGTCAATAGGCTGAAATATTTATGGCGTTCATTGTACCTCAAAACGAAATCTTAATTCAGTGGATAAAAAAACTGGATAACACTCGGCTGCCAGTTTATAAGGCACACCGCGAGCTAGCTTTGCAGGCGCTAAAAAACCCCAGCAACTCCTTGCGTGAGATCGCCAAAGTCATCAGCCGTGCGCCAACTATCGCGTTTATTCTAATGCGCGAAGCCAATCGCAGTCGCAGCTCTTTAGCTGAACCGGTGCAAACCCTTGAGAACGCACTGTCACGCCTAGGCTTACAGCGCTGCTCGACATTGCTCAACAGTTTGCAAGACAGTGATATAAGCGAAATCCCCCAGGCCTTGCGTCAAGTGTGGCTGATTGGCCAGCACTTAAATATTCAAGCGGTCGGCCTGTTTAGTACGCGGATGGCACGCTTGTGGCAAGAGATCCACTGGGGCAGCTTACTTTTCTTATCCCCAGCTTGGCCGCTGTTAACCCGTCACCCGGAGTTCTTTGCGCAGTGGGAGCAGCGCGTTTTAGGCAATAACGAGCCGGCCGAACAAGTCGAGCGCGAATTGCTTGGCATGCCGCTCACAGCTCTGTGTTTAGGCCTTGCGGAGCACTGGCAACTCCCCCTTTGGGTCATTGAGGGCTATCGCCTACTCAGCGAAAATCCGCAGCAGTTGGTCCGTGCCCTACACATCGCCAGACAAACAGAGCAACCTCTATTGCAGCAGCAAAAGCTTGACCAGCAACCGCTGCTCAATAACTGGCTCAATCGTCCGGCCAACACTCTAGTCTTCACCTGTGGTCTGGTTATTGCCGCACATAACAGTTGGGGCAATGAGCAATGCTTGCGCTGGCAACGCTTAATCAGCCTGTATTTAAAGCAAGACCTTGCCAGTGTGCAGCAAACCACCCACCAGCTCGCAGTAAATCATGCGCGCTTACAAAGGCATCATGACCTTTGGCAGCCGGCGCAAGCCTTGCTCTGGCCATGGGCAACCCAGCGTCTGCAGCAACCCACAGTGCAAGACTCAGCACCAGCACCGTCCACTGCAGATTTAGCGCTGTGGCGCAGTCATTGTGCTGAGCTGTTGCGCTCGCCTTCACCCTTTAGCAATACAGTGCAGCTTATTCAACGCATCAGCCAAGCTCTAGCGTCCTGCGGTATGCAGCGTATTTGTATCATGATGCTCGACAAGCTTGGGCAGCAGGTGCAGGTCGCACAGTTGCAAGGCATACCAACAGAGCAACTGCCGCGCATCTTTACCCTCGCGGCGAACCCTGTCACTGCGCATTTACTTAAGCAAGCCAGCCAGTTAGCACTCAGCGACAGCAACCGCGCACGCATCGGCCCGCACTTACCCAGCGAGCTCACTCAGGTTTTCAATGACAGTCACTGGCTACTGGCTTCTTTATCTAACGGCCGCAGAGTGGTCATGCTCATTGCTGCCGATCAGTCATCCAATAACCTGCACTCAACCACAGTGCAGGCCTTTAAAAAAACCTTGCAGTGCATCGAACGGGGATTATTAATTTTCAGCGCACCACAGCATGAGCAGCGCTAACCAGTAACCGCCCAGCAAAGCGTTGGGCTGGGCAATCAAGCACACTCCTGATTAATATATACTCATAGCTAGATAATTTTCGTTACACTGAATCTATTCATTTGAATGTTATTCGACTCATTTGCAACTAAGGGCTTTTAGTACATGGACATTAAGCAACGTCTATTTATTTTTATGCAATATATATTGCCGCACCACACGTTGTCGCGACTCATTGGGCGCTTGGCTGAATGCCAAACACCTTGGTTTAAAAACCGTTTAATTGCTTGGTTTATTAAGCGTTATCAAGTCAATATGAGCGAAGCGCTGCTGGAAGACCCCAGCGCCTATCGCCATTTTAACGACTTTTTCACCCGTTCACTGAAGGAGGACGCGCGTCCCCTAGACAACAGTGAAAAAGCAGTATTAAGCCCTGCCGATGGTGCCATTAGTCAATTGGGTAGCATCGAGCACGGACGCATCTTCCAAGCCAAAGGCCACAGCTTCAGCCTGTTAGAATTATTAGGTGGCGATGCCGAGCGTGCGGCACCCTTTATGGGCGGCAGCTTCTCCACTGTTTATTTATCACCTAAGGATTATCACCGTGTGCATATGCCGTTAACCGGTATTTTACGCGAGATGGTTTACATCCCAGGACGTTTATTTTCCGTCAACCAAACCACTGCTGAAAATGTGCCCGAGCTGTTCGCCCGCAACGAGCGAGTGGCTTGTATCTTCGATACCGAACAAGGCCCGATGGCCGTGGTTTTAGTGGGGGCGATGATTGTTGCCAGTATCGAAACTGTTTGGGCCGGACAGGTGACGCCGCCACTGCGCAGCTTGCGCACTTACGATTACAGCCAAGCAGCACGCCAACCTATTACCCTAGAAAAAGGTGCCGAGCTTGGTCGCTTCAAGCTGGGCTCTACCGCCATAGTCTTATTCGGGCCCAATCATGTAGCATGGGACGATGCCCTCCAAGAGACCAGTGCTGTACAAGTGGGTCAGCGTCTTGCTGTAGAAATTTAAGTGCCGCGATGTACAATTGAGACTGATTAGTGTGTCGCACTAGCAAGTCGTGCAGCAGCCGTTGCTGATTTAAATAGGAAAGCCTAATGGATACACCAAGCCTAAAATTACGCTTACGCGTGCCCACTCCAGAACAAACCCATTTAGCGTTCTGTAAGCCCAGCGTGCGTGATTTAAAGCTATGGATCCAAAACTTACCCAAAGCCAATATTGGTGAGACTGCACGCTTGCTGTATCAGGCTCTCATTGAGCTTAACCAGTTCAAAACCAGCGCTGATAATCGTGTACAACTGCTCGAGCTATTGCGCCCAGAGGTGATGTTTATTAACGCACAGCTGGGTCGACATTTTTTAAATAACTCAGTGATGCTTGATGAGCGTGCACAAAAAGTCGCCAACCTCAGCCAAGCCTTACAAAACCACCTCACCACAGGTTACAAAATCGCTATTATTGATAGCATTGGTCAGCGCGGTACAACTCTGGCATTAGCATTGCAGCGCACCATGCACAGTATGTATGCCTCCTTGGTGCGCACCTACCAGCTCTACTACCCTGCCGTAACTAACTTCTGGCTTGAGCTGCATCAGGTGTACTGGATCGCCCGCAAAAATAATGTACATACCCAGCCCATACGGGATGCACTGCTCACCAACCTCTCTGAGCAGAGTGTTGAGGCGGCCTATAGTTGTGCGCTGTTATTAAGCTGTTCGCGGGTTAACCAAATGCGTCAAAGCGACATTGCTATTGTCGGCCTCACCCTGCCCAACTGGTGCCATTTAGCCACCTTGCAAAAAGCTGAATTACCCAGCAGTTTATTTGTCGTCAACCTCAATAGTGATGCACCACCGCGCTATAAAGAGTTACTGGCAGACGATAACAACGCTGCCCGACTTGGCTTTAACACCCAAGACTTAGCTGAAGCTCTGGTTGAATATCAGCAGTCACTCGAAAACAAAAAAATCAAAAAGCGCATCGACGTCCCCGAGAGCATGTCCAGCACCCTGCTTGCTCAGTTATGCAGCGCTTGGGGGGATATTGCCAAACGTGATTTTCACCGTATTAGCAGCAAAGGCACGCTGCAGATCTGCTTAGGCATGAGCGCAGTGCACTACTACTTAGCAGGACAGGAAACCTTCGAGAGCACACTCAAATTGCAGCAGGTTGCGCTGGTTGAGTACCAAACGGATAACAGCCCACCCGACATTTGGGCCAACGCCATTGATGCTGAAATTGCCGCTGAAAAAGACCCTCTCTTGACCGACTTAATTGAATATGAAGCTCCGCCGCCCAGCAGCGAAAACCCAGCAGAAAGTACTGCAGAAACACAAGCAAGCTCTGCCAAACTGTATCCAATCTACACCTTGGATATTGTTAACCACAGCCCTGGCGGCTACTGCCTAGTCTGGCATGAACAAGCGCCGCCACAATTGCAGGCCGGTGAAATCATTGCCTTGCGTGAAAGCAAGGATAAACCATGGGCTACCGCTGTGATTCGATGGATTCGCCAGGTGGGCACCGCCAGTACGCAAATAGGCATTGAATTGATCGCCCCTAATGCGCAGCCTTGCGGCTTGCAACTGCTGCGTAACAATGAAAAATCCAGCCTATTTTTACGTGCTTTACTGGTTCCGGAAATACCTGCATTATCACGCCCAGCCAGTGTTATTGCCCCGCGCATACCTTTTCAGGAGGGCCATAAAGTTGCCATTAATCAACAAGGTAAAGAGCTCAAAGCAATTTTAACCAAACGCTCGCTACATACTGGCAGCATCTGTCAATTTGAATACCGTTTACTTACCGTCAGCCAACCAGTAGAGACACCGCGCACAACTCCAACAGTAAAAGAGCTGACTAAACACGAAGACTTTGACTCACTTTGGAAGTCTCTGTAGATTCTCGGCAACTTATATAGACGCTTTAAATATGTGCTCTGCGCACCTTGATGGTAATTATGGCTACTGATAGAAAAACTATTCGCCTCCTCATTTTAGAAGACTCTGAAAATGAAGCTGAACGCTTGGTCAGCCTGTTCCGTGACGCCGGCCATGCAACCCGCGCGCACCGCATCAGCTCGGTGGACGACCTCAATGAAACGCTGAAAAGCACTTGGGATTTATGCATTGCTGCCCACCACAGCGACAATGTGGAGCCCATGACAGTGCTGAAAACGATTCAGCGGACAGCGCGCGATATTTCTTTTATTCAGCTCACCGAAAACCCCTGCTCTGAGGAGCTCACCGAAGCCCTCGAGTTGGGTGCCCAAGACGCAGTGCCACACGGCGAAGATCAACGCTTAATTTTAGTGGCTAAGCGCGAGCTGGGCAATCTCGAAGAGCGGCGCACACGCCGTGCCATTGAAGTGGCTTTGCGCGAAACCGAAAAACGCTGTCAATTACTCTTAGACAGTTCAGTGGATGCCATCGCTTACGTACACGACGGCATGCATATTTACGCCAACGCCGCGTATCTGCAGCTATTTGGTTATACCGATCCAGACGAAATGGAAGGTATGCCAATGATTGATTTAATTGCCGCCCATGATCAAGGTGACTTTAAGAGCTTTTTAAAGGGTTACCGCAGTGAAGAGGGCCGCGCAGAGTTCAGCTGCACTGGCGAAACTGCCGCCGCAGAGCCCTTTAAGGCATGCATGAGCTTTTCACCAGCACAATACGACGGTGAGCCCTGCGTACAGGTGGTTATCCGTACTGCCAACGACAATGCTGAACTTGAAGAGAAACTGCGTGAAATCAGTAGCCAAGATCTGGTCACTGGCCTCTATAACCGCCAACACTTTTTAGAGCTGTTAGACACTGCGGCGGAGCGCGCAGTAAATGTCGGTCAGCCCGCCAGCTTGGCATATATTAAAATTGATCACTATGCCTCCTTGCAGACTGATTTAGGTCTAGCTGGAATTGACTTACTGCTAAGCCAACTGGCCAACATGTTGCGCCAGCAACTCAGCGCTGAATCACAAATTGCCCGTTTCTCCGATGATGCTTTCAGTGTGCTGATTGCCCAGACCACACCAGAACAGCACGAAGCGGAGCTGCGCAGTCTATTGCAAAAAACCGAAGCTCAGCTCTTTGATATCAATGGCCGCACTGCACAAGTCACCTTCACTATTGGGGTCGCCGGCCTCAATGAGAAAACGGCCAAAGCCTCGCAGGTACTCAAGCGCGCCCATGACTGCGCCGATCAGTTAACCCAAGGCAATGACCTCAAAGTTTATAACCCGGCCGATGATCTTGCTGCTGCGGCCAACAGCGGTGATATCGTTGCCATGGTGCAACAAGCTTTAGCCAATAACAGCTTTAAACTGTTGTTCCAGCCCATTATTAATTTGCGCGGCGATCAGGATGAGCTATACGAAGTGCTCTTGCGCTTGGTCAATCCGCAAGGCGAAGAAATACCGCCCTTAGACTTTTTAAATGCAGCTATCTCTGCTGGTTTAGCAGAAAAAATTGATCGCTGGGTTTTACTCAACTCGATAAAACTGCTTACTGAACACCGCAGTAAAGGCAATCACACGCGCCTGTTTATCCACTTATCCAGCGCTAGCCTACAAGATCCGAGCTTGTTGCCGTGGCTCAGCATTGCCCTCAAAGCCTCGCGTCTACCTGCCGATTCAATTATTGTGCAGATTCGTGAAACCGACGCTGTTGCCTACCTCAAGCAAGCCAAGCAGCTGACCGAAGGCTTACGCGCCCTACACTGCCAAATTGCCCTTGGTCAGTTTGGTTGCACCTTAAATCCGTTTAATACGTTAAGGCACTTAGAGATTGATTTTGTCAAAATCGACGGCTCATTCACCAAAGAGCTGAGCAATGTTGATGACCAAGAAATCCTCAAGGAAATGCTCGCCACACTGCATGCGCAACACAAGCAAAGTATCGTGCCCTTTGTTGAAAGCGCCAGCGTCTTATCAGTGCTCTGGCAGGCTGGAGTCAACTATATCCAAGGCCATTATTTGCAAGGCCCAAGCCAAGCAATGAATTATGATTTTTCCACCAATGATGACTAAAACAGTAGTGCTGTAGGGCTACTCAACCAAGGGCTGCTCTACAGTTGCCTTAATACCAGAGCGGTATTGCCCTGAGCTAGAGTGCGCTGCACTCGCCCCGTTCATCACAACATTTTTCTAGATGCTTTATCCATAGGGTTGCAGCGGGTATCATAGCCGCTCATTTTATCTTTCCTTTTCGTGCGCGCAGGCTGGACAGTCCATGTCGATGGTTCGTATTGGTTCCTACACATTAGCTAACAACCTGATTCTCGCGCCCATGGCAGGCGTGACTGATCGCCCACAACGCCAGCTTTGCGCGCGTTTCGGGGCTGGCCTGACTGTCTCAGAAATGCTCACCAGCGATACTCGCTTATGGGGCAGCCGCAAATCCAGTCTACGCTTACTGTCTGACGACGATCCCCAGCCGCGCTCCATGCAGATCGCAGGCGCTGACCCACAAATGCTGGCCCATGCTGCACAAGAATGCGTAGCTTTAGGCGCCCACATTATCGACATTAATATGGGCTGCCCGGCCAAAAAAGTGTGCAGTAAAGCCGCCGGCTCAGCACTGTTAAAAGATGAGCCGCTGGTTGCACAAATTCTGCAAGCGGTGCGTGCCGCAGTGGATGTGCCTGTGACCTTAAAAATCCGTACCGGCTGGGATCAGGCCAATAAAAATGGCGTGACAATCGCTAAAATTGCCGAGCAAACAGGCATCAACGCCCTTGCGGTACATGGCCGCACCCGCGCAGACCGCTATAATGGTGACGCCGAATACGATACTATTGCCCTCATCAAGGAGGCTGTGTCCATTCCTGTGTTTGCTAATGGCGATATCGATAGCCCCTTAAAGGCTCGCCAAGTGCTGGATTACACAGGCGCAGATGGCTTATTAATTGGCCGCGCAGCCCAAGGACGGCCTTGGATTTTTCAAGAAATAAATCATTTTCTAGCCACAGGTGAGCTGTTACCGGCGATCAGTCTGCAGGCCTTAGAATTAATTTTGCTTGAACATCTAGACCTTCTGCATGCGTTTTATGGCCAACCTATGGGTGTCCGCATTGCTAGAAAACATACGCACTGGTATTTGTCTGCACTACCGGGCGCACAACAATTTCGTTCAACGTTTAATCAGCTCGATTGCGAGAATGCGCAAAAAGACCAGATTCAAGGTTTTTTTAATCACCTTCGCAGTCTAGGCTTAACAGACGCTGCATGATGCTAATGATAAAACGTTCAGCTATGAGATATCTGCCGTGACAAAAAACACTATGCCGCTTGCCACTATAAAAAGCACCGAACACCTGACGTTACGTGCCTGTGTCGAAAAAACTTTGCAAGACTATTTCGCCCACTTAGATGGCGCCCATGTCAATGACGTCTACAACCTAGTGTTAAGCGAGGTTGAAGCACCGTTATTTGCCTCAGTAATGCAGCATGTGCAAGGCAACCAAACCCGCGCATCAGAAATGCTCGGCTTAAACCGAGGCACACTGCGTAAAAAGCTGAAACAGTACAATCTTCTTTAACATCCAACCCTGCACACCCCTACCCTTAGGCTCTGTGCTGCTTGCCGTTTATAGCTAGGAAAACCAATGACTGACCACACTGCAAAAACCTCTATTCGTCGTGCTTTAATCAGTGTTTCTGACAAAACAGGTATTGTTGAATTTGCCAAAGAACTGGATGCCTTAGGGGTAGAAATCCTCTCCACTGGCGGCACGTTTAAACTGCTCAAAGATAATGCAATCCCTGCGATTGAAGTGGCGGACTACACCGGTTTTGCGGAAATGATGGATGGCCGGGTGAAAACTCTGCACCCGAAAATTCACGGTGGTATTTTAGGCCGTCGCGATATCGACGCAGCGGTTATGACTGAGCACGGCATCAAGCCCATTGATCTGGTGGCAGTCAACCTCTACCCCTTTGCCGCCACAGTGGCTAAGCCTGACTGCAGCCTGCCAGACGCCATTGAAAATATCGATATTGGCGGCCCCACCATGGTGCGCAGTGCCGCTAAAAACCATAAAGATGTGGCCATTGTGGTCAACACTGCGGATTACGCCGACATTATTCAGAGTTTAAAGCAAGGCGGCCTCAGCTATGCGCAACGCTTTAATCTGGCACTCAAAGCCTTTGAGCACACCGCAGCGTATGACGGCATGATTGCGAACTACTTGGGCAGCATTGATCAGTCCGCAACGACGCTGAGCACCGAGCAGCGCGCAGACTTCCCGAACACTTTTAATAGTCAATTTATTAAAGCGCAAGACATGCGCTACGGTGAGAACCCGCACCAAAAAGCGGCCTTCTACACCGAAGCCAATCCAGCCGAAGCCAGCATCGCCAGTGCCGTGCAACTGCAAGGTAAGGAGTTGTCGTTTAACAACGTTGCCGATACCGATGCCGCCCTTGAGTGCGTCAAAGGCTTTGTTAAGCCTGCCTGCGTGATCGTTAAGCACGCTAATCCGTGCGGTGTTGCTGTTGCTACAGACGCCGAAGGCGGTATTCGTAAAGCCTATGACTTGGCCTACGCCACTGATAGTGAATCAGCCTTTGGCGGCATCATTGCGTTTAACCGCGAGCTCGATGGCGACACGGCGCAAGCCATTGTTGAGCGTCAGTTTGTTGAAGTGATTATTGCCCCTAGCATCAGCCAAGCCGCCCGTGATGTGGTGGCCAGCAAAGCTAACGTGCGTCTCTTAGAGTGCGGCCAATGGCCAGCGCAGCGCAGCCCGAGCTGGGATTACAAGCGCGTCAACGGTGGCCTCTTGGTACAGAGCCGCGACATTGAGATGATCAGCGCCGCTGATCTAAAAGTCGTCACGCGCCGTGCTCCCACTGAGCAAGAAATTCACGACCTGATCTTTGCTTGGAAAGTAGCCAAGTTTGTAAAATCCAATGCCATTGTCTATGCGAAAAACCGTCAAACCGTGGGTGTAGGCGCCGGCCAAATGAGCCGCGTTAACTCTGCCCGTATTGCCGCGATTAAAGCTGAGCAGGCCGGCTTAGAAGTGGCCGGAGCAGTAATGGCCTCAGATGCCTTCTTCCCCTTCCGTGACGGCTTAGATAACGCCGCCAAAGTGGGTATTCGTGCAGTAATCCAGCCCGGCGGCTCCATGCGTGACGAAGAAGTGATCGCCGCAGCAGATGAAGCTGACATTGCCATGGTATTCACCGGCATGCGTCACTTCCGCCACTAATTTGCTCTTTTGAGGACCGTTTTCTATGAATATTTTAATTATCGGTAATGGCGGACGCGAACATGCTTTAGCATGGAAAGTCGCGCAAGACCCACGTGTTGAAAAGGTTTTTATCGCGCCAGGCAACGCCGGTAGCGCCACTGAAGCCAAATGCGAAAACGTCGCCATTGATGTTTTGGCCATTGACCAGCTGGCTGATTTTGCTGAGCAAAATAGTGTTGCCCTGACCATTGTTGGCCCTGAAGCACCATTGGTGGCGGGTGTAGTGGATACATTCCGCAAACGCAATCTGGATATTTATGGCCCCACCGCTGCCGCAGCACAACTGGAAGGTTCGAAAGCCTTCACCAAAGACTTCTTTGCCCGCCATAATATTCCCACCAGCAACTACGCTAACTTTACAGAAGTGGAGCCCGCGCTGGCCTATATCCGTGAGCAAGGCGCACCCATTGTGGTTAAAGCCGACGGTTTGGCTGCTGGTAAAGGGGTGATCGTCGCCATGACGTTAGCAGAAGCAGAAGCAGCAGTGATTGACATGCTGTCTGACAATGCTTTCGGCGATGCCGGTTCGCGCGTGGTGATTGAAGAGTTTTTAGACGGTGAAGAAGCCAGCTTTATTGTCATGGTCGATGGCGAAAACGTCTTACCCATGGCTACTAGTCAAGACCACAAGCGGGTGGGTGACGGTGATACCGGTCCGAACACCGGTGGCATGGGTGCTTACTCCCCTGCGCCAGTGGTGACTGATGCAGTACACCAGCGCGTGCTCGATGAAATCATCTACCCAACCGTGCGCGGTATGGCCGCCGAAGGCAATGTCTATACTGGCTTCTTGTATGCCGGTTTGATGATCGATAAAGACGGCGCACCAAAAATCATTGAGTACAACTGCCGTTTTGGCGACCCAGAAACTCAGCCGATTTTATTGCGTTTAGAGTCCAGCTTAACTCTGCTGATTGAAGCTGCCTTAGCCAAGGCCCTTGATAAAGTAGAAGCCCAATGGGATCCACGCCCAAGCCTCGGCGTCGTTCTAGCCTCTGGCGGCTACCCAGCTGACGGCTATAGCGCGGGCCATGAGATTCATGGTTTAGATGCGGCGGCCAAGCTGGAGGGTAAAGTATTCCACGCGGGCAGTAGCCTCAAAGACGGCAAGATCATTAATACCGGTGGTCGCGTCCTCTGCGCCACGGCCATGGGTGATACCGTTGCCGAGGCGCAAGCCAACGCTTACCAGCTGGCTGAGAAAATCAGCTGGGACGGCTGCTTTTACCGTAAAGATATCGGCTACCGTGCCATAGCGCGTGAACAGCAAAAGTAACAGCACCACGCCTACTGCCCAGCACTGTTTAATTGCCGGCTGGGCAGCAATGGCACAACTCTGACGAGGCGTTGATTACGAACTATGCATCCTATCCGCCTTACCCTCACCTTGATTATTAGCTTGCTGATCGGCTCACTGTTTTTGCTGTTCAGCATCCCGCGTTATTACGCCCAAGTATTTTCGTTAGACGCGGCAGCAGTACTAAAAATATTCTCCCAGTACCCAGTCTCTGAGCCTGGGTTAAACAGTACACAACCGCTACTGATTGGCGTGCTGGTGGGCTGCAGCATCAGTATAGTTTTATATAACCTCATCCGTTTTTTATACACCGGCTACCGCAGCAACCTATCTTTTGGCCTGTCCCTCAGCTTCTTACTGTTGTTTTTATTTCTTTCCACTGAATTACTGACGGCACAAACGCCTTTTTTACTCAATTTAGACAGCGATTTTATTTATGTTTCGGTGATTCTCAGCATGTTGTTTTTACACAGCCTATGCCTGAGTTTAAACTTACCCTCAACCCTGTTTAACAAGCTTTCCAAACAACTGATTCGGCATATGGGTGTGCTGTGCTTAGGTGGCATCGCCTTACTTACCTTAAGCACCAGCTACGCGCATACCTTAACCTACTACTTGCTCATCACTTCCAGCGTTATGCTACTCGGCAGCAGCTTACGTCTATGGCACAGCGATTACCCGCCAGCACGGACGCTATTTATTGGCTTCAGTACTTTTTGCTTACCGCTCTTAGCCGCCTGGCCAGCCCTCAGCAATGAGTCGTTATTCTCTGCCGACAACGCCGTAGTGCTCACCCTTGCCAGCTTAGTGGTCAGCGCCATTATTATCAGCATCGGACTCAGTGAAGCGCACCGCCAGCAAATTAAAAAAAACACCCAAGTTTCTAACCTGCATGCGGCCGAGCAAGCAGAAAGTCGTGCTAAATCCGAACTGCTGGCGAAAATAAGCCATGAAATACGCACCCCCTTAAGCGGAGTTTTAGGGATGACCACGTTATTACTGGATACCCCCCTGTCCAGCAAGCAACGGGATTACGCTCAAACCATTCAAAGCTCTGGTAATGAACTACTCAGCTTAATTAATGAGATTCTCGACATCACCCGCCTAGAGTCCAAGCAAATTACCCTCTCGCACACGCCCTTTAATCTGGCGGGCTTACTCCAAGAATGCACCCAAGCATTTTCCAACAACGCCAGCGAACAAGGGGTTGAGTTAACTGTTTTTTTTCAGCCACAGATACCAGAAATTTTACTGGGCGACCCAGTACGCTTACGCCAAGTGCTCTTGAGTATTCTTAACAATGCTTTCAAGCGCACTGCCCAAGGCGAGATCACCCTCAGCGCTGCAGTAGAACAAGGTGCAGGGCAACCACAACTGCTGTTTAACTTACAAGATACAGGCACACCTTTAAGTGATGAAGAGCGCCATATTCTCAGCTCAGCACAGCTGCACAGCAAAGACCTGCTGAGCGCTTCTTTTATTGGCGGCAACCTTGGCATTATCATCGCACGGCAACTGATTAGCCTAATGGGCGGGGTGTTCAGTATTCAGTCCAGTGCCCATGGCTGCAGTTTTATTTTCAGTATTCCGCTACAAGCCCAACCCAGCCAAGCCGTCCATCTGGAAGCCGATTCAATCTTGCGTCAAAAGCATATTTTACTGATCGATAGCCATGCTCTGTCACAAAAAGTTTTAGCCCAGCAATGCTCTGAATGGGGCTTACGCGTCAGTACCAGTACCTCAGCAACAGACGCTGTCGCTTTACTGCGTAACAAAGCACTACAGGGACAACACTTTGCCGCCATTTTAATCAGTGAAACCATCCACAAACCCAGCGCCATCACTTTTGCAGTACGCATTAAAGCGGACCCTTTGCTCAAGGCCGATGCCAGCTTAATCATGCTCACCAGCAGCAGTAATACCGACCCCATTGCCACCCGCAACGCAGGTATCAGCCACGTTCTGATGAAGCCGGTCAGCGCTTCTACATTAAAGGCCACACTGATCAATGCGGTGCAAAACACATCCGCTAGTCTTAGCACACGCCCAGCACAAGCAAGCGCTAAGCATGTGCTGATTGCTGAAGACGATGCCATCTCAGTCAAAGTTATCAGCGGCTTACTGAGCAAACTCGGAGCGCGGTTTGATGTGGTTACTAACGGTCAGTTGGCTCTCGATAAACTGAGAAAAAATCACTACGACTTGGTGCTCATGGATTGTGAGATGCCGGTCATGGATGGCTTTACTGCTGCCCAACAACAACGCGCATATGAAGCAGCGCAAGGGCTGCCAGCAGTGACCATAATTGCCTTATCCGCCCATGTTCTCGACGAGCATCAGTTGCGCGCCAAACAATCTGGAATGGATGGCCATTTGGCCAAGCCCATAGAGCTGGGCAAGCTACAAGCCATCCTCGAAAAAAGCTGATCAAGCCACAGCTCTACTCCTCAGCCTGCTGGTGGTGCTGCAAATAGGCCACGGCTAAACCACTGCAACTGATAATCGCCACACCTAAAATGGCTAATGCATCGGGAATTTGTGCAAAGGCAAAGCAACCAACGATTCCAGCAAATATAATTTGCCCATAGCTAAAGGGCGCTAAAGTGGCTGCCGAAGAGTATTTTAAAGCCATGGTCAACAGCATATGTGCGGTCATGGCGAGAACCCCAAGCAGCAGCATAAACATTATATCCAGCGCAGGAACTGCCAAAGTGTATTCCCCAGGCAACAGCAACGTGAGCGCCAGCGTACCAAACAACCCCGATAAGAAATTACTGGTCACTGCATGGTCGGTACTGGCCAAGCGTCGCGTAATCAACTGATAAATAGCAAAGCAAAATGACGCGGTAAATGGCAAGAGGATCGCGGGCGTAAAGAGCTCACCACCCGGACGCACAATAAAGATAACCCCTAAAAAGCCAATACTGACCGCCCACCACTGCCCTGTGCTGACTTTCTCATGCAGCACTAGGGCTGAGAGCACTGTGACAATTAACGGCGCTAAAAACATCACAGCTGTTGCTTCTGCGAGGGGGATATAGCGCAGTCCACCAATAAACAACAGGCTAATGCTGAGTAAACTAATGGCCCGCACTAACTGCAGCCAAGGCCTTCGTGTGTGCAGGATAACCCAGCGCATTTTTGGAAAAAACAAGAAAACCATCACCACTGTCTGCACTAAATAGCGCAGCCAAATGACCATAATCAACGGGTAGATTTGGGTTAAATACTTAGAAACACCATCATGGGAGGCTAATAACAACCCCGCACACAGAACCAGTAAAACCCCATACAAGGGTCTTTGCGACGTACTCATAACACCTTCATCACCCAATTAGTTAGCAGGCTAACTATATAGTCAAAACCGTGCAAAGTCTTGTTTGCTCAATTCCCTTATAAAAAACAAGGTTTTGCCTAACCTTCTATTGATCCGCGTCAAAGCTAAACCAAACAAGCTGTTGCTATATAGAGAGACTATAAAAATAACACACAGGAATAATAACCATGCTTTTTATGCCTTGGAACGAACAACTTGAAGTTGGCATTGATGAAATTGATCAGCAGCACCGCTGGCTCGTCGACACCACCAATCAATTGCACGCCTTACTTAGCAGCGGTGAGCCGCAGCGGGATCAGGTTGGCACTATCCTTGAGCAATTAATGGAATACACCATGAATCACTTTATTGTCGAGGAAGAGATCTTTCTGCGCTTAGGCTATCCGGAAAGCGCAGCGCACAAAGCCCAGCACAATATTTTCTGTGAGCAGGTGATGGACTTACTGACCCGCCATGATCAGGGCGAAACTGTCGGCATCAACGCATTAAAACTACTGAAAAGCTGGTTAACCAACCATATTTTTAAAGTCGACAAGCAGTATGTGGCACATTTCCGCGCCCAAGGCATCGCCATTTAAAATATGTTTTATAGCGCTGTACCATTGCGCAGCGCTATTTTCTCAGTCACGGAGGGTGGTTTGCGTCCCGCTAAATAATGCCGACTAAAACGCGCAAACCACTGCTCCAACGCTTGTGCAGCGACAGTATCATCCGCCAAATGCAAGCACAATGCAGTCACCTCAGCAGTACACAAATGCTCTTCGCGAGTGGAACGGCGCAAGCGGTAGTGAGAAATGTCATCCGGATGCAAACTCAGCACTGGCAGCTCAGCTAGATAAGCAGACTTACGAAACATTTTCCGCGCTTCTGTCCAAGTACCGTCTAGCACCACAAACAATGGTCGTTTACCTGCTGCCCGCAACTCAGCATTGGGTACGCTATGCACTACCCGCTCAGCTGGCACATACTCTTCTGGAAAAACCACATAAGGTTGCCACTGCGGATCAGCCAGCAGCGCCAGAATGGCTGGATCCACTTCAGTGCGCGACCAAGTAAAGGCAAAAGTATCTGGCACTACATCAGCAATCAGCCAGCCGGTATTGGTTGGCTTCAAAGGTTCGGCATCGTACATCAATAAACAGACCGCGCTCTGCGCATCAACGTCTGGCTGCCAAGCACACATACAATACTCAAGGCTCACACGGCAGCGCTGGCAACGCACTAACAGTGCGCCACGGGCGATAAAAGGTCGTTTACTGCGCGCCAAGCGTTGCTCTCGCAAACGCGATACTGCGTGCGGCATAGTCCATACTCAGTAAAAAACCGCTAGTTTAACAGATTTTTCTGACGGCCTTAGCAAAGCCACTGACGGCAGGCAATGGCCCGCTACACG
This sequence comes from Denitrificimonas caeni, assembly GCF_027498055.1. GTDB lineage: Bacteria > Pseudomonadota > Gammaproteobacteria > Pseudomonadales > Pseudomonadaceae > Denitrificimonas. Next base: position 2,712,854 of record NZ_CP114976.1, read on the forward strand.
ACCAATTAGGCTTGCTCTAAACGCATTGGCATTGATATAAATCAGCACTAGACTGTGTAGCACTGGCATAGTCCCGCCCTCTTCTGACAAGTGAGTGTATTATGCGTCGCGAACCTATTGTTTTATTTGATAACGGCAATCACCAATGCCTAATGTTTGATGATTTAGTCACTGGTGACGGCATTCAATCGAATCAGTTTTTAATTACTGATAATGGCCAATCTTTACTGCTCGATCCCGGCGGTGACTTAACCTATACACCGCTCTCGCTAGAGTTATCAAAACGCATCACTCTGCAAAATCTGACCTATATTTTCGCCTCACACCAAGACCCAGATATTATTGCGGCACTGGACAAGTGGCTACTACACACGAAAGCCAAAGTCATTACCTCAAAATTATGGGCACGTTTTTTACCGCACCTCACTGCCGGTTACTTAACCGTCAACCATGGTATTTCCACCAGCGAGCGTGTAATCGCGGTACCTGATGAGGGCGCTGTATTTACGCTTGGGCAAAGTAAGCTCAAAGTGATTCCGGCGCACTTTTTACATTCCGTGGGCAACTTCCAACTCTACGACCCCACCAGTAAAATTTTATTTTCTGGCGATATGGGCGCTTCGCTGCTGGATGACGCGCAACCTGTGGTCAGTTTCGCTGAGCATATTCCCTCCATGGAGGGTTTTCACCGCCGTTATATGGTGAGTAAAAAAGTCACCCACCTGTGGGCCAATATGGTCCGGCAGATGGATGTTGAAATGATTGTGCCACAGCACGGACGCCCATTTAAAGGCAAAGAAATGATCAACGCTTTTTTAAACTGGGTCGAAAGTTTTGATTGCGGTATTGATGTATTGGAACAGCAACATTACCGCGAGCCTAAATAAAGCAACTGTTCTGCGCGCCAGCACGGCATACATTGTCGCTTGCTTCAGGCTGGCACTGCAACAGCTACAGGTACAAACAACAACGCAGCCCTAAGGCTGCGCTGTGGTTTCACTAAGGTGATAGGGTTTGTTTATTTAAAGACAATCTCATCGTCTTCAACCTGTGCCTCAATGGTGTGACCTGGCTCAAACTCGCCAGCCAGAATCTGTTGCGCCAGCGGGTTTTCAATCCAGCGCTGAATGGCGCGCTTGAGTGGACGTGCCCCATAAACTGGGTCGTAACCTTCAGCCACCAGTTTCTCGAGAGCCTCAGCGGTTAACTCAAAGCTGAGTTCACGCTCGACTAAACGCTCACGTAAACGGCCCAACTGAATATCAGCAATACCAGCAATTTGCTCAGTACCCAGCGGCTCAAAGATCACCAGCTCATCAATACGGTTAATAAACTCAGGACGGAAGTGTGTACCCACCGCATCCATCACCGCCGCACGCTGTGCTTCACGATCGCCCATCAGCTCTTGAATTTGCGTTGAGCCTAAGTTCGAGGTCATCACTACCACGGTATTACGAAAATCCACCGTACGACCGTGGCTATCAGTTAAGCGACCGTCATCCAGCACCTGCAGTAAGACGTTAAACACATCTGGGTGAGCTTTTTCCACTTCATCCATCAGGACCACTGAATAGGGTTTGCGGCGTACCGCTTCGGTTAAATAACCGCCCTCTTCATAACCCACATAACCTGGGGGCGCACCAATTAAGCGTGCCACCGAGTGTTTCTCCATAAACTCGGACATATCAATGCGAATTAAGGCATCTTCAGTGTCAAACAAGAACTCTGCCAGCGCCTTACACAGCTCGGTTTTACCCACACCGGTTGGTCCTAAGAATAGGAAGGAACCACTGGGGCGGTCCGGATCGGACAAGCCGGCCCGTGAACGGCGTACCGCATTGGATACTGCTGTTACCGCTTCATTCTGGCCAATCACTCGGGTATGCAGCAGCTCTTCCATTTTCAGCAGCTTATCGCGCTCACCTTCAAGCATTTTCGAGACCGGAATCCCAGTCCACTTCGAGACCACATCGGCAATTTCTTCATCGGTAACCTTATTGCGCAACAGCTGATTTTCTACCTTGCTGTTTTGGTCAACCATTTCTAGGCTGCGCTCTAAATCGGGGATCACCCCATACTGTAATTCTGCAGTACGGTTGAGATCACCTTTGCGGCGCGCCAGCTCCATTTCCTGACGGGCTTGCTCGATCTTTTGCTGCAACTGTGCCGAACCCTGTACTTCCGACTTTTCCGACTTCCAGATTTCTTCTAAGTCAGCATACTCGCGCTCTAGCTCAGTAATTTCTTCTTTAAGCTTTTCTAAACGCTTCAAGGTGGCAGCATCGTCTTCTTTCTTCAGTGCTTCACGTTCAATTTTCAACTGAATCAAACGGCGCTCTAAACGGTCCAAGGCCTCTGGTTTAGAGTCAATTTCCATCCGAATCATACTGGCCGCTTCATCAATTAAGTCGATGGCCTTATCCGGCAGCTGGCGATCAGTAATGTAGCGGTGCGACAGCTTCGCCGCAGCGATAATCGCGCCATCGGTAATCGTCACCCCGTGGTGCACCTCGTAACGCTCTTTCAGGCCACGCAAGATAGCAATGGTGTCTTCTTCTGATGGCTCATCCACCTGTACTTTTTGGAAACGACGCTCTAAAGCAGCATCTTTTTCAATGTATTGGCGATACTCATCTAGGGTGGTCGCACCCACACAGTGCAATTCACCCCGTGCTAACGCAGGTTTAAGCATATTACCGGCATCCATCGCGCCTTCGCCTTTACCGGCCCCGACCATGGTATGCAGCTCATCAATAAATAAAATGATTTGGCCGTCTTGCTTGGCCACTTCATTGAGCAAGTCTTTCAGGCGCTCTTCAAACTCACCACGGTACTTAGCACCGGCAATCAGCGCCCCCATATCCAGCGAGAGCAGACGCTTGCTTTTTAAACCGTCCGGCACTTCGCCGTTGATAATGCGCTGAGCCAAACCCTCAGCAATGGCAGTTTTACCCACCCCTGGCTCACCAATTAAGACTGGGTTATTTTTGGTACGACGCTGTAATACTTGGATGGTGCGGCGGATTTCTTCATCACGACCAATCACCGGATCCAGCTTGCCATCTTCGGCACGCTTGGTTAAATCAATGGTGTACTTATCCAAAGCTTGGCGTGATTGCTCAGCATTGGGATCATCCACGCTGTCACCTCCGCGCAAGTTGTTGATAGCGTTTTCCAAGGACTGACGCGTAACACCCTGCGCCAATAGAATTTTACCCAAGGTGGTATTGGCATCCATGGCGGCTAACAACACCAGCTCACTGGAAATATACTGGTCGCCTTTTTGCTGCGATAAACGGTCGGCCTGATTGAGCAAACGTGCTAATTCTTGCGACATAGTCATATCGCCAGTGGGATTTTGCAGCTTGCCCAACTGGTCTAAAGCTTGATCCAACGCTGCGCGCAGACTTTTTAGATCAAAGCCCACCTGCATCAGCAAGGGCCGAATGGCACCGCCTTGTTGATCCAGCAGAGCCAAGATTAAATGCAGCGGCTCGATTGCTGCATTATCGTGGCCAATGGCCAATGATTGAGCATCGGACAGTGCCAGCTGTAGCTGACTGGTAAAACGATCAATACGCATAATAGCTATTCCTTATAGTCAATATGGTGAGTCGGTTTATCAACAACATACAACCTACACTCACTCTCATGCTTTATATAATGTGGCCAATTGAGCAAATTTCAAGCATTTGGCAATCACTTTCTGCGCCGTTTAAAAACAATACCAAAACCGTAAGTTTTTAAGTTAATCACGCAAGCCTAAAATACCCTTTAAAAATGTAGACCAGCAGGACACAACAGCACTATACATTAGTAGCAACCTGACTCACCAATAGCTCAGCCAGTCACCGAGAAACTCCGTAAGTCATTGTTTTAAAGCCTCTATTAATTAAGCCACACAACCCCATACCAAAGTCCAGTCTTCCGCTTTACTTGAAAAAATGGATAGTAGTAACTGAATATTTCTCGCCAATGAGAACTATCCATAATTCTAAATACAATAAGTGGAGAGCAGTTGTTATGACTGAATCTAAAGAAGAAAGAAACAAGGCGTATTGGGCTGCAAACTTGCGGCTTATCACAATCATCCTCTGTATCTGGGCCACCGTATCTTATGGTTTCGGAATACTACTGCGTCCCTACCTAATGAGCTTTACCGTTGGTGGAGCAGACTTAGGCTTTTGGTTTGCTCAGCAAGGTTCAATTTATACCTTTGTTTGTTTGATCTTTTTCTATGCTTGGAGAATGAACAAACTGGACAAAAAATTCGGCCTGGAGGAGTAAACCATGAGTCAATTTTGGGTCAATATGCTTTTTGTCGCCGGCTCCTTCGGTATCTATACTTGGATTGCAATTTGGGCACGTGCTAAATCCACTCGCGAGTTCTATATCGCTGGTGGTGAAGTGCACCCAGTGCTTAATGGTATGGCGACGGCGGCAGACTGGTTGTCGGCGGCATCCTTTATCTCGGTTGCCGGTTTGATTTCAGTCGGTTACGTCAACTCATCCTTTATTCTTGGTTGGACCGGTGGTTATGTACTGTTAGCCACTTTGCTGGCCCCTTACCTACGCCGCTTCGGTAAATACACGGTGCCCGATTTCGTTGGCTCACGTTACGACAGTAAGGCTGCACGCCTTGTTGCGGTAGTGTGCTTGCTGATGATTTCACTGACCTACGTAATTGGTCAGATGACCGGTGCTGGTGTGGCATTCTCACGCTTCTTAGAGGTGAGCAGTACCACAGGCTTAATTATCTCTGCAGTGGTGGTGTTCGCCTATGCGGTTTTAGGCGGCATGAAAGGGGTGACCTACACCCAAGTGGCCCAGTATGTGGTACTTATTCTGGCCTTCACTATTCCTGCGATCTACCTGTCTTTACAGATGACCGGGCACTTCTTACCGCAAGTGGGCTTTGTTAGCGAAATTGCTAACTCCGACCAGTACTTGCTGCACAAGCTCAATGAAGTAGTCAGTCAGCTTGGCTTCCACGACTACACTGCTGACGTGAAAAACAAATGGAATATGTTCCTCTTTACCTTAACCTTAATGGTGGGTACCGCAGGTTTACCACACGTTATCATTCGCTTCTTCACCGTACCGAAAATCTCTGACGCACGCTGGTCAGCAGGTTGGGCGTTGGTGTTTATTGCCTTGTTCTACACCACGGCACCACCACTGGCAGGCATGGCGCGTTTGAACTTGCTGGATGTGCTTTACCCAGAAGGCACACAAAACGAGCCAATAGCTTATGACGAGCGCCCTGAGTGGTTTAAAAAGTGGGAACACACCGGCTTGCTATCGTTTGATGACAAAAACCATGATGGCTACATTCAGTACTACAATGATAAAAACACCGAGTTTGATAACACTGTCGCCGCTGAGCGTGGCTGGAAAGGTAACGAACTGACAATCAACAATGATATTCTAGTTTTGGCCTTACCAGAAATTGATAATATGCCAGCCTGGATCATTGGCCTGATGGCTGCAGGGGGGATCGCGGCAGCACTGTCCACCGCCTCCGGCTTGCTCTTGGCAATTTCCTCGGCAGTGAGTCATGACTTAATTAAAAATACACTCTATCCAAACATCTCCGATAAAGCAGAAATGCTCGCGGCGCGAATATCCATGGTGGGGGCAATTACCATTGCTACTTGGCTGGGGATTAATCCGCCTGGGTTTGCTGCGCAAACGGTGGCGCTAGCGTTCGGGATGGCGGCTTCGTCCATCTTCCCGGCGCTGATTATGGGTATTTTCTTCAAGCGAATTAACGCTAAAGGAGCGGTTGCTGGGATGAGCGTTGGTGCTCTGTTCACCATTGGCTATATCTTTATGTACCTGGGTTGGTTCTTTATTCCAGGCACCAACAACTTCCCGAACACACCTGAGTTCTGGATCCTTGGCATCTCACCGCTATCAATCGGTTGTATTGGTGCGCTGATTAACTTCATCGTCGCTATCGCGGTATCCTATGCGACAGAAGAGCCTTCTGCAGAGATCCAAAAAATGGTGGAAAGTGTCCGTTATCCGTAACGCGTTGCTCTACACTCTGACTATGTAGCTTAGGCTACTTATCGCAAAGAGGGCTGTCTTTAGGCGGCCCTCTTTCACTTAAGAGTACTGTGTATGATTTGGCATTTACTTGCAGTTTTTATCATTGGTTTGTGCGTTGGCGCCTTTGCTTTTCTACTTAGAAAGCTCAGCCGCAACAGGCTACCCTCGTGGCTTGTGCCAGTTTGTGCTGGCTTAGGCATGCTCGGCTACTTAGCCTATTACGATTACACTTGGTTTGAATTTAAAAGCAGTCAATTGCCCGCTGAAACAGTGGTTATTGAGCAAGAGCGTAGCAATCATTTTTTCCGCCCATGGAGCTATGTGCTACCGGCGGTTTCTTCTTTCGCTGTCATAGATAACAAGGTGAGAAAAAGCCAGCAACAAGGCGAAACACTGGTGGAATATATCCGTTATGAGTTTATTAACGACTACACCGAGCGCTTAGAGACCCAGCCCTATGTGCTTAACTGTGCAACAGCGCAGCAACTGGCTATCCCCCAGAGCGATAGCACTAGCAGCATTCAAGTAGAATCTATTGCTCGAGACAGCCTGCTCTACAAGCAACTGTGTCATTAATATCAAAGTATTATCCGCGGCAACTGAGCAACTCCAGTTAGAGGCTCAAGCGTCCTGCTCGGGACTTAGCCGCCGACAAATTATGCGCCAGCAAAGTTTGCTGGTGATGGGCGTGGCAAAGGGCAATGGCTAGCGCATCTGAAGCATCAATTTGTGGTTTCTTGGTCAGCTTCAGGAGGTGCATAACCATCATTTGCACCTGTTCTTTAGCTGCTCGACCGCTGCCTACAATGGCTGATTTCACCTGCGTAGCACTGTATTCAGACACCCCAAGCCCTGCTTGAGTACCGGCCACAATTGCCACGCCACGGGCCTGCCCTAATTTAAGCGCAGAGTCCGCATTACGCGCCATAAACACCTGCTCAATGCCCATAGTATCGGGCTGATAGGTTTGAATAATTTCACTGACCCCAGCAAACACCGCATTTAAGCGCTCAGCCAGCTCACCTGTGCCGGTGCGAATACAACCAGAGGCCACGTACTCACAGACTCGGCCATTGTCACGAATAAGGCCGTAACCGGTAATTCGCGAGCCTGGGTCTATGCCCAAAATAAGAGTCATTGCAATGATCCTTGCTTATTGTGCTGACCCCGGCAAGGTAACAACGCCTAAAGCCAACAGATAAAAAAACCCCTGGGCTTGCCAAGCAAACAACCAGAGGTTTATCGGTGCAGCACTGCTGTTTAAAGCTTACAGCTGCTCCATAATCTCATCTGAAATTTCCGCATTGGAATAGACGTTCTGTACATCGTCTAAATCTTCTAAGACATCAATCAAACGCATGACTTTTTCTGCACCGTCTAAATCCAGCTCAGTGGTCATGGTTGGAATCATGGTGACCTCGGCCTGCTCCGCGGCAAAACCTGCTGCGGTTAAAGCTTCACTGACGCTGATAAAATCAGCAAAAGTGGTCAACACCTCCACCGAACCGTCATCCTGTGTTTCGATATCCTCAGCGCCAGCTTCTAAGGCTGCATCCATCAAAGCTTCTTCATCCACTCCCGGCGCATACAAAATCTGGCCTTTGCGCTCAAACAAGTATGCTACAGAACCATCAGTACCGAGGTTGCCGCCATACTTGTTAAAGGCGTGACGAATTTCAGCGGCAGTACGGTTACGGTTATCGGTCATTGCTTCAACAAAGACGGCCACACCATTGGGTGCATAACCTTCGTACACCAACTCTTCAACGTTATCACCATCATTGGAGCCAACCCCACGGGCAATGGCGCGATCAATGGTATCGCGGGTCATGTTGGCGCCAAGCGCTTTATCCACGGCCAAACGCAAACGCGGGTTATCGGCAACAACACCGCCGCCCTGCTTGGCAGCAACGGTCAACTCGCGAATTAACTTGGTGAAAATTTTGCCGCGCTTATTATCTTGACGCTCTTTGCGGTGCTTGATGTTTGCCCACTTGGAATGCCCAGCCATAACAACTCCCGTTTCTATGTCTTTACTGTGGTAACTAGCAACTGCGGTGTGTAGATTTTACAGCGCTGCTCTGCAACGCTGTAAACACGGCAGCCTTCCTCTATTTTTATTCAGCCTTCGGCTGCTCACGCAAGCGGATATGTAAATCACGCAGCGCCGTATTATCAACAGTGCCCGGTGCTTGCGTCATCACACAGGCAGCGCTTTGCGTTTTCGGGAAAGCAATGACTTCGCGAATGGATTGTGCACCGGTCATCAGCATCACTAAACGGTCTAATCCAAAGGCCAAACCGCCGTGTGGTGGCGCACCGTACTTGAGTGCATCGAGCAAGAAGCCAAACTTCTCTTGCTGTTCAGCCTCATCAATACCAAGAATTTCAAATACAGTTTGCTGCATGCTGCGATCATGAATACGGATCGAACCACCGCCCAACTCTGTACCGTTAAGCACCATATCATAGGCTCTGGACAGCGCAGTGCCTGGGTTGGCACGCAGTTCTTCAGCTGAGCACTTGGGTGCTGTAAACGGGTGGTGGATCGCAGTGAGCGAGCCATCCTCGTTATTTTCAAACATGGGGAAATCAACCACCCACAGCGGTGCCCACTCGCAGGTCAGTAAGTCTAAGTCATGGCCTAAACGAATCCGTAACGCGCCTAAAGCATCGCTAACAATCTGTGCTTTATCCGCGCCAAAGAAGACGATATCGCCATCCACTGCACCAACACGATCCAGAATCGTATTGAGGTTCTCTTCTGGAATAAATTTAACAATCGGTGACTGTAAACCTTCCGCACCTTTAGCGCGCTCATTGACTTTGATGTACGCCAAACCACGTGCGCCGTAGTTGCTCACATACTTGGTGTACTCATCAATTTTACCCCGTGGCATGCTGCCCTGACCGGGTACACGCAACGCAGCGACACGACCTTTAGGATCATTGGCAGGACCACTAAACACTTTAAAATCAACTTCGGTGAGCTGATCTGCGATATCCACGAGCTCCAGCGGAATGCGCAAGTCGGGCTTATCGGAACCGAAGCGACGCATCGCTTCTTCATACGGCATATGTGGGAACTCAGCGAACTCCACATCCAGCACATCTTTAAACAACTGACGCACCATGGTTTCAGTGACGGACATAATGTCCGCCTCATCCATAAAGCTGGTTTCGATGTCAATCTGGGTAAACTCTGGCTGACGGTCCGCACGCAAGTCCTCATCACGGAAGCACTTAGCGATTTGGTAGTAACGGTCAACCCCAGCCACCATCAATAACTGCTTAAACAGCTGCGGTGATTGCGGCAATGCAAAAAAACTACCGGGATGAGTACGGCTGGGCACTAAATAGTCCCGCGCACCTTCTGGTGTAGCACGGGTTAAAATTGGCGTTTCCACGTCCAAGAAGCCATTGTCATCTAAATAGCGACGAATGCTGGTGGTGACCCGTGAACGCAGTTTTAACTTAGCGGCCATTTCTGGACGGCGCAGGTCAATAAAGCGGTAGCGCAAGCGCGTTTCTTCACCCACATCCGAATGCTCATGCAAGGGGAAAGGTGTGGTTTCCGCTTGGTTTAACACTTCTAAATCGCTGGCAATCACTTCAATAGCGCCGCTGGGCATATTGGGATTGACTGCGCCATCTGGGCGCGGATTGACCACACCGGTAACTTTGACTACATATTCGCTACGCACACGGTCAGCGGTGGCAAACACTGCGGCTTGTTCAGGATTAAAAACCACTTGAGCAAGGCCTTCACGATCACGGATATCAAGGAAAATAACTCCACCGTGGTCACGACGACGGTGTACCCAACCGCAAAGAGTAACGGTTTGCCCGTTAAGGGATTCGTTTAAGTGTCCGCAATAGTGGCTGCGCATCATGATGGTGTTCGCTTCCTAGAAAATGTGAAATAACCGACACCCGACTTACCCCAGCGCTCAAGTCAAACAGCACTGCCGCGCAGGTATCGCGAAAACCCTGATTATATAGCCTAACAGCGCTGACGGCTATGTTCTGTCAAAGCACAACGCCACACGGCCAAAAATAAGCCTGACCTTTGCTAATCTGAGTCAACTTTTCAGCACTGCTAGCAGAGCGATGTGCGCTAATTCACGCTCTAGAACCCGGTAGCGACTTTAGTTGTTTGAGTCATGGCGGTGTTTGCTGTTTAATAAGCAAATAGTGGTTGTGGTTTTTATCCACAGCTACTTGGACACGACAGCAGCACTGCTCCATTTGAGTGTTGTACTTGTAGTCGGTCTTCTTATTTATTGTGATTCTTATCAAGGTGAGTCCATTGCGTATGTTAAAAATTATCCACTTAATCGTCGGTGCTAGCGCCCTCCTCCTTTCGCTTGCTCTGGCGAATTCCAACTCAGAAGCAGCGTTATTACTGAGTTCTTTTGCTGCCGCCAACTTATTAATCGCCCCCATTTTACCCACTTGGGCGCGTGGTGGTCGTCGTCAGTTACAAGGTTTAGTCTCAGCTTTAATCGTTTTAGCCACTGCTATGCAAGCCGTTTTCATGCTGGTGGGCGACGGACAAGTAGCTAACCAAAGCTTAAGCTTATTTACCCTCATTGCGGCTGTGGTACTTCATTTAGCTTTGAACCTGCGCAAAGTGAGCACCAAAAGTGCGCCTCTGTCGCAAGATCTCAGCGACCGCGAAACGGGAACGGTTAAATGGTTTAACACCTCAAAAGGTTTTGGCTTTATTTCCCGCGATTCTGGTGATGATATTTTTGTCCATTTCCGCGCCATTCGTGGTGAAGGCCACCGCGTCTTAGTGGAAGGTCAACGGGTTGAGTTTACCGTGATGGATCGTGAAAAAGGTTTACAGGCAGAAGATGTGATTGCTGCTCTACCTGATGAGCGCAGCTAAGTCGGTACTCAGTAAAAAGAAGGTCTGCATATGCAGGCCTTTTTTTATCCCCAGAGATGAGTCTTAACCCTAGAGTGAAGCGTCTTTCTGGGCAGAGCTGCAGCAGCAACAGGCAAAAAAATACCCGCACTAACGCGGGTATTTCTCGCAACGCAATTGCATCAGCCTATTACGGGTATAAACCACGCAACTCGCGGGTTTCTAGAATACGCGTGCAGGCAGTAATAAAGGCCGCAGTCCGTAGGGATACTTCATGCTCTGCTGCTGTTGCAGTCAGGGCGTGATACGCATCCAGCATGATCTTTTCTAGACGCTCATTAATTTCTTCCACAGTCCAGTAGAAGCTTGATGAGTTCTGTACCCACTCAAAGTAGCTGACAGTCACACCACCGGCATTGGCCAATACATCTGGCACAATCACAATACCTTTAGCAGTCATAATATCATCCGCTTCAGGTGTGGTTGGACCATTGGCACCCTCAACAATAATACGAGCCTGCACAGTGTCGGCATTGTGCTTAGTGATCTGTCCTTCTAAAGCAGCAGGAATCAGAATATCTGTTTCGATGGCCCAGAACTCATCCGCCGCAATGGCTGTAGTATTGGCTGCGCCACCCACACCACCGGTTTGCTTAACATGGGTCAGCAAGGCTTCCACATCCAAACCGTTAGGATCTGCGATGGTGCCGGTGTGGTCTTGTACTGCAACAATTTTCGCGCCCACTTCCGAGAAGAGTCGAGCTGCCGTACCGCCCACATTACCAAAACCCTGAATACTGACTCGTGCACCAGTTAAGTTAATGCCTGCATCTTTAGCGGCTGCCACACCAACAATAAATACACCGCGGCCAGTTGCTTCAACACGACCTAAGCTGCCACCTAAAGGAATTGGCTTTCCGGTGACAATGCCAGGCTGCGTGGTCCCAGCATGCATTGAATAGGTATCCATCATCCACGCCATAGTTTGCGCGTTGGTGTTGACGTCAGGGCCTGGAATGTCTTTATTGACGCCAATAATCGAACTGATTTCATTGGTGTAACGACGGGTGATGCGCTCAACTTCGCCCGCAGAGTACTTGCGCGGATCAACTCGGATCCCGCCTTTAGCGCCGCCAAATGGCAGCCCAACTACGGCAGTTTTAACTGACATCCACGCCGATAAAGCCATGACTTCAGATAGAGTCACGTCCTGGTGGTAGCGTACGCCACCTTTACCTGGGCCACGGTTGAGGCTGTGCTGCACACGGTAACCTTCAAAGTGGGCAATGCTGCCATCATCTAAACGCACTGGCACATCAACGATTAAGCTGCGCTCTGGGTGCTTTAAAGTATCGAGCCACTTTCCTAAGTCACCTAAATACGGGGCAACTCGATCGACCTGCTCGAGGAAAATAGCCCAAGGGCCTGGGTTCTCAGAATCTAAATACGAAGGCAAATTTTGGGTTATTGTTTTTGGCATGGTTAAAACCTTGGTCATTAAAAGTGTAAGCCGCAAGCTAAATTGTGGCCGCGCAAAACGGTGCATTTTAACGGATTACAACGCGACTGACTCGTCACAAAGAACTATTTTTTCAAAATAGCGGGCATAAAATGACAAAAAAAGCCCTGTAAGCCCCATTATAATTGGACATGGTTGGCTATTTAAATATTCGCAAAAAAACCACGCAAATGCCTAATCCGCTGTAATTAATGCCTCTTCTGAGCTGTTTTATGCCCAATTAACAGGCTAGTATCGCCTTATCAACACAGAAAAATCCGCTTTTAATGCCTATAAACCACTACAAAAAACAGGGTTTTTGCAATGTCTACTTATGATGTTTTTCCTTATCTAAACTTACTTCACGAACAAGGCGGTTCGGATATGTATTTTAGTGTAGGCGCTATTCCCCAAGTTAAGGTAGAGGGCATCTCGCGCACCATTGGTAAACAAGCCTTGCCACCGTCATCGGTGCAAACCATGGCCTATCAACTGATGACACAAAAACAAATTGCTGATTTTGAACGTGATCTAGAAATGAACTTAGCCGTTGGAGTACAAGGCTCGGGACGCTTTCGGGTGAACGTGTTTTATCAGCGTGGCGAAGTATCCATGGTGGTGCGGCATATTAAAAATACTATTCCAGATTTTAGTGCACTGGGCTTGCCTATTATGCTGGAGCGTTTAGCCATGCTCAGTCGCGGCCTTATTCTCGTGACTGGCGCTGCTGGCTCAGGCAAATCAACCACCTTGGCAGCCATGCTGGACTACCGCAACACCCATGCTGGCGGCCATATTTTATGCATTGAAGACCCCATTGAGTTTCTGCACACGCATAAACAATCTGTAGTCAATCAACGGGAAGTAGGCTTAGACACCCACAGCTTTGCCTCTGCCTTACATAACGCCTTACGGGAGGCGCCGGATGTAATTATGATCGGTGAGATTCGCGATTTGGACACCATGCAACATGCCCTGCACTACTCAGAAACTGGGCACTTATGCATTGCCACCTTGCACGCCACCAGCACCAGTCATGCTTTAGAGCGCATTGCCCGTTTTTTTCCAGAAGACGCCCGCCGTCAGGTCTTAGCCGATGTCTCTCAAAACTTAGTGGCTATTATTGGCCAGCGCTTAATTCCCGGCATTGAGCAAAAACGCGTGGCCGCAATCGAGCTGATGCTCGGCACCCCGTATATCAAAGATTTAATTCAGCGCGATCAATTAGACGAACTCAAAAGCGCCATTGCCCGCTCGCAGGAACAAGGCTTGCAGACCTTTGATCAAGAGTTATTTAAGCTCTTTAGTACAGGGCGTATCAGTCTCGAAGAAGCCTTGAAGTTTGCTGACTCGCGCACTGACCTAACCTTAAAAATCAAACTAGACCGTGGCTTTAATGACGAGGTATCTGATACCTTGGGCATCACATAGGTCGCTTTGTGACTTTAAGCAACAAAGCCAGTCATGCTATCTACAAGAACAATCCAAGCGGAGCATTTAATGAACGATTCTCAACAGTTGTTTCAGCCCTTTGAACTGGGTGCTTTAACCATTCCAACCCGTATTGTCATGGCCCCCATGACCCGTACCTTTTCACCGGGCGGTGTCCCCAATGCAAAAGTGGTTGAGTATTATCGCAAGCGCGCAGCGGCTGGCGTGGGCTTAATCATTACCGAGGGCACCACAGTCAATCACTGCGCCTCCAATGGCTACCCGAATGTGCCACGCTTTTATGGCGAAGATGCATTAAATGGCTGGAAACAAGTGGTTGATGCTGTGCATGGCGCCGGCGGAACCATCATGCCGCAACTCTGGCACGTGGGAAATGTGCGTCGCCTCGGTACTGAACCCGATGGCACCGTCCCCGGTTACGGCCCCATGGAAAAATTCAAAGACAGTAAGAAGATTGTCCATGGCATGACGCAAAGCGACATTGATGAAGTGGTTGCAGCGTTTGCCCAGGCAGCCAAAGACGCTAAAGAAATTGGCATGGACGGCGTAGAGATTCACGGTGCCCATGGTTACCTCATTGACCAGTTCTTCTGGGAAGGCAGCAATCAGCGTACTGATAATTACGGTGGCAGCATGGCCAATCGCGGCCGCTTTGCTGTAGAAATTATCCAAGCCGTTCGTGCTGCCGTGGGACCTGAATTTCCTATTGTATTTCGATTCTCACAGTGGAAGCAGCAAGATTACACCGCACGCTTGGCACAGAATCCTGATGAATTAAAAGAGTTTCTACAACCTTTAGTGGATGCTGGCGTGGATATTTTCCACTGCTCCACTCGCCGCTTCTGGGAGCCTGAGTTTGCTGGTTCTGAACTCAATCTAGCTGGCTGGACACGTAAACTGACCGGCAAGCCCACCATTACTGTTGGCAGTGTTGGTTTAGATGGTAGCGAATTCACTAGCTTTATGACCAACACCACTGAAATTGCTCAGCCGGCCAGTCTCGATGGCTTACTAAGCCGCTTTGCGGCACAAGAGTTTGACTTGGTGGCAGTGGGTCGTGCGTTACTGGTAGACCCTGATTGGGCCGCTAAAGTGCGCGACGGCAAGCAAGAAGACATCCTACCCTTTAGTCGCAGTGCCTTAGGCAGCCTTTCTTAAGGTCTAAGTAAACTGCTTTGGCTGTGCGTCACTGACTACGCACAGCCCAACACTTCAATACAGATAGCAAAATTACTCGTCAGCCCCTTCCCGGTCACGGTAACCCAGCAAGTACAGAATGCCGTCTAAACCTAAGGTTGAAATTGCTTGGCGCGCTGATTTTTTCACCATCGGTTTGGCCCGAAAAGCCACACCTAATCCGGCTAAGCCCAGCATCGGCAAATCATTTGCACCATCACCCACAGCTATAGTTTGCTCTAAGCGGAGTCCTTCTTGCGCGGTCAATTCACGAAGCAAGTCTGCTTTACGCTGCGCATCCACAATAGGCTCAATGGCTCGGCCAGTGAGCTTGCCATCCACAATTTCCAGCTCGTTAGCATACACATAATCAATGCCTAAACGCTCTTGCAACTGCTTAGCAAAGTACGTGAAGCCGCCAGATAAGATAGCTGTTTTGTAACCTAAGCGTTTCAACTCAGCAAACAGCATTTCAGCACCTTCGGTCAGACGTAGCGATGCACCAATATCTTCCAGCACATCTTCTGACAAGCCGGCCAGCAGCGCTAAGCGCTCTTTAAAGCTTTCTTTAAAATCCAATTCGCCTTGCATGGCTCGTTCAGTAATTGCCGCCACTTGCTCACCAACGCCTGCTGCTTTAGCCAGCTCGTCAATGACTTCAGCCTCAATCAGAGTGGAGTCCATATCAAACACCGCGAGGCGGCGATTGCGACGAAAGACTGTATCGCGCTGGAAGGCAATGTCTACATTCAGCTCTTGCGCAACACTTAAGAAGTCTGCACGTAAAGCAGCAGCATCCGCTGGCTCACCACGCACGGAAAACTCTATACAGCCCTTGCCTTGGCTTTCTGGGGTATCCAACGGCATGCGACCTGACAAGCGATCAATGTGATCAATATTTAAGCCATACTGCGCGGTAATCGCGCTAACCCGCTGTATTTGCTCAGCTGTCACTCGCCGTGTCAGCAACGTCACTATGTAGCGTGTTTTACCTTGGCCAGCCACCCACTGCTGGTAGTCTTCTTCTGATACAGGGGTAAAACGCACCTGTTGATTGAGCTTATAACCAGTAAAGAGCACATCTTTGAGTACCGCTGAGGCATGTTCCGTGCTGGGTATCTCAACCAAAATCCCAAAAGACAGGGTGTTATGAATAACCGCTTGGCCAATATCTAAAATATTCACACCACTGTGCGACAACACGCCCATAATGGCGGCGGTTAACCCCGGACGGTCTTCACCTGTGATGTTAATCAGGACAATTTCGCGCACGGTGCTTTCTCCGCAGATAAAAAAGAGTCATTCTAGCCATTTAATCGCGCCACTGGCAGTCCTTTTGCTTGTTCTATGTTTTACGCCCGTTATACTTTACTGATCTGTAGTTGCTAATGGCCACTTACAGCTGTTTTTCTTGCGTATCATTTCTGCTCATCTGCGTCTTTATTTTGGAAAATCTTGTCTATGTCGCATGCTTCTGCACAACCTCGAGGCGCCAGTATCACTTCACGTATCACCGGCTCTGTCTTACTCACTATTAGCATCTGCCTGTTGACCTTCGCTTGGGTCATGCATACCCAGCTGCAATGGTCGGTGCAACAGCAAGCCAATGCTTTAGCGCAAACCTTGCTGCAGCAAACCCGCAGCGCAACGGAAAGTGCGTTATCCGCTGATGACACTTTAAGTGTGGCAGTGCTGCTACGCGAGCTGGTCGAAAACCCCTATGTATCCCACGCAGCGTTATACAGCGTAGATAACCGCATTATTGCTGAAGCCGGCAAACGTCCGAAAGCCACCCGCAGCAGCGGTTTTTATTCTCAGCAGCTGACGTTTCAAGATGTGGTGGTTGGCTCCTTGCACCTGCATATTGATACCCGCAAGCTGCAAGAACCCCTTACCACCAGCCTGCAAACCATGGCTGTGCTGGGGGTAATTCTTTTGATTCTGGCGGCGTTTATTGCAGTCCACCTAGGCCGCTCAGTTGCCCGCCCCTTACAAAGCTTAAGTAATTGGCTGATTAACCCAGCACCACCGGCACCGCACATTAAACGCGGCGATGAGATTGGTTTATTGGCGCGCCAACTCAACCAGTATTTTCTGCAAGACACACAAAATGCGCAGATCCCCACTTTAGAAGACACCCAAGACATAGCACCAGTAGCGACCAATCTCAGCTCCAAACCAGCCACTGCACTCGATCAGGTTGACCGCAACGCGGCAGAAAACCTGACGCCGCCACTGCTGCGCGCAACACCTGCGCCAACACACAATGCAGTTTTAGCAGTCGAGCTCGGTAGCATGGAGCAATTACGCCAACTCCCCCACGAGCGCTTAGCCGAGCTATTGAAGAAGTACCATAATGTTCTGGAGCAATCAGCCAGTCTCTACCATGGCCGCCTGCATACGTTAGCCGATGGCCGCAGCCTCATTGTGTTTAGCTCTGAGCAACCAGACTATCAGCGCAATGCCATGTGTTGCGGGGAGTTACTGCGCGCCTTTGGTCATGCTTTGCAACTGGAAGTGGCGGATAGCGACATTACCTTGCAAGTGCAACTGGGGCTCAGCGCAGGACCTGCAGCCAGTAATGCCTCTCTCGGTGAGCTACTGCTCAGTGACAGCGCACAAACGGCACTGACTCTCAGTCAGCACAGCCGCAACTTACTGCTGTTAAGCAGTGATCTGGCGCAAGACAGCAGCATCAGCACTTATGCGCGAATTCGCCCAGTAGCAAAACCTGAGCACGCCAGTTGCTTAGAGTCGATGCTAAGCCCTTACCCAGCCATGCTGCAAGAACAGCTGCATAACTTACAAGAGCAATATTCAGACTAAAGGCAGCGCCGCAGTGACCAAGCTCTGCGACGCTGGCGAGTCATCAAAAACGGTAGACTTCCACTTCTCGCGCCGGCTCAACCACAGGAATGCTGTTGCTTTCAGTTTTGCTCTTGGGTTGCTGCGTTGCCGCTGGCGCTGCAGGCTTAGAGGTCGAAGTCTTCACCACTGGAGCTGGTAACTCACCGGCTAAGGCCTGCACCAACTGCACAGATAATCGACCAATTAATTCACTTTGCGCCCGCACTTGATCACTTAGAGTGCCATCGTGCTCCTCTTTAAAGTGCACCACACGACTATTGCGCAACACGCCTTTACCGTCTAATAAGCGCCACTGTGCTTCCAGTACCGCCGGCTGCTCCACCCCAGAGTCTAAACGGCTGATATTCAATATCACCTGCGCCTGAGCTTGCATACCAATGCGGTCGGGATACAGGGAAATACGACTTGTACCTAACTCGGCAGAGATTTGCCGCAATAATAACTGGCCAACATCATCTTGCATATTGCCGGCCCAGAGCCCCTCCTGACTCAACACTAAACTGCCATCGGCTTCACGCTGCATAATGCTTTCACGCTGCAGGTAATCAGCGACCTTTAGCGGCCCCAGCAACACAGTGGTGTTATTGGTTCGGCTGCCAGTCTCAGGCAGTGTTTGCTGCAACTGGTAAAATTGCGCAGGCGGGGCAATACTACAGCCGACCGTACCTAACGCTAAAGCTCCCAGCATGGCCATACTCAATGGCAAGCGCATTAAATGTTTCATATGATCACCGTTTCTTGCCAAATATAATGGATTGCGGATTCTGCTCTATACTTTCTGCCGTACGCTGCAGTGCTTTACTGGCCTGACCTAAATCCTGTAATGACTGCAATAGCTCATACTGCAACTCTGACTCTGGCCCTAAACTACGGCGCCCATCACTGACCAAACCATCCATTTGCTCTAATGCACCCCGCGCACTTTGTGCTGCTTTGCGTATATCAACCAAGGCTTCTTTAAGCTCGGTACTACCGCTGTGCACATTATCCAACATTTCTGGTAAATGCTGCCGTAATTGACCGCTAATCTTTTCAAAATTGGCTAACGACACACTGATACTGTCGAGGCTGGCTTGGGTTGCAGGTGCCGACACTATTTTCTCAAAGGCAAGCAAGGTTTTATTCGCCGTTTCGAGAGTTTCTTTCAACGGTATTTCTTTCAGGCCATCAACCAAGTCACGCAACACATCAGCAACTTGATCGATGCGCGATGGTACCGTTGGAATCGTTGGCAAGTCGCTCGCATGGGGCTCGCGCACATAACCTTTTTGACTGGGGAAAAAGTCCAGTGCAACAATAGCCTTACCTGTCAACAAGCTGGGAGTTTGTAGTTGCGCGCGCAAACCCCGCTCAACCAAACGCTCAATCGAGCGATCAAAACCACGCTCATCACCTTTAGCACGGGCACTTTCCGCATTAATACGCACGGTAACTGGCATCACCACGTCATTTAAATTGCGGTCATACGATAAATGTATGTGTTGCACAGTGCCGACTTTAACCCCCCGGTAGGTGACATCAGCACCCACATCAAGACCATCTAAAGCACCGGTAAAATACACCACATACTCCACCGGTCGCGTCAGGAGACTGTCACGGCTGAGGATTAAAATAGCAGCGGCTAATAGCACCACGCCACCCAACAAAAAAGCGCCAATAAAAAACGGCTTACGCGACTCAGTCATTTTGTCACCTCATGTGTTACAGCGTCACCGCGCCGTAAGAAACGCTGCACGACTTCAGGGCCTGACTCCAGCAACTGCGCTACTGGCCCTAAAGCAATTTGTGTATGGGTCTGATTATCTAAAAACAGACAGGTATCAGCCACTGCATAAATACTGGGTAATTCATGTGTTACCAGAATAATAGTGGCACATAAGCTATCGCGCAGCTGCAAAATCAGCTCATCCAAAGCCAAGGAGCTCAGTGGATCCAAGCCGGCTGAAGGCTCATCAAAAAACAGCACCTCCGGATCCAAAGCCAAGGCCCGTGCCAGAGCAGCGCGTTTCCGCATACCACCCGAGAGCTCAGACGGGTACAACTCATCACAACCGGATAAACCGACTAAGGCTAACTTAATCGCAGCCAGCTCATCTAAGTCGGCTTTATTGAGCTCAGGACGCCAAGTACTTAAAGGCAGGCAAATATTGTCTCTTAGGGTCATACCGCCCCACAGCGCACCGTTCTGATAAAGCACGCCAAAATGCTGCTGCAAGTTTGCTCTTTCGTCAGCATCGCGCAGCCAAAAGTCCTCCCCCTTAAACAGTACTCGGCCCGCTAACGGTGCTTGCAGGCCAATTAAGTGACGCAGCAAAGTACTTTTACCGCAGCCACTGCCGCCCATAATGACAAAGACTTCGCCCTTTTTAATACTGAAGTTCAAACTATGCTGAATGACTAAAGAGCCATAGCCAGCATTGAGGTTGTCTGCAACTAAGATTGCGTCATCCATGCTTAAATCCCCAACTGTGTGCAGATCAGGGTAATCGCCGCGTCACTGATGACCAGCGCCACGATAATACTCACCACTGCATTGGTGGTTGCCTGTCCGACCGCTTGCGCATTGCGGCCACACGATAAGCCGTAATAACAGCCAATCAAACCAATCAAAATAGCAAAGACAACACTTTTAAAAATACCTATTAAAAAATCAGTCAGGCTCAGCATTTCCAGACTTTGATTAATGTATTGCGCTGCAGAAATATCAAACAACCCAGAGCCAATCACAAAACCACCGAAGATACCTAAGGCATCCGCGAATACAGTTAAGATTGGCATACTCACTAACAGCGCCAGCAAACGCGGCACAACTAAAAACTCGAGCGGTGGAAAGCCAAAGGTTTTTAAGGCATCAATTTCCTCATTGGCCTGCATACTCCCTAGCTCCGCGGCATAAGCCGCACCAGTGCGTCCGGCCATAATCACTGCGGTCATTAAAGCGCCCATTTCTCGGGTCATACCAATGGCAACCATATTGGCAATATAAAGCTGTGCACCAAAGGCTTCCAACTGCGCAGCACCCACAAAGGCTAAAATCAAACCAATCAAGCTGGCAATCAAGGCCACAATAGGCAGAGCACCGGGACCGCACTGCTGCAGCGCCATCCAAAAATCAACACTACGCACCCGTGCTTTACCCGCCAGCAAGCGCCCCATGGCCTGCACTACTTCCCCAACGAAAACGCAGGTATTAGTCACCGCCTCGGCAGTGCGCAGGCCACCCAAACCAACCCGTGAAACCCAACCATAGTGCGGTGTTGGTGCTTCTTTAGCTTGAGTAGAAGGGCTGGCGGCCATTTCCAAAAGACGCGCCACACCGTCGGGTAATCCCTGTAAATCCAGTGTCACTTTTTGCTCAGCGGCCAACCGCTGCAAGCGCCGTAATAACGCCAGCAAACTGCTATCCCAAGCGGCAACATCAACTTGAACAGCCAACTGCTCAGGCAAACGACCGCCTTGTTGCCAAACAGCATTAAGTTCAGGTTTGGGCTGATCTAACGTCCAACTGCCGGTCACTTGCAAGATGCTTGCGCTACCACTGTGATCCCAGGCCAACGATGGGGCTTTGTTCATCTGCTTATCCTTTAACAACGCCTGAAGCGCGGTCGCTGAGCACTAAATCTCGCACGTATCAGCCATACTTTAAAGCTCAACGTGTAAGGCGTCCACTCGTTGAAAACCTCGTGGCAATTTATTCCCACGCCGTCCACGCTCGCCCTGATAGTGTTCAAGATCAGTGAACTTAAGCGATAAAGTACGCTTACCGGCGACTAAAACCAAGGTGGCTTGCGGTGCCAGAACGGCAAAACCCACCACCCACTCCTCGCGCTTAGCTGCTCGATCCGTTGGAATCCCAATCAGCTTGTTGCCTTTACCACGGCTTAATTGTGGTAAGTCAGCCACCTTAAAGACCAGCAAGCGGCCCTCATTGGTTACCACAGCCAGCCAGTCTTCAGCAAAATCATTGACCACTTGCGGCGGTAACACACGAGCAGCCTTAGGCAAGGTAATCAGGGCCTTGCCGGCTTTGTTTTTGCTTTGCATATCGGCACCGGTTACGACAAAACCGTAACCCGCATCGGATACCATCACCATTTGCTGCTCATCGCTGGGCATCAACACACACTCAAAAGTTGCGCCAGCCGGTGGGCTTAAACGCCCCGATAAAGGCTCGCCATGCCCCCGCGCTGCCGGCAAGGTGTGCGCTGGCAGTGAGTAGCTACGCCCAGCACTGTCAATAAACACCACAAACTGATTAGAGCGTCCTTGCACCGCCTGCTTAAAGCCATCACCGGCCTTATACGATAAGCCCGTCGGATCAAGCTCATGCCCACGACCGCTGCGCACCCAGCCCTGTTCTGACATCACCACAGTGACCGGCTCCGCAGGAACCAAATCGGTTTCTGCTAACGCCCGTGCTTCACCACGCTCAACCAGCGGCGAACGGCGCTCATCGCCGTAGGTTTTAGCGTCGGCCAGTAACTCTTTACGCACTAAGCGCTTAAGCTTCGCCTCACTGCCCAGCAGCGCCTGCAGTTCTGCTTGCTCCTTGGCCAGCTCATCTTGCTCACCACGGATTTTCATCTCTTCTAAACGTGCCAACTGTCGTAAGCGCGTATCTAGGATGTAATCTGCTTGGGTGTCACTGATGCCAAAGCGCTCCATCAATACCGCTTTGGGGTGCTCTTCGTTACGGATAATCTCAATCACTTCATCCAGATTAAGAAAAGCAATCAGCAAGCCTTCTAATAAATGCAGGCGCTTTTCTACGCGATCAAGGCGAAACTGCAAACGCTTGCGTATGGTATCCACCCGAAACACCAGCCACTCCATCAACATGCTGCGCAAGTCTTTAACCTGCGGGCGGCCATCTAAACCAATTACGTTGGTATTGACCCGATAGCTGGACTCCAAATCAGTGGTGGCAAACAAGTGCTGCATCAACTCCGTAGTGGAAACACGGTTTGAGCGAGGAATAATAACAATACGGCACGGGTTTTCATGGTCAGACTCATCGCGCAAGTCCGCTACCATGGGCAGTTTCTTTGCCTGCATTTGTGCAGCGATTTGCTCAATGACTTTAGCGCCGGACACTTGGTGCGGTAGCGCGGTAATCACCACATCACCGTCATCCACATGATAAATGGCACGCATGCGCAGCGAGCCACGGCCACTTTGATAAATTTTCAAAATGTCGGCACGCGGGGTAATAATTTCCGCATCGGTTGGATAGTCTGGCCCCTGAATATGCTCACATACGTCTTCTAAAGTGGACTTGGGCTTATCCAACAACAGCACACAGGCGGCAGCCACTTCACGCAAGTTATGTGGCGGTACATCAGTGGCCATGCCCACGGCAATCCCAGTGGTGCCGTTCAATAATAAGTTTGGCAGGCGCGCGGGAAGCACTGCCGGCTCATTCATGGTGCCGTCAAAGTTGGGAATCCAATCCACAGTACCTTGCCCCAACTCAGTCAGCAGCACTTCTGAATAACGGGCTAAGCGCGCTTCGGTATAACGCATCGCAGCAAAAGACTTTGGGTCATCGGGTGCACCCCAGTTACCTTGCCCATCCACCAAGGGATAGCGGTAACTGAACGGCTGCGCCATCAGCACCATCGCCTCATAACAGGCGATATCACCGTGCGGGTGATACTTACCCAGCACATCACCCACAGTTCGCGCAGATTTTTTATGCTTGGAGTCGGCATCTAAGTTCAGCTCGCTCATGGCATAAACAATGCGGCGTTGCACCGGCTTTAAGCCATCACCAATATGCGGCAAAGCTCGGTCCATAATCACGTACATGGAGTAGTTTAAGTACGCTTGCTCAGTAAACTCGGCCATTGAGCGGCGCTCAACACCCTCAAGGCTTAAATCATAGGATTGCGTCATGCCCAGCCTCTATCGAATAGGTTTGCGGTAACAACAGTTTCAATGTGCTCAACGTCCTGCATCAGACTTGCACCTCGGCCAGATCGCCCTTACTTTCCAGCCAGTTTTTACGATCGCTGGCGCGTTTTTTGGCCAAGAGCATATCCATCAGTTCTTGGGTGCCACTGTAGTCGTCGAGGGTCAGCTGCACTAAACGGCGAGTATTGGGATCCATAGTGGTTTCACGCAGTTGCGGCGGATTCATTTCACCCAAACCTTTAAAGCGTGTCACCTGTGGTTTACCACGTTTTTTCTCAGTTTGAATACGCGCAAGGATACTTTCCAACTCATCTTCATCGAGGGCGTAATGCACTTCTTTACCGATATCCACCCGAAACAGCGGCGGCATCGCCACATAAATATGCCCCGCTTCCACCAAGGGTCTAAAGTGGCGCATAAAGAGTGCACATAACAAGGTGGCAATGTGCAAACCATCGGAGTCGGCATCGGCTAAGATACAAATCTTACCGTAGCGTAACTGACTGATATCCTCAGAGCCTGGATCAACCCCCATGGCCACGGCAATATCGTGCACCTCTTGCGAGCCAAGCACGACACTGCCATCCACTTCCCAAGTGTTGAGGATTTTACCGCGCAGCGGCATGATGGCTTGAAACTCTTTATCGCGCGCCTGTTTGGCACTGCCGCCAGCTGAGTCCCCTTCCACTAAAAATAATTCACCACGCATGGGATCTTGGCCGGCACAATCGGCTAATTTACCCGGCAACGCAGGGCCTTGCGTAATGCGCTTGCGCTCAACTCGACGCCCAGCCTTCAAACGACGACCGGCATGACTAATAGCCATTTCCGCCAGCTGCAAACCCAATTCAGAGTTGGCATTGAGCCACAAACTAAAGGCATCTTTGACGACGCCAGCAACAAACCCAGCAGCGGTACGCGAGGATAAGCGCTCTTTGGTTTGTCCTGAGAACTGCGGCTCTTGCATCTTCATCGATAAGACAAAGCTGATGCGCTCCCAAATATCATCCGGTGCCAGTTTCACCCCGCGCGGGAGCAGATTGCGGAACTCACAAAACTCGCGCAAGGCATCCAGCAAACCTTGGCGAAAACCATTGACGTGAGTACCGCCCTGAGCAGTGGGAATCAAGTTGACATAGCTTTCCTGCACCAGCTCGCCGCCTTCTGGCAGCCAAAGTACCGCCCAATCCACCCGCTCAGTTTCGGCAGCAAACTGCCCACAAAAAGGCTCTTCTGGCAGGCTGATATACTCAGACACTGCATCGGTTAAGTAGGAGCGCAAACCGTCTTCATAAAACCAGGTAATCAGCTCTTTGCTGTTTTTATCTTCAAACTTAACCGTTAAGCCTGGGCACAGCACTGCCTTAGCTTTTAAAATATGCTTTAAACGGCTAACCGAAAACTTGCCCGTATCAAAATACTGCGGATCAGGCCAAAAACGAATACTGGTGCCGGTATTGCGCTGCCCGACGCTGCCAATCACCTCAAGATCAGTGGCTTTAAAACCATCACGAAAGGTCATTTGATGTTCTTCACCACCACGGCGCACTCGCACTTCGAGCAAAGTCGAAAGCGCGTTCACCACCGAGATACCCACCCCGTGCAAACCACCGGAGAACTCGTAGTTCTTACTGGAAAACTTTCCGCCCGCATGTAAGCGAGTAAAGATCAATTCAACCCCAGGAATGCCTTCTTCTGGGTGAATATCCACCGGCATGCCGCGGCCATCATCAATCACTTCAAGGGATTGATCGGTATGCAAAATCACTTGCACATTGCGCGCATGCCCCGCCAAGGCCTCATCGACACTGTTATCAATGACTTCTTGGGCAAGGTGGTTGGGACGAGTTGTATCGGTGTACATGCCGGGGCGCTTACGCACCGGATCTAACCCAGATAGAACCTCAATGGCATCAGCGGTATAGGTCGAATTAGTCATGGGTAATGTCGTTACTCAAAAGCAGAAAGATCGAGTGATTGCAGAGCTGAGGGTGTAAGTCCTACAAAAGCAAAGAGCGCCGGAAGGTGCTCAGAAAAACGCTGAAAACCATGATCACCGCCCTCTTCGATATGCACAGAGCAGCCAGCATAGTACTGTTCAGCCAAACAGTAGTCTAACGTTTCATCGCCAGTTTGCAACCATACGCAAAAGCGCTGCGCATCCCGTGGTGGTGGAACTTCCAGAGCCGCCAGTGCTTGCAAATGTGAGTCAGTAAGGAGCCAGCGCTCACCGCTATAGAGGTTCTCTTGTTCCGCTACAAACTCATCAAACAACCGATGCGGGCGCACAGCTGGGTTAATCAGCAAAGCTTGTAAACCATAGCGCTCGGCCAGATAGGTGGCGTAATAACCGCCCAATGAGCTGCCCACTAACACAGGTCGCTCCAGTTGTTCGATAGCCACTTGCAACTGGGCAATGGCTTGCTGAGGGTGATGATGCAGCTCAGGAATCAACAACTGCTCTGCTGGCAAACCAAGCTGCGACCATGCTTTACGCACTTGCTGTGCTTTAAAAGAGGCTGGGGAGCTA
The DNA here is from genome assembly GCF_027498055.1 of Denitrificimonas caeni. Classification (GTDB taxonomy): domain Bacteria; phylum Pseudomonadota; class Gammaproteobacteria; order Pseudomonadales; family Pseudomonadaceae; genus Denitrificimonas. Next base: position 2,739,218 of record NZ_CP114976.1, read on the forward strand.
TTAAAACCATGAATATAGACAACGCTTACACTGTTCGACATACACAACTTCACACTTAAAGGCAGTCACTTAGAATACCACTGCCGGTGGAGTCATGCGTAGGCCGATACCCGCAAACACAACCAGCGAGGTATTTAGCAGCAGCGTTAGTAGCCTTTAATACTGTAATCGATTTCAAAATCAATGTTAGCGACCCGCGACACAGCAGTTTGCAACTGCCCGTCATCATACAAGCGCAGCCAGCGATAACCCGGGGCCTTATTGTCCACAGCAAAGTCTTGACTGCCGGGAGTAAACTGCACACAGGTAGAGGGGGCGGCCAACCAACGAATACCATGCTCTTGCTGATCAAACTCTTGGTGCACATGGCCCCAAATCACCGCTTTAACATTATTGTACTGCTGGATAATCGACAGCATCTGAGCAGCATTGTGCAAGCCAATTTTATCCATCCACTTGCTGTGAATGGGCACCGGATGGTGGTGCAAGCCAATCAGTACATGCCGATCACCTGCACTGCGCAGCGCCTGGGCTAAAATATCCAGCTGATCTTGAGCCAGCTCACCATGCACTTTATTAACCACTGAGGAATCCAGCAAGACAATACGCCAAGCACCAACATCGTAAACGGACTCCAGCCAATCCGTTTGCGCGCACACCTGTTGTAAAGCCAGACGCTCATCATGGTTGCCAGCAAACCAGCGCATGGGCACGCCTAAAGCATTGACCATCTTGGCAAAACGTTGGTATGAACTCTGTGAGCCATCTTGCGAAATATCACCTGTGCAGAGCAATACATCCACTTGCTCCTGCTCGGCTTCCACCAGCGCAATAACCTGCCGCAAACTATCGTGGGTATCCATGCCCAGTAAACGTCCATCCAAAGCAGCAAATAGATGGCTGTCGGATAACTGTACAACACTGGTGTAGGGCACTGTTTTCAAGGGCTGCATCAACAATACCCCTCTCTACTGAATTCTTCAGGGCCAATTATGCGTACCAATCCCATAGAGAGCAAACACAACAAAGACGATTAGTTCACATTCAGCAAACATTGCAACTTATACAAAGCTCAAAAATAGTGCTTATACTGCAAGCGAACTGCAAATATGTGGAGACGTAATTATGAGCCGTCCAAGAAAGCTTGAGCACCCTCTTTTTCAGTTATTAGTCGATGAAAAAATTGAAGATTTTAATCGACAAAAAGCCAGTTTCTTAACCTCCGGCAGCATCAACTTGCAAGGTGCTGATTTGCGCAGCTTAAATCTACGCGGTCTGGATGCGGCCGGCTTGGATTTGCGCGATGCATATTTACGCAGTTGCGATTTACGCGGCATTGATTTTCGCGAAGCCTTACTGGAAGGTGCCAGCATGAACCGCGCGAAAGTTTCCGGTTGTTATTTTGCCAGTAATGTCAGTGCGCAAGAGATTGTCATGTCACTCACCGCCGGTACCCGCATCCGCTGCACCACAGCCTAAAATCAAACAATTTCTGGCTGTTTACTGCACCAGCTCACAATCTGCTAAGATACTATTTTACTTAAATTGCGATCCGTACTAACGTTCTCCACTCTTCGTTTATTGTTGCTAGGTTCAGGGGTTTTAACTTATGTATTTACTGGGTGAGCAGCCTGCATATGCCGATAAGCTGATCAATCGTTTGCAAGCCATTCCGCGTCAATTGCTGGATGATTTAGTACCTTGCGATGCGCCTTTTGAAGTCAAGCAGTGCGACGACTTATCGAACGCCTTACCTAGCAATCAGCTTTTTATCATTGATAGCGGCTTGGTGCATGCTCACGTCGAAAGCCACCCCTTTTTCTACCTACAAGAAGGTGACCTACTGGGTTTACGCCAAGGTCTCGATCTACCTGAGTGCCGTTATTCCAGCGAAGAAACCATTCGACTCATCCCCTACGCTCGTCGCGACGTGTTTCAGCACATCGCCAGCGTTCATGAGCGTCAAGAACTTTTCACTCTGTATTTGCTGGGTCATTCAGCCTTAGCGGCCGATGCTTTAGCCCGCTTAAAACAACCAGAAATCCGCCCATCCACAGGTTTCCAAAGTTTTGCTGCAGGTGAAGAGCTTATTCACCAAGGCGACATTGCTGAACATGTCTTTATCATTATTGAAGGCCATGCTGAAGCTTGGGTGAATGGTGAAAAAGTCGGTGATGTGGAAAAAGATGAGATTTTTGGTGCCATGGCTGTTTTTACTGAAGAGCGCCGCAACGCTACAGTGATTGCCAGCGAGCCTTGCACAGTAATGGTGATCCCTAAAGACCAATTTCTCAGCCTTATGCACAGTAACCCGCGCATTGCCCACAGCTTAATCGAGAGCATGGCACGGCGCATTGACTTAATGAACCAAGAAATAACCAGTCTGCGCTGCAAGCTCAAAGCTGAACCCTGCACGGACTAGAACCCAGCAGCAGCTCGACTGCGTAACGTACCCAGCCCATTTACTCTTGCGGGGTCACCTGCAAAACCCGCAAAGAGCCTGCTTTTTCCAGTGTAGACTGCTATTATTCGCATTTTTCGCAGGCAGTTAAACCATGCTGGAAAGACTCTTTCAGTTACAAGCCAACAACACCTCTTTTCGTACCGAAGTGCTGGCGGGTATCACCACCTTCCTCACCATGGCTTATATTCTCTTCGTCAATCCCAATATGCTGGCGGAAATTGGCATGGATCACGGCGCAGTATTTGTCGCAACCTGCTTAGCCGGCGCCATTGGTTCAGCCATTATGGGCATGGTGGCCAACTACCCTATTGCCCTTGCCCCAGGCATGGGACTTAACGCCTTCTTTACCTACACCGTCGTCGGCACCATGGGCTACTCTTGGGAGGTGGCGCTCGGTGCCGTGTTTATTTCGGGCTTCTTGTTTTTCGCGATGTCGATTTTTAAGATTCGCGAGTGGATTATTAACAGTATTCCGATGCCGCTGCGCTCAGCCATTAGCGCCGGTATTGGTTTGTTTTTAGCACTGATTGCGCTCAAAAATGCCGGCATTGTCATTGGTAACCCCGACACCTTAGTGACCTTGGGTGACCTCACCCAGCCTGGGCCAATCTTGGCGACCATCGGCTTTATGCTGATTGTGGCACTGGCTTACCGCCAAATCACCGGTGCGGTCATGATCGGGATTTTACTCATCACCGGGTTTTCCATTGTTATGGGCTTTTCAGCTCTCAATGGCGTAGTCAGCATGCCGCCGAGCATGATGCCAACTTTATTAAAGCTGGATATTGTCGGTGCGCTGGATGTGGGCTTGGTCAGTGTTATTTTTGCCTTTTTATTCGTTGATTTATTCGATACCTCTGGCACGCTGATTGGTGTCGCACAGCGCGCCAACCTGATGGATAAAGACGGCAAAATGCCGCGCTTGGGCCGTGCTTTATTGGCCGATAGTACCTCAACCATGGCCGGCGCTTGCATGGGTACATCCACCACTACAAGTTTTGTTGAGTCGGCGGCGGGGATTGCGGCCGGTGGCCGTACTGGGCTTACCGCTTGTACAGTTGCCGTGTTGTTTTTACTGAGCTTATTTTTTGCCCCCTTAGCTTCTGCAGTACCGGCTTACGCCACTGCCCCTGCGTTATTTTTTGTTGCTGTCTTAATGACCAGCGGTTTAGCCAAAATCGACTGGGATGACCTGACCGTAGCAGCTCCAGTAGTGGTTGCTGCGCTAGCCATGCCGCTCACGTTCTCGATTGCCAATGGTATTGCCTTTGGCTTTATCAGCTGGACAGCAATTAAGCTGCTCAGTGGCCGCTGGAAAGACCTCAACAGCGCCATGTGGATTTTATCTATTTTGTTCATTATTAAACTGGGTTTCTTTGCCTGATGCCAAACTCCGATTACTCCCCCGCGGCTTATTTAGAGCAGCTGCATGCCAAGCAAGCCCGCTTAGAAAGCCTCTTGCACGAGTTTAATGCGCCAGCACCACAGGTATTTGCCTCTGCTGAGCAAAACTTTCGCCTGCGTGCTGAGTTTCGTCTCTGGCGTGAAGAGGGTCAGCGTCACTATGCGATGATGACGCCGGGTGATAAGCGTACGCCTATTTTGATTGAGCGCTTCCCGATTGCCAGCACTCTGATTAATCAGCTCATGCCCCGCCTCAAAGAGGCTTGGAGCACGAGCACTGCGCTTTCTGAACGTCTCTTTCAGGTGGAGTTTTTAACCACCTTATCCGGTGAGGCGCTGATTACTCTGTGTTACCACCGACCGTTGGATGAGGCCTGGCATGCGGCGGCAACTGCGCTAGCTCAAGACTTAAACGTCAGTATTATTGGCCGTTCGCGCGGTAAGCGTACAGTGATTGGTCGCGATTACGTGGTTGAAAAACTCGAAGTGGCCGGCCGTGTATTTACTTACCGTCAACCGGAAGGGGCTTTTACCCAGCCCAACGGTGCGGTAAATACTCATATGCTGAACTGGGCCTATGAGGCGCTAGGTGCGCAAACCGATGATTTGCTGGAGCTGTATTGTGGCAACGGTAATTTTACGTTGCCGCTGTCCACTCGTGTGCGTAAGGTACTGGCCACTGAGATCAGCAAAAGCTCGGTCAATGCGGCGCTGGCTAATTTGGCTGACAATCAGATTGAAAATATTGAGTTGGTGCGCCTCTCTGCTGAGGAACTGACGCAAGCGTTAAACAAAGTGCGCGAATTTCGGCGTTTAGCTAATATTGATTTGGACAGTTATCAGTTTGGTACGGTGTTTGTTGATCCGCCACGGGCGGGCATGGACCCTGATACGTGTGAGCTGGTGCGGCGTTTCCCGCGGATTTTGTATATTTCCTGTAACCCAGACACTTTAGCGGAAAATATTCGCCAGCTGAGTGATACGCACAAGATCACTAAAACTGCGCTCTTTGATCAGTTTCCCTGGACTGATCATATGGAAAGTGGAGTGTTGTTGGAGCGCAAATAGCTCGGACAACAGCAGCCAAGTAAGCCCCTTGGTCGTTGCCCGCAGCACTCAATTAGTAAACACAGACTCGCTCAACTCGTATAGATTGGCCATACCTGTGATAGCGGATATTTAAAAGCAGAGCATTATAAGCATAGTGTGATGCGTCTGCCGCTATTGCGGCTCTTCCCTCAACGAGCTCATCCTGAGCTCAATTCGGGCGCTGCGCCATCCATGGCTGCGCTTGACGCCGCAACAGCGGCAGACGCAAGCAACCTTTTGCAGTGTCTGCTCGTTCGCAATAGCTCGTCTGATCCAGTCTGAACCAACCGTCATCAACCAAAGTCAACCGGAGACAATCCGTTGCTATTCGTTGAGTTTTAGTGGGCTCTGAACGACTTTTGAGTGGTTTAGATTTGACTGGATGCAGATGGCGTTTGTCGAGACGCTCGATTGAGCTTACCGCTGTTTTTTCACTATGCGCAGCGGCAGCACCTGTGCTCTGCAACCTGGGTGCTGCCTGTTGCTCAGTAAACCCTTACAGATTAGGTGTCCAGGTGACGCCTAGCAGCACGGTGAAGCGGTCTTCGCGGTAGCCGTAAGCGTCTCCTTCATAATTGTATAAAGCGCGGGTGTAATCCTTATCAAAAATATTGGCTAGACGTAAATCAACTCCCAGATCATGAGTGGCTTGCCAGCTGCCGCGTAGGTCTAAAGTGCCGAAGCCAGCGATTTTTTTGCGCTCAGTCTCCCAAGTTATTGAGTTTGATACGGCATCAATGCTGTCGCTAGCAAGCATCCACGTACCACCAACAGCAAAAGCACCCAACTGCTTATCTAAGTCATAGCTTAAAGTGCGCTTAGCCACGCGCTGCAACTGACGCCCACTTTCACTATCACGCGGATCAATAAAGCTGATATTCAGCGCCCCATCAGCGCCATAAAGCTCATGCTGCAAGGATACTTCAAGGCCATTAATACGAGCCTTGTTAATGTTTTCTGGTGGGAATCCCGCAATAGCGTTACGAATATTAGTTCGATACAAAGACGCTTCTAAAGCAACCGTATCTGCCAGCTGGCTACGCCACTGCAATTCATAGCTTTTTGATTTTTCAGCCTTTAAGTTAGGATTAGACTGCTTCATACAGCCAACAGGTGAACAGTAATCTGGATAATATAAATCCATTAAACCAGGGGCTCTGAAACCTTCAGAGTACGATAGGATAAATTCATTAGTTTGCCCCACTGGAATACTCAACGCAGCGTTCCAAGTGTTTTCACTACCAAATTGTTGGTTTTTATCGTGACGCAAACCAAGCTCAGTACCAAATAGATCGCCACTGTAGTTATGCTGAATAAAAGCTGCTTTATTCCAGCGGCTATCTTTTGTGTACTTGTCTTCAACTGTTCTTGCGTCTGTGCGTACTTTGTCTTTTAAATAGTCTGCGCCAGCACGTAACGTGTGCTCATCATTCAGCTGGAAGGTATTCAACCAAGCCGCCGAATCACGATAACTATTAATATCATAAGCACTAAACGGGCTATCTAACTTATCTCTACCTTTCAGTTTGTCTTCGCTATAACCCAGCTCTAAGCGGCTCAGCCACTGCTCAGTCGCTTGCAACTCAACAAATGTAGATACAACGCTAGCAGTAAAGTCAGTGTAGGGTTTCTGCATAAACGTATTATCGTATTCAGTCTTTCCACGCTGATCTAAAACATTCACCCCTGCACGTAACTGCTCATTAAAGGCATGGGACAAACTAAAACTGAGAGCTTTATTACGGTAAGTATCATCATCACTGCTTAAGCTATCGCCTTTAGTCGTGCGGTCAAAACCTGCCATTTCATCGAGGCTCGCACTCAAGTTAAAGCGCGTATTTTGATCACCGCCTGAGACCCCTGCACTGCGCTCCCAGACCCCTTTATTGCCCACAGCAAGTCGTGCGCGACCATGCAAACCTTCGCCAGCACTACGGCGAGTAAAGATCTGAATTACCCCGCCAATGGCGTCTGAACCATACATCGCGGAGTGTGGCCCACGTAAAACCTCAACCCGCTCGATTTGTTCAAGATTCAAATGCTCTAACGCACCATTAGCGCCGCCCGTACTAACCGAACCAACACGCACGCCATCAATCAACACCAAGGTTTGTGCTGTTTTCGTACCGCGAACAAACACACCAGTAGTACTACCGCGCCCACCTGATTGTACGATCTGCACACCTGGTACTCGGTTTAATAAGTCCGGCACATTCACAGGTTGTAAGCGGTCAATATCAGCGCGGGTAAATACGGTCACCGCCGCCATTGTATCTGTGCGCTCTTCGGCGGCACGGTTGGCGGTAATAACTGTGTTAGAAAGTTTTAAAGCATCTTCAGAGCTGTCGGCAACTGCGTATAGCGTTGATGCAGGCAATAGCGCTACAGCAAGCGCAAGGCGGGATAATTTCATTGAATTTGAATCCTCAAAAATAAAGCTAATTTTTTGAGGAGGGCAGAAACAAGCGCACAAAAAGAGCACGGCACTTGACGGTGCCGCCCTCCGCAACACCCGTCGAAATCCGTAAGGCAGGTCTACGGGCTAACGAATGCACTTGCTCACCTTCCCAGCTTGGCAGCCAGTGGTTATTAAACAAGCGTGCGTCTACAACGCATCGTTTACCGTTGCGGGGGCAGCGTAAGTCGGTAAATACCGCTTAACTTCCCTTTTCAGGCTGACAGTATCAGCGCACCTTACAGAATCAAAGTGCGCGCACAATAGACCTACCAGCAGCACGGGTCAAGTTTTAAGCGTTATTGCTGCGACCAGCGAAGCCTGGGATGGCGTAGCGCCAAAATTGAACCATGGGCGGGCTCATTAAGGAAAAAGCAGTGATAGCGCTGCAGACACCACAGCGAATCTAGCAAACCGGTGTTCTTCTAAGCTGGCAAGGGCTGCATTAACATTAAGCCAAACGCTGCTGCACTGCCTGCAAAATACCCGCGCTATCTAAGCCGCATTCAGCGAGCATTTGCCCTGGTTGAGCATGCTCCACATAGATATCCGGCAAACCCAATTGCAAGAGTGGTACGGCCAACTGCTCTGCAGCTAAAAACTCACCAACAGCACTGCCAGCACCGCCCATTACCGCATTTTCCTCAATGCTGACAAACAATTGATGCTCTGCAGCTAAGCGCTTAATCAATGCCTCATCGAGCGGCTTTACAAAACGCATGTCCACCACAGTGGCGTCTAACTGCTCGGCCGCTGTTAATGCTGCAGCAAGCTGTACACCAAAGACTAAAAACGCTACACCTTGCCCTTCGCGGCGCACCACGCCTTTACCCAGGGGGACAGGTTCTAAACTAGTACTGATAGGTGCATTAGGCCCAGTGCCGCGTGGGTAGCGAACAGCCGCAGGTCCCACATGCTGATAACCAGTATTGAGCAATAAGCGCAGTTCATTCTCATCGCTGGGCGTCATCACCACCATATTAGGGATGCAGCGCAGATAAGATATATCAAAGCTGCCAGCATGGGTCGGACCGTCTTCACCCACTAAACCCGCACGGTCTACAGCAAACAGCACATCCAGATCTTGCACCGCCACATCATGAATCAATTGATCATAAGCGCGCTGCAAAAATGTGGAGTAAATTGCCACCACAGGTTTAGCCCCTTCACAGGCCATTCCCGCCGCCAAAGTCACCGCATGTTGCTCAGCAATGGCCACATCAAAGTAACGCTGCGGATACTGTTCACTAAAAGCAATCATATCCGAGCCTTCTTTCATGGCTGGGGTAATGCCCAGCAAGCGCTCATCTGCAGCGGCCATATCACACAGCCACTGACCAAAGACAGCAGAGTAACGTGGCCCTGCGGGTTTGCTCGGGGCCTGTGTTGTCTTACTAATGGCGTGGTAAGCAATGGGGTCGTGCTCAGCAGGTGCAAAGCCCTTGCCCTTTTTCGTCACCACATGTAAAAACTGCGGCCCTTCTAACTCACGCATATTGCGCAAAGTGGCCAACAAGGTGGGTAAGTCATGACCATCAATTGGCCCGATATAATTCCAGCCCAACTCTTCAAACATAATGCCTGGCGCTAAAATGCCTTTAGCGTGCTCTTCAGTTTTACGGGCTATTTCCCAGGCACCGGGCAAGCGCGAGAGAATTTTCTTACTGCCTTCACGCATGGTTGAGTAGGTGCGGCTGGTGAGAATTTTTGCCAAATGATTGGATAAGCCGCCGACGTTATTAGAAATCGACATATCGTTATCGTTGAGGATAACCAACATATCAGCACCGGTTTCTGGGGCATGGTTTAAGGCTTCATAAGCCATCCCTGCAGTCATGGCGCCATCACCAATCACCGCCACAGTTTTACGCGCTGAGCCTTGTAGTTTAGCAGCCACGGCCATGCCTAATGCGGCACTGATGGACGTACTGGAATGCCCTACACCAAAGGTATCGTACGGGCTTTCACAGCGGCGCGGGAAAGCAGCTATACCATCTTTCTGGCGCAAACTGAGCATCTGTTCACGGCGCCCGGTCAATACTTTATGCGGATACGCTTGATGGCCCACATCCCATACTAAGCGGTCATCTGGGGTATCAAACACATAATGCAGAGCCACAGTTAACTCGACAACGCCTAAGCCTGCAGCAAAATGACCACCGGTCTGCCCCACGCTCCATAAGATAAACAGGCGTAACTCATCGGCCAATGTCAGTAGCTCTGCTTCAGATAGCATACGCAGCTCAGTGGGCGTTAAAGCTCGGTCTAGCAGTGGCGTAATCGGGCGTTCAGCAGGTATTTCATGAAAAGTCGTAGGCATTGAAATATCGTGTTAATTCATCAAGAGGTGGAAGTTTACCTTAAAGTGTCCAAAGTCCACAGTGCTGCAAGGTTTTATCAAAGCTTTAGTCAGCTTTGTCTGTTTTTTAGCGGCCGGTAGCGGCCTCGCTGGGCAAGTCTGCTAAAGTAACCCTAAGCTTTAAATTACCGAATACCTTCAGAACACAGCAGGCCGCAAGATGATTGCAAGCATGTTATTAAATGACACCACCCTGTTTTGGGGCTGGTTATTATACGGCCCAATTTTACTGTATGCCGCTTGGCGTGCACCTTGGGTAGAGTTATTCAGCGACAACCGCCGCCAACATTTACTCTTTGGCACTGTGTTGGTGCTCTGCATTCTCTGGCTGGTCAGGCGTGATTTCCCCAGCGGGCTCTCTTTTCACTTTATTGGCATGACCGCAGTAACTTTATTGCTGGACTGGCCACTGGCAATTTTAGCTGGTTTTATTGCCCAACTGGCCTTACTCAGCCTCGGCAAGCAAGAGTTCAACGTTTTGGGTATCAACGGGCTACTCTTAATTATTCTGCCCGTATTTATTGCACACAGCTGCGCCAAAGCCATTGAGCGTTTACAACCTGAAAACCTCTTTGTTTATATCTTTTTCTCTGGCTTTTTCCCTGCCGCGCTCACCGCTGTACTCTGCATTTTATGCAGCACCTTTTTACTCTGGAGCAATGGCATTTATCAATTTCCGCCATGGTTGGATGGTTTTTCTGGCATGGTTTTATTGGTGGCTTTTCCAGAGGCCTTTATTAATGGCATGGCCGTCACTGCATTTGTAGTGTTTAAGCCGGAATGGTTAGAAACCTTTAACTACAGCCGCTACCTGCAAGCCCCCTGGAAAGATGAACCTGACCAGTAAGCGCAGCACACCAATGAGCTGCACCCAACCAGCGCAGCTGGCGAATAAGGACGTACCTATGAAACTTTTACTAACTGGCGGTGCTGGTTTTATTGGCTCGGCAGTAATCCGCCATATTCTCGCGCACAGCCAGGATTCAATCGTCAACCTTGATAAACTTACTTATGCGGGCAATCTTGAGTCACTCACCGAGGTCAGTGACAACCCTCGCTATAGCTTTGTCCAAGCGGATATTTGTGACCCTGCGGCACTGCAGCAAATCTTTGCCAAGCATCAGCCCGATGCGGTGATGCACTTAGCTGCCGAGTCACACGTTGACCGCTCCATTGACGGCCCAGCAGAGTTTATTACAACCAATATTGTCGGCACCTATCAGCTATTAGAGGCTGCACGCTTTTATTGGCAACAACTGGATAGCCAGCGCCAACAAGCCTTTCGCTTTCATCATATTTCAACTGATGAGGTCTATGGCGACTTGCCTCACCCTAACGACAGCCAAGCAGCCGCTTCGCAGCTGTTCACCGAAACAACCGCCTACGCACCCAGCTCACCCTATAGCGCCAGTAAAGCCAGCTCTGATCATTTAGTCCGTGCTTGGCAGCGTACTTACGGCTTACCGGTACTGCTCAGCAACTGTTCAAATAACTATGGGCCTTACCAGTTCCCAGAAAAGCTGATTCCTTTGGTAATTCTAAATGCTCTAAAAGGAAAGCCTATACCGATTTACGGCAGCGGCGATCAAATTCGCGACTGGCTTTATGTAGCCGATCATGCGCATGCACTCTACACTGTACTGCGCACCGGCAAAGTTGGCGAGACCTACAATATTGGCGGCCATAATGAAAAACAAAACATTGAGGTCGTCCGCAGCATTTGCACGCTACTTGACGAGCTGGCCCCAGCTGCACAGCGCAAGCTAACGGCTGCCGACGGCTCAACATTAACCAGCTACAGCAGCCTAATCAGCCATGTTAGCGACCGCCCAGGGCATGATCGCCGCTATGCCATTGATGCCAGTAAAATTCAACATGAACTGGGCTGGGTGCCTGCCCACACCTTTGCATCAGGCTTAAGAAAAACCGTGCAATGGTATCTCGATAACCCGACCTGGTGTCAGCGGGTGCAAGACGGTAGCTACCAAGGTGAACGCCTAGGAGTACAACAATGACCGCGCACACAACCAAAGGCATCATTTTAGCCGGTGGTTCTGGCTCACGCTTACACCCCATCACCCTAGGCGTATCTAAGCAGCTCTTACCGATTTACGATAAACCGATGATTTATTACCCATTATCGGTTTTGATGCTGGCAGGCATTCGTGAGGTGTTAATTATCTCTACGCCAGATGATGTGCCTAACTTTAAAAAACTTCTTGGGGATGGCAGTCAATTTGGTCTTGAGCTGAGCTACGCCGAGCAGCCAACACCCGATGGCTTGGCGCAAGCTTTTATTATCGGTGCAGATTTTATTGGTAAAAATAATGTTTGTTTAATTTTGGGCGATAATATCTTTTACGGTTACGGCTTCAGCGGCATGCTGCAACAAGCGGTACAGAAACGTAGCGGCGCAACAATATTTGCTTATCACGTCACTGACCCTGAGCGTTTTGGTGTTGTTGAGTTTTCTGCAAGTGGCCAAGCTCTAGCCATTGAAGAAAAACCTGCACACGCTAAATCCAACTATGCCGTCACCGGGCTCTACTTTTACGATAACGACGTACTGGAAATAGCCAAGCAAGTTCAGCCCTCAGCGCGCGGTGAGCTCGAAATCACTGATATCAACAACGCTTATTTAAAGCGTGGGGATTTACAAGTTGCTGTGCTTGGTCGCGGCTTCGCTTGGCTCGATACCGGCACTCATGATTCCTTGCTGGAAGCTGGCCACTATGTGAAAACCATTGAAACGCGCCAAGGCTTAAAGGTGGCGTGCTTAGAGGAAATTGCTTATCGTCAAGGCTGGCTGAGTCAACCACAACTGCACGCAGCAGGCCAAGCACTCAACAAAACAGGTTATGGCCAGTATTTACTGCGGCTAGCCAATGAAAAACAAACACTCACAATGAACCCTCGGGTGACGTAAAAATGAAAATAACCACCACAGCATTGCCCGGCGTTTTAATCATTGAGCCAAAAACCTTTAGGGATACACGGGGCTTTTTCCTTGAAACCTTTCAAAGTGAACGCTACGCCAGCGCCGGCATTGACCAACCCTTTGTCCAAGATAATCACTCGCGCTCACAACGGGGAGTGCTACGTGGCTTACACTTCCAGCGCCAACGGCCTCAAGGCAAGCTCATTAGTGTCAGTCGTGGCTCGGTATTTGATGTTGCTGTGGACATTGACCCAAAGTCTGCCACTTTCGGCCAGTATGTGGGCATTGAGCTCAATGACGACAACCATCTGCAAGTATGGATTCCAGCGGGTTATGCCCATGGCTTTTGTGTGCTCAGCGAGGTGGCTGACTTTCATTACAAATGCACCGACTTTTATGACCCCAGCGATGAGACAGGCATCATGTGGAATGACCCAGACATAAATATTGCTTGGCCGCTGCACTCGCCGCTTTTATCGGCAAAAGATCAACAACTTCCCTTGTTACGTGAACTAAAGTAAAAAACCGACATTAAGTCGGTTTTTATACTGTTGCTATCTATGCCAAGCCCCTAGCCAAGCAGGCTCGGCAGACCCTTAGCACATTACGCGTACGGGTGGCGCAGCACTATGGTTTCGTTACGATCAGGACCGGTAGAAACGATATCAATCGGTGTGCCGATCAACTCTTCGATGCGCTTAACATAGGCACGGGCATTAGCCGGTAACTGCTCAAGACTCGTAGCACCAATGGTGGATTCAGTCCAACCTGGCATTTCCTCATACACTGGCACTAAGCCGTCGTAGCTGTCTGCATCTGTTGGCGCTTCAATTTCTTCGCCAGCTGCGTTTTTATACGCGACACAGATCTTCACTGTTTCTAAACCATCTAAAACGTCCAGCTTAGTCAAGCAAATACCAGAGATGCTGTTGATTTCCGAGGTGCGACGCAGAATAACGGTATCAAACCAGCCGCAACGGCGAGCACGGCCAGTGGTGGAACCAAACTCATGGCCTTTCTCAGCCAAATACGCGCCAGTTTCGTCAAATAACTCAGTCGGGAACGGACCTGCACCTACACGGGTGGTGTACGCCTTGGTAATCCCTAAGATGTAATCTAAGTACAGTGGGCCAAAGCCAGAACCTGTGGCAGTACCACCAGCAGTAGTGCTCGAACTGGTGACATAAGGGTATGTACCGTGGTCGATATCCAGTAACGAACCCTGTGCACCTTCAAACATGATGCGTGCATTTTGCTTACGCAGGGTATGCAAACGTGCGGTAACATCGATCATTAAAGGCTTCAGCATTTCTGCGTAGCTCAGTGCTTCGTCCAAAGTGGTTTGGTAATCAACCGGCTCAACCTTGTAGAAATGCTCCAGCATAAAGTTATGCTGATCTAACACTTCACGTAGCTTCTCAGCAAAACGCTCGGCATTAAACAAATCGCCAATACGCAAACCACGGCGAGCAACTTTATCTTCGTAAGCTGGGCCAATACCGCGACCAGTGGTACCAATTTTACCTTCAATGCGCGCCGCCTCGCGGGCTTGGTCGAGGGCAACGTGGTACGGCAAAATTAAAGTACATGCCGGGCTAATGCGCAAACGCTCACGCACTGGCACGCCTTTCTCTTCCAGCTTGAGGATTTCACGCAGCAGTGCATCAGGGGCAACCACGACACCATTACCAATCAAGCACTCAACGTTTTCACGCAAAATACCCGATGGAATTAAGTGCAGAACGGTTTTTTCGCCATCAATAACTAAAGTGTGACCGGCATTGTGGCCACCTTGGAAGCGGACAACTGCAGCGGCTTGATCGGTTAATAAATCAACGATCTTACCTTTACCTTCGTCACCCCACTGAGTGCCTAAAACGACAACATTTTTACCCATAACCCTTGCCCTCTTCGCGCAAATAGGAGGTCGGTAATACCGACTAAACGTGGCCGCAAATGCGGCATAAACTTATAATGGCTGAACGTGCCAGCCTGAAGAATTCTGTACTAACTGACGATCGCACCCCGCTTGCGCAGCATCACTGTTCGCTTGTCCAGGCAAGGCTTGCACCACGCGCTGACCCTGCTCGCGTAATGCGCAAATCGCTTGCCATAAATCAGCTTGCGCACCAGCAGGTGCCCAAACCCCTTTGGCTAACACAACTTGCGGCTGCTGCCCCAAACTGACCAGGGTTTTTAAATCGGTAGAAAAGCCAGTGGCAGGACGGGCACGGCCAAATACCGCACCAATATCATCATAACGTCCACCTTGCGCAATCGACTGACCTACATCCGGCACAAATGCAGCAAACACCACACCCGTGTGGTAGTGATAACCACGCAACTCACCCAGATCGAAATAGAATGGTAAGTGCGGGTAACGCAACATTAGCGCGTCAGCAACGACAATCAGCTCATCGAGCGCAGCTAAAACATCGCTTGGCGCAGCAGCTAAAACAGTTTTCGCCGTATCCAATACGTCACGACCACCACATAAGTGGCTGAGCTCGTTGAGCATTCGCGCCAGCTCTTTAGGTAACTGCGCAGTGAGTGCAGCCACCTCATCTACAGCTTTGCGTTGCAATGCATCAAAAACTTGTGCTTCCAGCTCAGCAGAAAAACCAGCAGCGCGAGCTAGACCTCGATACACCCCCACATGGCCTAAGTCCATATGGATATCTGCTATCTGTGCCTGCTCGAGGGTGGCCAGCATTAAGCTGATCACTTCAATATCAGCCGCTGGACTGGCATCACCATACAACTCAGCTCCGAGCTGAATTGGGCTGCGCGAGCGCGATAAAGAACGCGGGCGAGCATGCACTACACTACCGGCATAGCATAAGCGTGACGGGCCTTCACGGCGCAAACTATGTGCGTCCATGCGTGCCACTTGCGGGGTAATATCTGCTCGAAAGCCCATTAAATGGCCTGACTGCGGATCAGTCACCTTAAAAGTACGTAGATCAAGCTTTTGGCCTGCGCCAGTTAATAACGACTCTAAGAACTCGATATGGGGAGTTACAACAAACTCATAACCCCAAGCTGCAAACATATCCAACACTTGTCGACGGGTTGCTTCAATCTGCGCCGCTTGCTGCGGCAGTACTTCTTCGATGCCATCTGGCAGCAGCCAGCGCTCTACCGTTGCCATTGCGCCTTTCCTCATTGTGAATACTGTTGCCTGTTGGGCATTTTTCATGGCCACAGGCGCAAAAAAGCCGGGAGTTTCCCGGCTGCCGCATGATACCACAGATTATTCTGTGCATGCCTCTGGCTTTTCCGTCTAACGCTATTAACTTAAGCGTTGCGCGACTTGATAAAGCGGCGGTTGTGCCATACAGCTACAACCGCTGCGGGTTTTACCAGTCTACGGATTACTCTGTTCCATATACTTGAAAAACTCGTTGTCCGGCGTTAACACCAAGACATCGCCTTTATCAGCAAAGCTTTCGCGGTAGGCCATCAAACTGCGATAGAACGCATAGAACTCTGGGTCCAGACTATAGGCTTTGGCATAGATTTCCGTAGTTTTCGCATCACCATCACCTCGAATCTCTTCAGCTTCACGGTAAGCTTCTGCCAGTAATACTCGACGCTGACGATCCGCATCAGCACGAATACCTTCAGCCAGCTCCTGGCCTTTCGCACGGTGTTCACGGGCTTCACGGGCACGCTCGGAGCTCATACGCTCAAACACACTGAGGTTAACTTCTTTGGGCAAGTCAATGGACTTAACTCGCACATCAATCACCTCAATGCCCAGCTCTTTATGTGCCATGCGATTGAGCGAAGCAGTAATGTCCGCCATCAACTCATCACGTTGGCCACTGACCACTTCATGCAAAGTACGCTTACCAAACTGGTCACGCAAACCCGCTTCCAACCGACGCGCTAAACGCTCGTCAGCAACCTGCTTAATGCCTGAAGTTGCCGTGTAGTAACGATCAGCATCCGCCACTCGCCACTTAGCAAAAGCATCAACCATCACGGCTTTCTTTTCTAAGGTTAGAAAGCGTTGTGTTGGTGCATCTAAAGTCAGTAAGCGTGCATCAAACTTGCGCACTTGGTTAACATAAGGAATTTTAAAATGCAGACCAGGCTGCACATTAGCTTTTTCTACTTTTCCGAATTGCAGTAAGACTGCGCGCTCAGTTTGTTGAACAATATAAAAGCTGTTCCAACCCACCAGCGCCAATACGGCAATGACGACTAAAGCAAATATCGATTTATTACTCATTAACGGCTACCTCTGGCACGTAAGTCAGGCGTCAACGCATCAGCACCTAAACGCATAGTGCTTTCCATTGGGCTCACACCGCTACCTGAAGTACTGGACGGCTTTGCTGCTGTCTGATTACGGCTTTCCAGCATTTTATCCAACGGCAAATACAGCAAGCTATTCTGCCCTTGATCGCCAGTTAACAACACCTTGCTGCTGTTACTGAGCACTTCTTGCATAGTGTCTAAGTACAAGCGCTGACGAGTGACTTCCGGTGCTTTACGGTACTCTGCTACCAGCTTAGTAAAGCGGTCCGCCTCACCCTCAGCACGGGAGATCATTTCATCACGGTAACCATTGGCCTCTTCACGCAAACGCTGCGCTTGACCACGCGCCTCTGGGATCACACCATTGGCGTAGGTTTCCGCTTGGTTTTTCTCGCGTTGCTCATCTTCACGGGCACGAATCACATCATCAAAAGACTCTTGCACTTCACGCGGCGCTTGAGCATTTTGGACGTTCACCTGAGTAACTGTGATACCGGTGCGGTACATATCCAAGAAACGCTGCAGGCGCTCTTGCACTTCCACCGCTAGCACTTCTCGACCTTCTGTTAACACTTGGTCCATCGCTGTTGAGCCGACCACGTGGCGCAGTGCACTCTCAGTGGATTGCTGCAAACTGATTTCTGGGTTATCAACATTGAGCACAAAGTCTTGTAAATTATTGATTTTGTACTGCACCGTCAACGGCACTTCAATGATGTTTTCATCTTCAGTCAGCATTGGCCCTTGGCGTGTATAAGCACGCTCACGGGTAACGTTTTGCTCATATTTACGATCAAATGGCGGAAAGTAAATATTCAGACCCGGGCCCACGGTTTCATGGTACTTACCGAGACGCAAAATAACCGCCTGCTCTTGCTCATCTAACGAGTAAACAGCGGTATACAACCACATTCCAGCCAAAGCTATTAATATGATTGCGATTGCTGCAAAACCACCACCAGACCCGCTTGATCCAGGTTTTTTCTTACCGCCAAATAAGCTTTTCAGGTTATCTTGCAGTTTGCGAAGGGCTTCATCAAGATCAGGTGGTCCTTGTTTCTGGCCACCGCGCTTATTGCGGTCTCCCCAAGGATCCTGATTGTTTGAGTTACCACCCGGCTCATTCCAGGCCATAGTGTTCTCCATCTAATTTGAAAGGCAAAATGCGTACTAAATACGCACTATATTATAATTAATGATCGCTATAAACGCAGCGCTATGTTGAGCGCTACTGGGCGAACTGTGCAAAAAAGTCAGCGACTGTTATCCCTTCATGACTTAATAGCTTATCAAGCTCCATTTTTGCAACGCGCAATTTTAGTACACTCGTACCGTCTTCGGCATGGATTTCCTCTTGCACTGCATTTAAATCAAATAACTTTGCGCGCAAACGACTCTGTTGCTGGCTGAGGCGCACTGTAACAATATATATTTCCTCTTCCAACAACTCCGCAATAGCTTGCTGTAACAAGCCAATGCCTTGCTCTTTATAGGCAGAGATCCACACCCGAATCGGCTTACCCTCTTCGTCACGCTGGATATGCGGTTCAACGTTATCGAGCAAGTCAACTTTGTTGTACACCTCAAGCATGCGCACGTCGTCTGCTTCAATCTCTTGTAACACATTTTGCACCTGCTGAATCTGCTCATCACGTTCCGGTGATTGCGCGTCAATCATATGCAGCAACAAATCTGCATTCGCCGATTCTTCTAAGGTGGCGCGAAATGCCTCCACCAGCTTATGCGGCAAATGCCGAATAAAGCCCACAGTATCGGCTAAAGTCACTGCGCCCAACTCAGGTATTTGCACACGGCGTACCGTAGGGTCAAGGGTGGCAAACAATTGGTCTGCGGCATACACCTGTGACTCAGTGAGCAAGTTAAACAAAGTGGATTTGCCAGTATTGGTATAACCAACTAGGGAGATACTGGGCATATCTGCACGCTGGCGACTGCGCCGAGCAAGCTGACGTTGATTGCGTACCTTTTCCAAACGACTTTTAATTTGCCGTACACGCACGCGCAGCAAACGTCGATCAGATTCCAACTGTGTCTCACCGGGACCACGCAAACCAATCCCGCCCTGCTGGCGACTCAAGTCAGTACGACTGCGCACTAAACGGGTGCTGATATGTTCCAGCTGAGCCAGCTCAACCTGCAACTTACCTTCGTAGGTTTGCGCACGCTGAGCAAAAATATCGAGAATCAAACCAATTCTGTCCAAGACACGGCATTCTAGAGCACGCTCTAGATTGCGTTCTTGGCTGGGTGTTAAGGCATGATTAAATATGACCAGATCAGCGCCTTCACTCAATACCAACTGGCGCAGCTCTTCAACTTTGCCGGAGCCAATTAAAAAACGCGCAGTGGGTTGGTGACGGGAAACCTGGACAAAGCTTGCAACAACAGCTCCTGCTGAAACTGCAAGCTCTTGAAACTCATGAGGATCTTCTCGCAGCTCAGGTGCATTTCCATCCAAATGCACAAGAATGGCACGTTCACCTGAGTGCTCAGCGATCAAAATATTCTCCAACTAAGCGTCACCTGCATCTGTAATAGCTGCATCATCACTGGGCAAGCGCACTGGTCGGCCTGGCACAACGGTAGAAATAGCATGTTTGTAAACCATTTGACTGACAGTGTTTTTCAGCAAAATAACAAACTGGTCAAATGACTCGATCTGTCCTTGCAACTTAATACCGTTCACCAAGTAAATTGATACTGGCACGCGCTCTTTGCGCAAAAGGTTTAAGTAAGGGTCTTGTAGCGTATGCCCTTTTGACATGAGGTGTACTCCATTTTATAAAGTAAAAGTCTGTTCAGCGTGAATAACACTAACAAACTATAATTGCGCTCTGTTAGCTCTATATGGTGAGCTCTTCGAACTTTTTCAAGGCTTGTGACCTAGTATCGCACGATAAACTATCCAGCCACTGCACATCAGACCAACTGCGTAGCCAAGTAAACTGGCGTTTAGCCAATTGGCGGGTCGCAATAATGCCGCGCTCGATCATTTCTTCGTACGTATAATCTCCCTGCAAATACGCCCACGCCTGTCGATAACCGACAGCACGTATAGCGGGTAAGTCAGCATGCAAGTCGCCACGTCGCCACAACCCTTCGACCTCAGCAAGAAAGCCTTGTTCAAGCATCATGTGAAATCGTTGGGCAATACGCTCGTGTAAGACACTGCGCTGCTGCGGTGCAATTGCAAAGGTTAAGACATTATACGGTAATTCAAGCTGCTTAGATGCCTGTTTCTGCTGCTGTTGCTGAGCGCGCAATGCGGTCATGCTCTGCCCACTGACTCGCCATACCTCTAAAGCTCGCATCACTCGCTGCGGATCATTGCGATGAATTCGCTCTGCAGAGATTGGATCAACCCGTTGCAACTCAGCATACAGCGCATCCCAACCTTGCTCTGCAGCTTCGCGCTCTAAAGCCGCGCGCACTTGCGGATCCGCTGCCGGCATCGGCGCCAAGCCTTCTAGCAAAGCTTTGTAGTACAGCATAGTGCCGCCCACCAGCAGTGGGATACGGCCTCGCGCGCTGATGTCCGCCATGAGCGCCAAAGCATCCGCACGAAACTGCGCCGCCGAGTAACTTTGCGTGGGATCGAGAATATCCACCAAGTGATGTGGATAGGCTTGCAAAATATCCTGACTGGGCTTGGCGCTGCCGATATCCATCCCGCGATAAATCAAGGCCGAGTCAACACTGATAATTTCACAGGGCAATTCTTCAGCCAGCTGCAGTGCTAAAGCAGTTTTTCCAGACGCCGTCGGACCCATTAAAAAAATAGCGGGCGGCAACTTTTTGATCAAAGCATTCCCCTTGTTAATTCAACGCAGGCGGCCATCCAAAACCACTGTATGGATTGCCGCCTGACCAAGCTTATCGCTCTTATTGCGCCAGTAACTGGCCAATGGCTGGATCTTTAAAGACCCGCTGTAAAGCCTCACTCAAGACCAAACTGACCCACTCTGTATTGGTTTGCTCGTTCGGCGCTTTCACATAACCTTGTGTCAGTGTCGCCGCATAACGACCATTGTAGCTGCGCGAGCCATTCTTCACCGCCAGAGTAAATACCGCTTGCAGCTTGGCTTCTTTAAACAGCGGGTTATTCTCTACAGCTTTATAACTCAACTCAGTCAAGGTTAAATCGAGCTGAGCATTGTCACTGCCTTTGGCCATAGGGGTAAAACCAAGCATGCGTACTGCTGCGTCAGTCTCGGCCTGCAAGCGTGGTAAGAAGCTTGCTCCCTGCACACTAATTGCACTGGTATTGGCGTATAAACCACCACGGGTACCTATTACAGCAGATGCTCGGCCATCACTGACCCGCACAGTCACCGGCTGCCCCTGCCCCACTGCGCTCACTTGCCCAGAAAAACGCGGCTCTGGCTTTAAATACTGCGGGCTTAAACCACAGCCACTTAAAACACCGGTCAGTACAACTGCGGCACCCAATACTATGTAACGCAACATAATTTTATTTCCTTTAAAAGCCCATCTGAACAAACAACGTCTGACTGCGCCCAGTATACTTGCACAACGCAAGGCGCTGCGGACAAATTCCGCATTTTCAACGATGAAATTATACTGCAAGCCGTCTTCTTTACTGTTTTCTACGACCTTTCGACTAAAGATTTTTAGCACGGAAGATCGTTTTTTATATTTTCATCGTTATAATTACCAACCAACTATAAATGGCATCCCCCTCATTTACGCTTTCACCCTGTTTTTTACTGCGCAAAGCTTTAAAACAGAAGGATTGCCAAGTGCCTATTTATCGGCGCACAGGCCTAGGCTGAATGAAAACCTGTACAATTAAGCCTTCACCTGCGGCCTGTTCCAGTGCCTATAGTAAAAGTTTTTTAAAGATCCGCTACTCCAAAAGATGGCGGGAAACGGTTTCACAACTTCACAAGAGTGTGGCAAGCAATGAATAGTTTGGCGTTTACAGTTCCGTGCACCAACAGCCCTCCACCTTGCAACGGTTACAGCATTTGCAATTGCGCAATATTCTAACCCCTACTTTGGTGAGCTACAGTTGCTCTGTAGCGCCCAAAAGATGCTTTTTGGAGACGTACTGATGGCACAAGATAATCAAGCAAACTTGGATATATTGCTGGTAGGAGCCGGCATTATGAGCTCAACTTTAGCAACTCTGCTGAAAGAGCTAGACCCAAGCCTGCGCTTAGAAATTGTTGAGCAGATGGAAGATGGAGCCATGGAGAGCTCCAACCCATGGAATAACGCTGGTACCGGCCACGCTGGGCTTTGCGAGCTCAACTACACCCCGCAAGCAGAAGATGGCTCTATTGATATTTCCAAGGCAATTAATATCAATGCCATGTTTGAAGAGTCCAAGCAGTTTTGGGCGCACTTAGTGGAAACTGGCACTTTTGGTGACCCAGATACGTTCATTCACCCAGTGCCCCATATGAGTTTTGTGCAAGGCAAAGACAATATTGCTTTCCTACAAAAACGCGCTGAGCTGCTAAAAGCTCACCATGCTTTTGAAAAAATCGAATTCACCACTGATAAAGCGCTAATGGCGCAATGGCTGCCATTAATGATGGCTGCGCGCAGTGAAGATGAAGAAATCGCTGCAACCCATATCAGTAACGGCACTGACGTTAACTTTGGCGCTTTAACTAAGCAGTTACTGAGCTATTTAGACCAGCAAGACAGCAGCACCCTGACCTACAAGAGCAAAGTAGTGGGCCTTGAGCGTTGCGCGCAGGGTTGGCAAGTTAACATTAAAAACCTTGTCACCGGCCAACAGCGCACCATCACTTCACGTTTTGTCTTCCTCGGTGCCGGCGGTGCCGCATTACCACTGTTGCAAAAGTCTGGTATTCCGGAAAGCAAAGGCTACGGCGGCTTCCCAGTCAGCGGGCAATGGTTACGCTGTGACAATCCCGCAGTGGTTGAGCAGCATCAAGCTAAGGTGTATAGCCTTGCCGCAGTGGGCTCACCACCGATGTCTGTGCCGCACCTAGACACCCGAGTAATTGATGGCAAAAAATCATTACTGTTTGGCCCTTATGCGGGATTCACGACGAAGTTCTTAAAACACGGTTCTTTCTTAGACCTACCCATGTCCGTACGCCTGAGCAATATCTGGCCGATGCTGGCAGTGGGCCGCGACAACATGGATCTGACCCGTTACTTAATCAGTGAAGTGCGCCAATCAATGGAACAGCGCTTAGACTCCTTACGCCGTTTCTATCCACAGCTTGACCCAGCTGACTGGAAATTAGAAATCGCTGGCCAGCGTGTACAAATCATCAAAAAAGATGCGAAGAAAGGCGGTAAATTGCAGTTTGGTACTGAACTCGTAACCTCTGCTGATGGTTCTCTAGCGGCGCTACTGGGTGCCTCACCGGGCGCATCAGTAACTGTATCCATCATGCTGGACTTAATTAAGCGCTGCTTCCCTGAGCAGCATAAGTCTGCCGCGTGGACAGAAAAGCTAGCAGCAATTTTCCCAGCCCCTTTAAAAGAGCTGGAAACCAACGCTGAATTGTACCGCAACACGCAAGAACGCTCTGACGCGCTATTAAAATTACGTTAAGCCACTAAAAAGCCCGCGCTATCAAGGACAACCACAATGGTTTTGCTTGATAGCGCGGGCTTTATATTATCAGTCAGATAGCCCACTGAGCTTAAGCACTGCAATGGCGGCTAACAGATCAGTCTCTAAAGTTATCAAACTGCAAAGGCATACCCAATTCTTTGCTGCGCAGCAGCGCTATGGCCTCTTGCAAATCATCACGTTTCTTACCGGTAATGCGCACTTGTTCGCCTTGAATCGAGGCCTGCACTTTCAGCTTAGCCTCTTTCACAGTCGCTACAATTTTCTTTGCCAGCTCCTTATCAATACCTTCGCGCATGATAACTTCTTGCTTAACGACCTTACCTGAGCCATACGACTCCTTGTATTCTAAGCACTGAATATCAACTTTGCGCTTCACCAGCGCCAGCTTAACAATTTCAATCAACTGCTCAAGCATAAAGTCTGCATCTGCAGTTAAGGTGATGGTTTTATCTTTAAATTCAATGCTGGCTTTACCACGTAAATCATAGCGACGCTCAAGCTCTTTTGCGGCATTATCCATAGCATTGGTAACTTCATGTGTATTGAGCTCTGAAACAACATCAAACGAGGGCATTACTTCCTCCAAATCTATCTATATTGCATCTAAAAAAAGTACTTCTTCACAAGTACAAGCAAGAACACTTGCAATCGCATTGTGCCACTAGGTATAAGTACTGCCTATTATTGCTTATTTCCATGTTTTATCTACCAGCGGTCCAACCATGCCCAATCCCCTTTTAAGCATCCTTGTTGTGGATGATGCCAAGTTTTCCAGCCTCATGATAGGCCGCGCATTAAACCAAGCAGGCTATACAGATGTGCGTTTTGCTAGCAGCGCCACAGAAGCCATTCAGCAACTGGAAGAGCGCCCAGCAGGTATTTTACTCGCCGACTGGCTGATGCCTGAAACAGACGGTTTGGAACTCACCGCACAAGTGCGCCAGCATGACGAGCTGCACGATCATTACACCTATGTCATTTTACTGACCGGCAAAGAGGGCGATAATGCTCTAGCCCATGCTTTTGACCATGGCGTTGATGACTTTATCAGTAAAGCGGCGATGAATGAGCAGTTGGTACCACGGGTGCTGGCTGCAGACCGCCTCTACAACACACTGACCCGCCTAACTAGAGACAAACAGCTGCTCATGCGCAATATAGCCGCTCTGGAATCACGCAACCAAGTTGACCCACTCACGGGCCTAGGCAATGCACGCCTCCTCAAGCAAATGCTGACTAAAAACTTGCAGCAAGTTGAATCCCGCGGCGGCAGCCTGTGCTATTTACTGATTGGGGTAGAAAACCTCGCCAGCTTAGCGCAGCAATATGGTCGCACCATCCATAAAGAGCTACTGCGTTCGATCGCACAACGGTTACAGCAGTTGGTGCGACCTCTGGATGTTTTAGTGCGCCTTGATGGTAACCATTTTGCTTTACTGACCCACTTGGGTGACTCTCAAGAGTATTCACCCGCCAGCTTTAAGCGCATCCACGATGGTTTAAATATCAAATCGTTTAAAACCAGCGCAGGTTTTATCAACCTAAAAACCGGCATTTGTTTAGTAACGCTAAGCAATAAAGCATTGCCTATGCAACCCGAGCAAGTCACCGAACTGGCTGAAAAAAACCTGCCCAACTCCTATAATAGTGGGCGCATTAATGCACTGCACTTAAACGCCCCGCTGCCCGTGTAATTCAGTGACTTGGCATATTTTAGGCGCTGGCAGCCTGGGTTGCTTGTGGGCCGCACGACTCGCAGCGCAGCAGCAATCCGTGCATTTAGTGCTACGCAATCCAGACTCAATAGCACACTATCAACAAACACCTGGCGTTGCCCTCAGCGATGCCTCGCGCCAGCACAGCCATCACTACCCGGTCAGTGCGCAACTCGCTGATCACCCACAGCCCATTCATAAACTGCTGCTGGCCTGCAAAGCCTATGATGCTGAAGCGGCCATTGCCCAAGTCGCCCACCGCCTTGGGCAACACAGTTTGGTTATTCTTTTGCAAAATGGTTTAGGCAGTCAGCAAGCCATTCAAGCGCAGCTGCCAACTGTGCGCTGCATTGCCGCCTCCACTACTGAAGGCGCCTACTTGGCTGAGCCTTTCCACTCAGTGTTTGCTGGTGCAGGCCATACGTGGCTAGGTGATCTCCGTCCCGACAAGCAAGACGTGCCACAAGAGTTACTGGCCAATTGCCAAGCTGCGGGTATCCACTGCAGCTGGACGCCGCATATCGCTGAACACTTATGGCGCAAGTTAGCCATTAATTGTGCCATCAATCCCCTGACGGTACTGCACAATTGCCGCAACGGCGAGCTGCTAACCCACGCGCCACAGATCAATACCCTGTGCGCCGAACTGCAACAACTGTTAACCGCTGCCGGGCAAGCTGCGGCCAGCGTTGATTTGCTCCAACAGGTGTGGACTGTGATTGACAAAACCGCCGCCAATTCATCCTCCATGCGCCAAGATGTAGCGCACCAACGCCGTACCGAGATCAGCTACATTACTGGCTTTGCTTGCGCCCAGAGCAAGGCTCTTGGGTGTTACACTCCCACCTTAAACACCTTGCACGCCAAGCTCAAAGCAACTTTAGCAGCGCGCGGCTTAGCAAGTACTTAATGCATTGAAACAGGACATTGATCAGCATGGGTTACCGACTGAGTAAGATTTATACACGTACTGGCGATGATGGACAAACAGGCCTCGCCGACGGCCGCCGGGTCAACAAAAGCCATCCGCGCATCGAAGCCATTGGCGCGCTAGATGAATTCAACAGTCAACTGGGCTTACTCCTAGCTGAGCTGGAAGAACAGCAAAGTCAGGCGCCAAAGCTTGAAGAAATTATTACCGTACTGGCGCCCTGCCAACACCGACTGTTTGATCTAGGCGGTGAGTTGGCCATGCCTGAGTACCAAGCGCTGCAAGCTGATGAGATCACCCGTATCGAGCAAGCTATTGATGCTTGGAATGTGCAAGTGGGCCCACTGAAAGAGTTTATTCTGCCCGGTGGCTCGCGCTTAATCGCCCAAGCTCACGTATGCCGCAGTAGTGCTCGCTTGGCCGAGCGCCGCTGCCAAGCCTTGCACAGCAGCGAAGCTTTACGCCCGGAAGTACTGGGTTATATCAATCGTATTTCCGATCTATTGTTTGTTGCCGCCCGCCTGATCGCCCAGTACCAAGAGCGCTCTGAAATTCACTGGCAAGCAGCAGAAAAACCGCTATAAGCGCTGCGGCCAAAACCCTCGAATGGCGGCCACCCCTTGGCCACCCACCGCACGTGCCTGCGCCAGCTCCTGCTCAGTCAAGCCTCCGAGCAGGAAAACTGGGGCATTAAACTGTCGCAATAACGCTTGCGCCATATCCCACCCTAAAGGCTCGGCATGAGGATGCGTTTGTGTTGGTAAAACCGGTGACAAAGTCACAAAATCCACCTCAAGAGCTGCGGCCAAAGCCAACTCCTGCGCATCATGGCACGACGCAGCCAGCCAACGCCCTGACGCTATAGGTCGCTGCTGTCCTGAGAACTCATGCAATTGCTGCGCAGTTAGATGCCAGCCAGCCTCAGGCAATTCGGCCAGCCACGCCAGCTCACCTTTCAACATCAAGTGCGCGCGCCCAGCACACAGCGCCTGCAGCCGTCGCGCTAACGCCTGATACTCTAACTTAGGCAAATGCGCAGCGCGCAGCTGTAAAAGCTCACAGCCAGCCGCCAAGGCTTGTTCAGCGCCACTGTAAAGCTGCTCAACTGAGACACCTTCTGGAGTAATAAAATACTTCTGTGGCAACTGCGCAGCACTAACAATGGTGCGGTTCGCTGCAGGGAACTGATACTCAGGCAAAGCACTGGTGGCAACCCAGCGCACTTCCTGCCCTTCGGCTCCATACGCCTCACCATGAAAATCCAACACTTCATACACATCAAGCAGCACATGCACATCAGGGTAGTTATGGCGCACTTGAATCAGCGGCTGCGCTGCGGCCATAACAATTCCCAGCTCCTCATCCAGCTCACGGGCCAGCGCCTGCTGCGGACTTTCGCCCGCCTCACACTTACCGCCAGGAAACTCCCAAAGCCCACCCATATGCTTATCGCTCGGGCGCAGAGCCAACAGAATCTGCTGCTTAGCATTGCGAATGACTGCAGCAACCACATGCACGCGCTTACTCATAAATACTCATCCAATGGCTCAATGCAGCTGATTAGGAGCGGTATTCCGCATTGATGCGCACATACTCATGGGAAAGATCCGTGGTCCAAATCGTTTCATGGCAGCTGCCACGCTCCAGTTCAATACGAATCAAAATTTCCGCCTGCTGCATAACCGCAGCACCTTGCTCTTCGGTATAAGCTTGGGCTCGGCCACCATGGGCAACAATACAAACATCATCCAGATACACATTAACTTGCTCAGTATCTAAGTCTTTAATACCGGCATAACCAATGGCTGCAACAATACGCCCCCAGTTTGGATCAGAGGCAAACAACGCTGTCTTAATCAACGGCGAGTGCGCCACCGCATAGGCAACATCCAAACACTCTTGCTGATGCGCGCCACCATGCACTTGTACAGTAACAAACTTAGTAGCACCTTCACCGTCACGCACAATGGCTTGCGCAAGCTGCATGGCTACCTGGTTAATGGCCTCACGCAAGGCCTCATAGAGCTCACCCTGAGGCTCAGTAATAGTGGCTACGGCAGCTTGCCCAGTGGCAACTAAAATGCATGAATCATTGGTCGAAGTATCACCATCAATGGTGATGCGGTTAAACGACTTATTTGCCGCGTCATGCAAAATATTTTGCAAAACCTCCTGACTCACAGCAGCGTCAGTAGCAATGTACCCCAGCATAGTGGCCATATTTGGGCGAATCATCCCAGCGCCTTTACTTATGCCGGTAACCGTCAGGGTCACCTCGCCGTGCTGAAACTGCACGCTGGCACCCTTCGGCAAGGTATCCGTGGTCATGATGCCTTCGGCGGCCAAAGCCCAGTTATCTTCACGCAAATCTGCCAGCGCCGCCGGCAAAGCAGCGGTAATTTTTTCTACGGGCAACTGTTCACCAATAACCCCAGTGGAGAAAGGCAACACCTGCTGCAGCGGGCAGCCAACTAAATCAGCCAATTGCTGACACACTGCATTTGCCGCCTGCAAACCTAAGTCACCGGTGGCGGCATTGGCATTGCCAGTATTGACGACTAAATAACGGGGCGCAGACTGCATACGCTGCTTACATAAAATGACCGGTGCGGCACAAAAAGCATTTTGCGTATAGACGCCTGCTACACTGCTGCCTTCAGCGCAGCGCATCACGACCACATCGCGGCGGCCTACTGCTTTAATCCCAGCACTGGCTATACCTAACTCAAAGCCTGCTACAGGATGCATTTTTGGTAAATCACCTAATCCAACCGCCATACGATTTCTCCGCTCAATCTAATGCGCTCTGCGCGAAAAGAAACGCCGCACACAGATCTATTCTGGTGCGGCGTACATCTCAATAAACAATCACTACAAACTGCTCAGACGGCTCTATTGCCTTAGCTAATACGACCACAGCAATGTTTGTATTTTTTACCTGAGCCACAAGTACAGGGCTGGTTACGCCCAACCTTTGGCTCATTGCGCACTGGCGCGGCAGCCACTACAGGCTCAGTTTCTTCTCCATCGTCTGCGGCTGAATCTTCAAAAACAGCCGTTTCTTCATGCTGAAACTGCATACGTTGCGCCATTTCTTCAGCACGCTGACGTGCGCGCTCGGCTTCTTCTTCTGGATCTTCTTGGCGAATCTGCACATTGGATAACACGCGGATTGAGTCACGCTTAATCGAATCCAGTAGATCACGGAACAAGTTAAAGGACTCACGCTTGTACTCTTGCTTTGGATTCTTTTGTGCATAACCACGCAAGTGAATACCGTGCCGCAAGTGGTCCATCGCTGCTAAGTGATCTTTCCATAAATCATCCAACACCCGCAGAATAATTTGCTTCTCAAAGTTACGTAAACCTTCAGCACCAACCAAGGCTTCTTTTTCAGCATAAGCGGCTACAACTTGATTTTGAATCCGCTCCAGCAAGGTGTCTTCGTACAAAGTATCATCCGCATCCAGCCATTCTTGCACCGGCAACTGTACGCCAAAACCTTCGGCTAAAGCCTCTTCCAAGCCAGCAATATCCCATTGTTCAGGTAGCGACTGCGGTGGAATAAACTGCGCTATAGTGCTGGATAAAACCTCATATCTAAACTCAGTAACGACATCACCGACATCATCCGTTGAGAGCAAGTCATTGCGCATGTGGTAAATCACTTTACGCTGCTCGTTAGCCACGTCGTCGTACTCAAGCAATTGCTTGCGCATGTCGAAGTTACGCCCTTCAACCTTACGCTGGGCTTTTTCAATGGCGTTGCTAACCATGCGGTGCTCAATGGCTTCGCCTTCCTTCATGCCCAAGGCTTTCATAAAGTTTTTCACCCGGTCAGAGGCGAAAATACGCATTAAACTGTCTTCCAGCGACAAGTAAAAGCGCGTTGAACCTGGGTCACCTTGACGACCAGAACGACCACGCAACTGGTTATCAATTCGGCGCGACTCATGGCGCTCGGTGGCAATCACATGCAAACCACCGGCTTCAATCACCTGCTGATGGCGCTTTTGCCAGCTGGCTTTAATGTCAGCAATCTGTTCTTCAGTGGGGTCTTCCAGCCCAGCCACTTCTGCTTCCCAGCTGCCGCCCAACACGATATCGGTACCGCGACCAGCCATATTGGTAGCAATGGTGATTGAACCTGGACGGCCTGCCTGAGCAATAATATCGGCCTCTAAGTCGTGATGTTTTGCGTTCAGTACCTTGTGTTCAATACCTTCCGCTTTCAGCACTTCAGAAATATGCTCAGAGCTGTCAATGGAGGCAGTACCCACTAACACCGGACGACCTTGCTCTTGGCATTCGCGGATATCAGCGATAATGGCTAGATATTTTTCTGGCTGCGTTAAAAACACCAAATCATTGTGGTCAATTCGCGCAACTTTACGGTGCGTTGGGATAACAGTGACATCTAAGCCGTAAATCTGTCTGAACTCAAAGGCTTCAGTGTCAGCCGTACCCGTCATGCCCGAAAGCTTTTCGTATAAACGGAAGTAGTTCTGGAAAGTGGTCGAAGCCAGAGTTTGGCTTTCTGGGTGAATATGCACACCTTCTTTGGCTTCAATGGCTTGGTGCAAGCCTTCTGATAAACGACGCCCGTGCATGGTGCGGCCGGTATGCTCATCAACCAGCACCACCTCACCATTTTGTAAAATATACTCAACGTTACGGTGAAACAGCGTGTGTGCACGCAAGCCGGCATTGACGTGGGTTAGCAAGCTCAGGTTGCTCGAAGAGTACAACGACTCATGCTCAGCCAACAGGCCCATTTCTGTAAGCTTTTCTTCAATATACTGGTGACCGGCTTCGTTCAGCTCTACTTGGCGGCTTTCTTCATCAATGGTGTAGTGGCCGTCCTCCAGCACTTGCTCATCTTCACCCACTAAATGACGTTTCAAGGTAGGGATAATCAAGTTGATTTTTTTATACAACTCAGAGCTGTCTTCGGCTTGACCAGAAATAATCAAAGGCGTACGCGCCTCATCAATTAAGATCGAGTCCACTTCATCAATGACGGCAAAGTGCAATTCGCGCTGGAATTTCTCTTCTAGGCTAAACGCCATATTGTCGCGCAGGTAGTCAAACCCAAATTCGTTATTGGTACCGTAGGTAATATCGCTGGCATAGGCGGCGCGCTTATCTTCTGGATCTTGGAAAGGCACAACGACGCCAACACTCAAGCCCAAAAACTCATACAAAGGACGCATCCAATTGGCGTCACGGCGCGCTAGATAGTCGTTGACCGTCACCACATGCACACCTTTACCCGGCAGTGCATTTAAATAGACCGCCAAGGTTGCCACTAACGTTTTACCCTCACCGGTGCGCATTTCGGCAATCTTGCCTGCATGCAAGGTTTGCCCACCAATCAGCTGTACATCAAAGTGGCGCATCCCCATGACACGCTTACTGGCTTCTCGCACCACTGCGAAAGCTTCAGGCAGGAGTTTATTAAGACTTTCACCACCCGCAAAACGCTCACGAAACTCATTGGTTTTAGCTTGCAACTGCTCATCGGACAGAGCCACCATCTGCTCTTCAAGCGCATTAATGGTATTCACCACTTTATACATGCGTTTGACATCACGATCGTTTTTGCTTCCAAGGAGCTTTCTGAATAAGGGCGCGAACATAATTAATAACGTTTCCATTTTTGGGGGTGAAGGCGCGTAAGTCGTACTGCACTCACCCGCACAAAAAATCCATTCTACCCGTATTTGCTAGCGAATAAAGTAGCCTTTATCAACACGCATACTTACCGGGCAGTTAATATAATTCCTAAACCACAGCCACTCTATTTTTGTCGGCTATACTGATTATGTAACATGGTACTGACTTGAGCATAATTCAAGGCCTATCCGGCCAAACGCTCACACCAAAGTAATCAACCTGCCGTACGAGGTGAGCTATGAGCTACCGTCCTATTAAAGCGCAAAAAACCGACACGGTGTTGCACAATAATGCTTCACTGCAACGCTTAGTAGCACGTGCGCAGATCATTGACCGCTTACAAGTTCTTCTCAACCAATACTTGCAACCTGCTGTACGCCCATATTGTCGCCTTGCGACTTATCAAGACGGCACGCTAACTTTAATCGTCAGTGACGGGCATTGGGCCACCCGCTTACGCTACCAACAAAAACGCTTGCTACAACAACTGCAAAGCGTCCCTGAGTTTAATCAGCTGAGTCGGATTCAATTTAAAGTACGACCGCCAAGCCAGCCTAACACACCGCCACCGCGCAGCATTGAGCTCTCAGAGCAAGCCGGGCAAATGATTCAAGCCAGCGCTGAAGCTACCCGTGACCCGGTGCTGCGCAAAGCATTAGAGCGCCTTGCTCAACACGCGAAAAAGTAGCTGCTAGCCAATATCACATGCCTTTTACCGCATAAATACCCGCAGCATTACGCCAGTAGCCTTTATAATCCATACCGTAACCAAAAATATAACGGTCTTCACAATATAAGCCAACAAAATCCGCTTTCAAGTCAGGGCGCGCTTTACGCTCATGCTGCTTATCCATTAAAACAGCAGTGTGCACTTTGCTGGCACCGGCACGCTTACAGAAATCCACAATAGCCGTCAGGGTATGCCCCTCATCTAAGATATCATCAATAATCAATACTTCACGGTCCATAAATGACACTTCTGGCTTAGCTTTCCAAAACAGTTCGCCGCCGCTGGTTTCATTGCGGTAGCGACTGGCGTGCAAATACGACTGCTCTAGCGGAAAGGTTAACTTGGTCAGTAATTTTCCAGAAAAAATCAAACCACCATTCATCACACAAAAAACCACAGGGTTACTGTCAAATAATTTCTGATTGATCTGCTCAGCAACACGGTCAATGGCCGCTTCGACTTCTTCGGTGCTGAATAAAGTATCGGCTTCGGCCATGATTTGCTGGATATGTTCAAGGTTAGCAGGCATTACTGAGCTCTTCGTTAAAGGTTTAGTGGGCAAAAGGTACTGCGACAGACTGTTTTGAGCAAGTATTGATAGTAAACAAAGTGCCGTTTCGCCTCTATTTCGTTTAATCTAGACACCTACTTCACCTAATCTTTGGAGCTTTTCATGTCTGCCCATGAAATCCGTCACCCGCTAATCCGTCACAAACTTGGTTTAATGCGCCGCGCTGATATCAGCACAAAAAACTTTCGTGAGCTTGCCCAAGAACTTGGCACCCTACTTACTTATGAAGCGACTAAAGACCTGCGCTTAGAAACCCACGTTATCGAAGGTTGGAACGGTGCGGTAGAAGTTGAGAAAATAGCCGGTAAAAAAATCACTGTTGTACCTATTTTACGCGCTGGTATTGGTATGCTTGAAGGCGTTTTAAGCTTGATTCCAGGCGCTAAAGTCAGCGCTGTTGGCGTGGTGCGCAACGAGGATACCCTAGCCGCCCACACCTACTTAGAAAAACTTGCCCCCGATATGCCAGCACGCCTGTCATTAATTATTGACCCTATGTTGGCCACCGGCAACTCGATGATTGCCACCATTGACCTGTTAAAAAAGGCTGGCTGTAAAGAAATTCGCGCCATGGTCTTAGTTGCCGCACCGGAAGGTATTGCCGCAGTCAGCGCAGCTCACCCCGATGTAGCTATTTATACCGCCTCCATTGACCAAGGCTTAGACAGCAACAGTTATATTGTGCCGGGCCTGGGTGATGCCGGAGACAAAATATTTGGTACCAAGCAAAAGGAGAGCTAAGCAATGCTGACTCACCCTCCTGAGCCCATCTGGCGTCAGGCTGTCGCCGGTGCGCAAATGCTCTTTGTCGCCTTTGGTGCATTAGTGCTGATGCCGCTGATTACCGGCATGGATCCAAACGTTGCGCTTTTTACTGCGGGTATAGGTACATTACTTTTCCAGCTAGTAACCAAGCGCCAAGTGCCAGTGTTCGTGGCCTCAAGCTTTGCCTTTATTGCCCCTATTTTGTACGCCAAAACCAACTTTGGTTTACCGGCAGTGCTGGGTGCAATTATGGCCTCGGGCGCTGTGTATATGCTGCTCAGTGCAGCGGTACGCCTTAAGGGTACCGGCTTTATCGACAAACTCTTACCGCCAGTGGTAATTGCACCGGTGATCATGTGCATTGGTTTGGCACTCTCGCCCACCGCGGTGAATATGGCCATGGGTAAGTCAGGGGACGGCGCCAACCAGCTCATTGCTTACCCCACTGCCATGCTCATTTCCATGTCAGCCCTAGTGACCACATTAGCGGTCGCCACTTTAGGCCGCGGTCTATTTCGTTTAGTGCCCATTTTGGCCGGTATCATCGTTGGCTGTAGCTTGGCGGTGATTTTAGGTCAGGTCAGCACCGAAGCTATTGCTCTAGCACCTTGGTTTGCGCCACCAGCCTTTGTTGCCCCAGAGTTTCACCTTGGTGCGATCTTGTTTATGTTGCCCGTGGCTTTAGCTCCGGCCATTGAGCACATTGGCGGCATCATTGCGATCGGCAGTGTGACGGGGCAAAACTACATTAAACAGCCTGGTCTGCATCGCACCCTTCTGGGTGATGGCTTAGCCACCACCACGGCCGGCATGCTCGGTGGCCCACCCAATACAACCTATGCAGAAGTCACTGGCGCGGTCATGCTGACGAAAAACTACAACCCCAAAATTATGACATGGGCTGCAGTGATTGCTATGGCTCTAGCCTTTATTGGAAAATTTGGAGCAGCCCTGCAAAGTATTCCAGTGCCGGTCATGGGGGGGATTTTGTGCCTACTGTTTGGCTCTATTGCGGTGGTTGGTTTAAATACTTTAATTCGTAATCAGGTGGACTTATCCGAAGCCCGCAACTTGATTATTGTCTCAGTCACCTTAGTCTTCGGGATTGGCGGAATGCATATTGGCAGCGGTGATTTTGCTTTATCAGGCATTTCACTCTGCGCGGTAATTGCCTTATTACTCAATATAATTCTGCCTGGCCAAGAAGGTTGGAAAACCAAATTATCACCAGAGGATGAAGAGCAAACGCCCTTGTATTAAGGTCTCTAGCAGTACGCCACAAGCACAAAAAACAGCCCTGTCAATGCAGGGCTGTTTTCGTTTTCATCGAGTTGAATACTTACTAACGCTCAGGTGGCGTTAAGTAGGCTGCCGTATGACCGCGCTTGGCTTCGCTATCGCGCAACTCCATGCGTGCAATACTGCGCAAGTGCACCTCATCAGGGCCATCGGCGAGGCGTAAGCAACGTGCGCCAATCCACAAGTCAGACAGTGGGGTGTCAGGGGTTAAACCCATAGCACCAAAGACTTGGATCGCACGATCAACCACTTGTGAGTGCATCGTGGGAATGACAGCTTTAATCATGGCGATCTCTTTACGTGCAGTACGCGCACCCACTTCATCAATCATCCACGCTGTTTTTAATACCAACAAGCGCGCCTGTTCAATTTCCATGCGGGAGCGGGCAATCCACTCAGAAACACTGCCATGCTGAAACAAGTAGCGACCAAAGGTTTTACGCTCTTGGGCACGCTCTACCATCAATTCCAAAGCCAGCTCGGCCATACCAATCGAACGCATGCAGTGGTGCACACGACCCGGCCCTAAGCGCGCCTGCGCCATCATAAAGCCGTCGCCCTCTTCAGCGAGTAAGTTTGCTGCTGGCACACGCACATCACGCAAGACGATCTCACAGTGCCCTTCCGGAGCAATATGGTTCATCACTGGGATATTGCGTTCAACCTCAACACCCGGGGTGTCCATGGGCACAATCACCATGCTTTGTTGACGTTTAGCATCACCATCTGGGTCAGTTTTACCCATGACGATCATAAACTTACAGTTAGGGTGTGCAGCATTAGTAATAAACCATTTACGGCCATTGATCACATACTCATCACCGTCACGACGAATCAGAGTCTGAATATTACTGGCATCAGATGAACCCACATCTGGCTCTGTCATGGCAAATGCCGAACGTATTTCTCCGGCTAGCAAGGGGTTCAACCACTGCTCACGCTGCTCTGCAGTAGCGAACATATGCAGCAGTTCCATGTTGCCTGTATCTGGCGCATTACAGTTGAACACTTCAGATGCCCAGCTGACGCGCCCCATGATCTCAGCCAAGGGGGCGTACTCAAGGTTACTCAAACCCTGACCTGGCTCACCGTCTTTTAGCGAAGGTAAAAATAAATTCCATAAGCCTTCCGAGCGCGCTAAGGCTTTTAAGTCTTCCATAAAAGACACAGGGTAAATGCCCGCGGCAACTTCTTGTTGCCAAGCGCCAATGCGCGGCACAATGTGCTGATCCATAAAGTTGGTTAACTGCTCGCGCAAGGCTTGAGTTTTTGCGCTATAAGAAAAGTCCATAGTGTCCTCCTAAGTTGCCAGTGGGCAACAATATTTAAGCAGAGACTAGGCGAGCTGCAGCACAAGCAGAAGCTTTATTGATTTTAATGAACCACCATTATCATTAAGAACAATACTGAGCTGGACCATGCCTAACAGAAACAGCCAGGCAAAAAAAAACCACCCATAAAGGGTGGTTTAAGAGTACTGCTTAGCCTATATCGCCGCCGCAGGGCGCATATAGGAAATTGGAGCTGTGCTTGCATCTGCAAAAGTCACCACTTCCCAAGCATCAGGCTGCTCTAGAAGCGTTCTTAACAAGAGATTATTTAGCGCATGTCCCGACTTATAGCCACGGAACTCACCAATCAAACTTTTGCCTAGCAAATATAAATCACCAATGGCATCGAGGATTTTGTGTTTAACGAACTCATCCTCATAACGCAAACCGTCTTCGTTCAAGACAGAGTCTTCATCCACAACAATGGCATTGTCGACGCTGCCGCCTAATGCCAAATTGTTGGTGCGCAAATACTCTATATCGCGCATAAAACCAAAGGTGCGGGCACGACTCACTTCTTTTACAAAAGAAGTGCTGGAGAAGTCGACGCAGGCCGTTTGTGTACGGCCGGCGAACACTGGATGGTCGAATTCTATTTCAAAGCCCACTTTAAACCCTTCAAAAGGAACAAAAGTGGCACGCTTCTCGCCATCTTCTACGGTAATTTCCCGTAAAATCCGGATGAACTCTTTAGGCGCATCTTGCTCTTCTAATCCAGCGGACTGGATCAAAAAGACAAAAGGCCCTGCACTACCATCCATGATAGGTACTTCAGAAGCCGATAGCTCGACGTAAGCGTTATCAATTCCCAAGCCTGCCATGGCAGACAAGAGGTGCTCAACGGTATCCACTTTAACGTCGCCTTTAACCAGCGTCGTTGACATAGTGGTCTCGCCCACATTTTTTGCTAGAGCAGGTATTTCTACCACTGGATCTAAATCCATGCGGCGAAATACGATACCCGTATTCACTGCTGCCGGACGCAAAGTCAGGTAGACCTTTTCGCCTGAGTGCAAACCGATACCGGTGGCACGGATAATATTTTTCAAGGTGCGTTGTCTAATCATGACTTAAGCCGCTGCTATACTGGTTGCGAATAGGTTTCAATAATGCGCAGCATCTTAACAGATGCCGCGCCAATAAAGAAATCAACCGGCAAACCAAACATTTACTCAATCCGCTTGGCGACGTAAGAAAGCTGGAATATCTAAATAATCCATCTCTTCTTGGTTACTTGGCTTGCTGGCAGTCGCTGCCCCACCGGCTGCACGGCGCTGTGTCGTCGGACGATCATACTGGTTATAGTTCACTTCTTTGTCATCATCCAGAACCGGCGTCATCGCAGGCACTGTGGTGCTGACTTTTAGCGTACTGGTGTTATCCACCACCTTTACGGGCTTTTCTACACGCGCATCTAAACCAGTAGCGACCACAGTAACATGCAGCTCATCACGCATATCTGGATCAATCACCGTACCGACTTTGACCATAGCTTCATCAGAGGCAAACTCTTCAATGATGCTACCCACTTCAGCGTACTCGCCCAAAGACAAGTCAGGGCCGGCAGTGATATTTACCAAAATACCCCGCGCACCGTGCAAGTTAACATCTTCGAGCAATGGGTTACGGATCGCTTCTTCGGTCGCTTCACGGGCACGATTTGGACCGCTGGCACAACCTGTGCCCATCATAGCCATACCCATCTCGCTCATCACAGTCTTAACGTCAGCAAAGTCAACGTTAATCATGCCTGGGCGCTTAATGATGTCAGAAATACCCCGTACCGCACCCGCTAAAACGTCATCGGCTTTAGCAAATGCAGACAATAAGCTGGCATCTTTGCCCAGTATTGTCAGAAGTTTTTCATTGGGAATAGTAATCAAAGAATCCACGTGTTCGCTCAACGCACGGATACCCTCGTTCGCAATTTGCAAACGACGACGGCCTTCAAACGGGAAAGGACGGGTGACAACCGCCACAGTCAAAATACCCATTTCTTTTGCCACTTGCGCAATAATTGGCGCAGCACCGGTACCGGTACCACCACCCATTCCTGTGGTGATAAATACCATGTCAGTTCCTTGTAGAACTTCTGCAATGCGCTCACGGTCTTCTTCAGCAGCTTGACGTCCAACATCAGGATTGGTGCCGGCACCTAAACCTTTAGTGACATTAGTGCCAAGTTGCAAAATAGTGCGCGCAGTAATATCACGCAACGCTTGCGCATCAGTGTTAGCACAAATGAACTCAACACCTTCGATATTATTGGCCACCATGTGGTTAACAGCGTTACCGCCACCACCACCGACACCGATAACTTTAATCACAGCACTCTGCGGAGTCTGGTCAACTAATTCAAACATAGCTCTCTCCTACCCTTATCGTTATAGTCCAGCTTGCACTGGTATTTTTAATTACAACTGATTTTGTAGCCAGCGTTTAACACGGGTTAACACTGGCGTTTTTTCTTCTAAATGCTCGTAGCCAGGGCCTGGTAAAATCGTACCTTCGGTCTGTTTACGCAGACCATAGACCAGTAAACCAACCGCGGTTGAATAGACTGGGTTGCGGACAACATCACCAATACCTTTAATGCCTTGGGGCGCTCCTAGTCGCACCGGCATATGGAAAATTTCTTCTGCCAACTCAATCGCACCTTCCATTTTGGCGGTACCACCGGTCAGCACGATGCCTGCTGGAATCATGTCCTCGTAACCACTGCGACGCAGCTCGGCGAGAATCAGGCTAAACAGTTCTTCGTAGCGCGGCTCCACCACTTCAGCCAAAGCTTGGCGCGACAGCTCACGTGGCGGACGATCGCCCACACTCGGCACTTTAATGGTCTCGCCGGGGCCAGCTAACTTGGCTAAAGCACAGGCGTAACGAATTTTAATTTCTTCGGCATATTGCGTTGGTGTGCGCAGGGCCATGGCAATGTCATTGGTGACTTGATCACCGGCAATTGGAATCACTGCCGTATGACGAATCGCGCCTTCGGTAAAGATGGCAATGTCTGTGGTACCACCACCGATATCCACTAAACACACGCCAAGCTCTTTCTCATCATCAGTTAGCACGGCGGTGGCCGAGGCCAGCTGCTCAAGAATCACATCTTCAATTTCTAAGCCACAGCGGCGCACACACTTCTCAATGTTTTGTGAAGCGTTAATGGCGCAAGTCACCACATGTACCCGTGCCTCTAAACGCACACCGGACATGCCCAGTGGCTCACGCACACCTTCTTGATTATCAATCACATAATCTTGCGCCAAGGTGTGCAGCACTTTTTGATCCGATGGGATGGCTACAGCCTGAGCTGCATCAAGTACTCGCTCTAAATCCGCGCTACTGACCTCGCGATCACGAATCGCGACAATGCCATCGGAGTTTTGACTACGAATATGGCTGCCGGCAATGCCCACAAAAGCTGAGTGAATATGGCAAGCAGCCATGCTCTGTGCTTCTTCTATTGCTCTTTGCAAGGATTGCACGGTTGACTCAATATTAATCACCACGCCTTTTTTTAAGCCGCGGGTTGGGTGGGTGCCAATACCAATAATATTCAGCTCACCCTCAGGAGTGACTTCGGCGACCAGCGCCACAACTTTGGACGTGCCGATATCAAGACCAACAATCATGTTGTGGTTATTCTCTTGTGCCATCAATTTTCTCTCCTTCACTGTGCCACCACTGCTGTAGTCTCGCTGTCAGTCGGGGCGCGCCAAGCAACGGCCAAGCCATTGGCATAACGCAAATCAACCCGTTCAATTTTATCAATTTGTTGCTTCAACTCTTTCTCATGTACCACAGCAAAACGACGCATTTTATCCACCAAGTGATCACGTCCAAATAACAGCTGCAGCCCCGTTTGTGTGGTTAAAAACCAACTGCCACGCTCACGCATTTCCAGCTGTTTAATCGAGTAACCTAAAGGCCGCAGCGCCTGACTAAACGTCAGGTACTGCTGCATCACTCGCAACTGCGCATCTTTAGGGCCGAGCAATTGAGGTAAGTGCGCATAAGCATCAACGTCTGCAGTGGTAAATAAGTAACCCTGAGTGCTCAACAACGCTTTCTCGCCCCAACGTGCCACCGGCAACTGTTCTTGAATCACAACCTCCAGCTGATCTGGCCAAATACGACTAACCTCAGCGCTAGCAACCCAGGGCAATTCCTCTAAGGCACTGCGCACCCGTTGGATATCCACGGATAAAAACAAGCCCGTACTGTAGGGCAGCAACTGCTGCTCTACTGCTTCTTGCCGCAGCGCGCTTAACTCACCAAGCACACGGATTTTAGAAATCTGTGGGTTGATGTGCGGCTGCAATAACGGCCAGCCACGCGCAACCCCAAATAACAGCGCAAGCGCTAATGCAAGCACAGCCACACGAGCAATTATTTTCCAATTCGGCTGCGGCCATTGCCGTGACTTTTTCGGCGACGCAGCACGACTGGCCCCGCGCGCAGGCGCTTTTCGCGTCGCCCCACGCCGAGCGGCAGTCTTCTTTTGCTGCGTTGCACTAGCCACAGGGTTAACCTCGCGCCTGCAAGGTGCCAGCCAAAATCTGCAGCACCAAAGCACTGAAATCTAAGCCCGCTGCCTGCGCCGCCATTGGCACTAAGCTGTGATCCGTCATGCCGGGGACTGTGTTTACCTCTAATAACCAAAAACGCCCCTCAGCGTCCTGCATCACATCGGCACGCCCCCACCCGGTCACCCCTAAGGCTTGGCATGCCTGTGCAGTTAAGTTGCGCAGCTCCGCTTCTTTTTGCGCGTTTAAACCGCAAGGAATCTGATACTGCGTCTCATTGGATAAGTACTTGGCTTCATAATCATAAAAAGCGTTGTTGGTCGCTAAGCGAATCGGCGGTAATACCTGCCCACCCAACATGGCCACAGTAAACTCTGGCCCGGTGATCCACTGCTCAACTAACACTTGCGAGTCAAACTCGCGTGCAGCTTGCCAAGCCGTGAGTAACGCGGCTAAGTCATCAACCTTCGCCATACCAATGCTGGAGCCCTCATTGGCTGGCTTCACAATTAAGGGGAAACCTAAGGTTTGCGCTGCCTGCTCGCAGTCCTGCGCGCTGCTAAGAGTGGCATGGCGCGGGGTCGGTAAACCGACACTGTGCCAAATTTGCTTAGTGCGCAGTTTGTCCATGGCTAAAGCCGAGGCCAACACGCCACTGCCGGTATAGGGAATACCCGCACACTCTAGCAAGCCCTGCACCGTACCGTCTTCACCACCACGGCCATGCAAGACAATAAAAGCCCGATCAATGCGCTCTGCACACAGCTGCGCAAGCAAATCATCACCCACGTCAATGGCGAAGGCATCGACACCTGCAGCTTGCAGAGCAGCTAAAACTGCCGCGCCTGATTTAAGCGAAACCTCACGCTCAGCACTGTGTCCGCCATACAAAACAGCAACTCGGCCAAAAGCTTGTGGAGCAAGCGGCTGACTCATGACTGCGCCTCCTGTGGATTAAATAACGGGTGTTTAATTAAACTCGGCGCAATGCCAGCAACATCCCCTGCACCTTGGCACAGTAAAATATCGCCGGGCTGTAATAAGGGCTGTAACAACGGCGCTAAATCAGCACCACGTTCCACATATAAAGGATCAAGACGGCCGCGTTGACGAATGCTATGGCACAGCTGACGGCTGCCTGCGCCAGGAATAGGTTCTTCCCCAGCTGGGTACACTTCCAGCATCAGTAGCACATTGGTTTCACCTAAAACCTGTACAAAATCTTCGTATAAATCACGGGTACGGCTGTAACGGTGCGGCTGATAGACCATCACTAAGCGACGGTTTGGCCAACCATCATGCACTGCTTTAATCACTGCCGCGACTTCGCTAGGGTGATGACCATAATCATCCACCAACATCACGTTACCGCCAGCAACAGGCAACTCGCCAAACACTTGGAAGCGCCGACCAACGCCTTCAAAACCAGATAGACCTGCGATAATTGCCGAATCAGCAATGCCTTCATCAGTGGCAATGGCAATGGTCGCCAAAGCATTGAGCACATTGTGTTTACCCGGCATATTCACCGATACGGGCAATGGCTCGCGACCTTTGCGCAATACGGTAAACGAGGTGTGCATGCCCGCTTGGGAGATATCCACCGCACGCAAATCAGCATCATCGGAGAAGCCGTAAGTAATCATTGGTCGCTTCACTTGCTTGGCGATTTCCCGCACTGATGGATCATCAATGCACAGCACTGCCAAACCGTAAAACGGTAAGTTATGTAAAAAATCAACAAATGTTTTCTTCAGCTTATTGAAGTCACCGCCGTATGTGCTCATGTGGTCAGCATCAATATTGGTCACCACCGACACCATCGGCTGCAAGTGCAAGAAGCTGGCGTCGCTTTCATCGGCTTCCGCGATGAGATAGCAACCGCCACCCAGCTGCGCGTTACTGCCTGCGGCATTTAAGCGGCCGCCAATCACAAAGGTTGGATCAAGACCCGCTGCGGCAAACACTGAGGCTAACAAGCTGGTTGTCGTGGTTTTGCCATGGGTACCAGCCACCGCAATGCCATGACGGTAGCGCATCAATTCAGCAAGCATTTCCGCACGAGGCACGACAGGAATACGGCGCTCTAGGCCCCGTGCCACTTCTGGATTGGATGGATTAATCGCACTGGAGACCACCAATACATCCGCATGCTCAACGTTTTCCGCGTGATGGCCGAACACCACATTCACCCCAAGGCTTTGCAAGCGCTCAGTGACCGCTGAAGGCTTAAGATCAGAGCCCGACACTTCATAGCCCAGGTTGCGCAATACTTCCGCAATCCCACACATACCGGTACCGCCGATACCAATAAAATGAATGCGGCGAATTCGGCGCATACGGCGCATTTCTGCTGATGTTGGCTGTAATAAATCAACCACGGGCCACCTCCAAACACACAGCGATAACTTGCTGTGTAGCATCGGGCTGCGCCTGTAGTCGCGCTTGTTCGCCCATGGTTTTAATGCGTTGCTTATCCATCAATACCTCTTTTAACAGTGCAGCCAAACGATCTGCATCAGTAGCATGTTGCGGCAACAAGACAGCAGCGCCTTGCTTTGCCAAAAATTCTGCATTGCGGGTTTGGTGATCATCAATGGCATGCGGCAGTGGCACTAAAAATGCTGCCAAACCAGCCGCTGCCAGCTCACTGACAGTTAACGCACCAGCGCGGCAAATAACTAAATCCGCCCAAGCATAAGCACGCGCCATATCACTGATAAAGGGCACCACTTGCGCGACTACAGCAGCCTCTGCATAACGCTCGCGGGTAATTTGATCGTGCTCGCGTCCCGCTTGATGAAAAACCTCTGGGCGTAACTCTTGCGGCAATTGCGCTAAAGCTGCCGGCACTAACTTATTCAGTGGCTCAGCACCTAGGCTGCCACCTAGCACTAACAGGTTCACTGCGCGCTGCTGCAAGTCATTACGCGGTGTTGCTAAAAACAATGACTCACGTACTGGGTTGCCGGTTGTGACACAGTTTTTGCGCTGTTTAAATGTCCCCGGAAAAGCCTCACACACCCGCGTAGCAAACACTGACAAAGCTCGATTGGCTGTTCCCGCCACGGCATTTTGCTCATGAATCACCAGCGGCACTGATGACAACTTCGCTGCCAAACCACCAGGCCCAGTCACATAACCACCGAAGCCTAAAACACATACGGGCTGCAATTGACCCATTAAGCGTTTGGCCTGCCATAGCGCAGCCAGCAGTTTAAAGGGGGCCGTCAATAATGAAGCCACGCCTTTGCCACGCAAACCATCCACTTTTAAGGTGTGTAAGGTAAAGCCCGCTTCAGGCACCAGCT
Source organism: Denitrificimonas caeni (assembly GCF_027498055.1). Lineage (GTDB taxonomy): Bacteria > Pseudomonadota > Gammaproteobacteria > Pseudomonadales > Pseudomonadaceae > Denitrificimonas. The sequence continues at coordinate 2,783,661 of NZ_CP114976.1, forward strand.
CATTTTCAATGCCGCGCCCAGCTCCCAACCAATGCACTTGATAACCGCGAGCTTTAAATTCTTGCGCACAGGCTAAAGCAGGAAACACGTGACCACCGGTACCGGCCGCCATAATTAAAATATTACCGCGCATCACGCACCCCCTTGGCCATGGCAGCAATTTGCGCCTTACTCATTGAGTTGGCCGACAGCAATTGCGTGCGCCGCTCCCATTCAATCCGTAATAAAATCGCTAAACTCACGCAGCAGACCACTAAGGAGCTACCGCCATAACTGATAAAAGGCAGAGTTAAACCTTTAGTGGGTAACAAACCGGTATTTACCCCAAGATTAATCACCACTTGCGCAATCCACAGCAGGGCCAAGCCATAGGCAACATAGGCTGAGTAGTACTGCTTAGCTTGCTCAGCCCAAGCGCCAATCATTAAGGCGCGCACACTGACAAAGGCAAACAGTAGCAACGTCACTAAAGCGCCAAACATGCCCAACTCTTCTGCTAGCACCGAAAAAACAAAGTCGGTATGCGCCTCTGGTAGGAAAAATTGTTTTTGAATACTGTTCCCCAAGCCCAAACCAAACCACTCGCCACGGCCAAAACCAATCAGCGCCTGGGTGAGCTGGTAACCACTGCCGTATTGATCCTCCCACGGGTTAGTAAAGCTGGTTAGGCGCGCCAAGTGATAGCCTTCAAGACCAACAAACTGCACCAAACCAAAAATCAAAATAGCGAGTAAAGGCAGTGACAGCATTAAGCGCACACCACCTAAATACAGCATGATCACCACAGTGCCCAGCATCACCACCACAGCGCCATAGTCGGGTTCTTTAATCAGGAGTCCGGCCATCAGCAGCGCGAGAAATAATGGCTTGAGTAAACCGCGCAAGCGCTGCTTAACCTCATCTTTGCGGCGTACTAAAAACCCAGCAATGAAAATCACCATAAACAGCTTGGCCAGTTCCGATGGTTGGATATTAAATACCCCCACACCAATCCAGCGCATGGAGCCGTTCACTTCACGGCCAATGCCCGGAATCAACACCAGAATTAACACAAAAAAGGCCAACACCAGCAGCCAGCCGCTATAGCGCTGCCACACTGCCATTGGTACAAATAACGTTAAAGCGCCAGCAGTTAAGGCCACCACGATATAAATCATGTGGCGAATAAAGTAATGGAAAGTATTGCCGGTATTGGTATCGGCAATGGCCGATGACGCCGAGGCAATCATGACCAAACCGATGCCCATCAGTAATGCGCAAGCCACTAATAGCGGGAAATCAATGTCCATTTGATTGTTATGGCGCCAAGGTGACGGCAGCGAAAACGCGTTGCGAATATTCATGGCAACTCCTCAAGCGCTTGCGCAAATTTTTCACCACGCTCTTCAAAGCTTTTGAACATATCCAGACTGGCGCAAGCCGGCGCCAACAAAACGCTATCGCCTGCTTGTGCTAATTGCGCGGCCAACTGCACTGCTGCAGTCAGGCTGCTGACTCGCTCAATCGGCACAGCTGCAGCCAAAGCTTGTGCAACCTGCTCGGCATCACGCCCCAAAACAATCACCGCACGGCAATACTGCGCTACAGGTGCCTGCAGGCTGGAAAAGTCTGCGCCCTTGCCATCGCCACCAGCAATCAATACCAGCTTGCCCGAGCTATCAGCTCCGAGCCCTTCAATGGCCGCTAATGCCGCACCGACATTAGTGGCTTTGGAGTCGTTATACCAATCCACGCCATGCCTAGTGCGCAGCCACTGGCATCGGTGCTCAAGCCCTGCAAACGCCTGCAGCGCCGTCAACATGGCCGCCATGGGCAGTGCCATAGATGCGCCAATGGCCAAAGCGGCCAGAGCATTGGCATAGTTGTGGCTGCCACGAACTTTTAAACGACTCACCGCTAAGAGCAGTTCATTCCCATAAGCTAAATAGGTTTCACCTTGGTGCTCACGTAAGCCAAACTCTCCCGCCGCCGGTTGCGACAGGCCAAAACTAATGACGCTAGTATGCGCTTGCTGAGGCTGCGAGAGCAGATCATCACGGTTTACTACCAGCGCCTGGGCAGCGTTAAACACTCGCTGTTTAGCAGCAATATAATCCTGCAGATCGTCATAGCGATCCATATGATCTTCACTGATGTTTAAACACACAGCGACACGCGCTTGCAGATGAGTGGTGGTTTCCAACTGAAAGCTGGATAACTCCATCACATACACATCCACCGCATCATCCAGCAGGTCAAGCGCTGGTACGCCTAAGTTACCGCCAATGGCGACCTTGAGACCGGCTGCAGCAAACATCTGCCCCACTAAAGTGGTGACAGTACTTTTCGCATTAGAGCCGGTAATCGCCACAATGGGTGCACGGGCATATTGAGCAAACAAATCAATGTCCCCAGAGATGCTGACGCCTTGCGCGATTGCCGCCTGCAGTGCCGGTGTACTTAAGGCTAAACCAGGACTGACGTATAACACCTGCGCGGCACTTAACTGTGCTGCCGACAATGGACCACAATGCACACTCACCTGCGGGTACTCGCGCTGCAAGGTACTGAGCTCTGGTGGTGTCTCACGGCTGTCAGCAACGGCAAAAGCCTGCCCGTGGCGCGCTAAAAAACGCACCAGAGACATACCACTTTTACCCAGGCCGACCACGACCTGTGCTTGCTGACGATTGCTCTGCACCAGTCTTACCTCAACTTCAGGGTCGCCAGTCCAATCAGGACTAGCACTACGGTAATAATCCAGAAACGCACTATCACCCGTGGCTCTGGCCAACCTTTCAATTCAAAGTGGTGATGGATCGGTGCCATCCGAAACACGCGTTTACCGGTTAATTTAAAGGAGGCGACTTGAATCACCACCGACAGTGTTTCAACCACAAACACTCCGCCCATAATAAACAGCACGATTTCCTGGCGAACTACCACCGCCACAGTCCCCAGCGCCGCACCCAAGGCTAAAGCACCGACGTCACCCATAAATACCTGTGCGGGATAGGTGTTGAACCATAAAAAGCCTAGACCGGCACCCACCAGTGCACCACAAAAGATAATCAGCTCGCCCACACCGGGCACGTACGGAATAAACAAGTACTCAGCAAAGGTCACATGACCGGTCACATAAGCAAAAATACCTAAAGCACCACCCACCATCACTGTGGGCAGAATCGCTAAGCCGTCGAGACCGTCCGTGAGGTTGACCGCGTTACTGGTGCCCACGATCACTAAGTAAGTCAGCACAATAAAGCCAGCACCCAACGGAATACTGATACCTTTTAAGAACGGCACAATCAGTGCGGTTTCTGCTGGGGTTTGCGCCGTAAAGTACAGCACTAAGGCCGCAGCCAAACCAAATACAGACTGCCAAAAGTATTTCCAGCGACCGGGCAAACCACGGGAGTTTTTCTCCACCACTTTACGGTAATCATCCACCCAGCCAATGGCTCCAAATAAAATGGTGACTAGCAAAACAATCCATACATAGCGGTTGCTAAGATCAGCCCAGAGCAAGGTACTGATGGTAATGGAAGCCAAAATCAACGCACCACCCATAGTTGGCGTACCTGATTTTGAAAGGTGTGATTGCGGACCATCAGTGCGCACCGACTGACCAATTTGTAAGCGCTGTAAGCTACGGATCATTTTCGGCCCCAACCACAGCGACATCAACAAAGCTGTAATGACGCCAAAAACTCCGCGCAGAGTCAGGTACTGAAAGACCGCAAAGCCTTTGTAGTACTGCTGTAAGTACTCCGCCAATAAAAGCAACATCAGAGTGCATCCCCTAGACCAGTACGCAGCGCATTAACAACGTTTTCCATTGCCGCACCACGTGAACCTTTAATTAAAAGTGTTGCAGGACCACTCACTTGCGCGAGTAGTGCTTCGATCAGACTGTTTTGCGCGAGAAAGTGCCCTGAAACACCAGAATATTGTGCAATGGCGTGCTGCATCAGTGGCCCAACCGCAAAAACCGCATCAACTTTACCGTTGGCATAGACACCGACTTGAGCGTGCTCTTGCTCTGCCCAAGCCCCCAACTCGCCCATATCGCCGAGCACTAGCACCCGCTGCCCTGGCATCGTTTGCAGCACATCAATAGCGGCACGAATCGATGCTGGATTGGCGTTATAGCTGTCATCAATGATTTGTACGTGATTGGCACACTCATGCACCACACTGCGCCCAGATATAGCCTTCATGCTTTCCAGGCCTTCTTGAATAGCAGTCAGCGGCATACCCAAAGCATGGGCTGCAGTCACCGCGGCCAAGGCATTGCTGACATTATGTAACCCCAACACCGCCAGCTGAATAAAGCACTCACCAGCGACGCCCTGTAAGTTAAACCCCATGCGCCCTTGGGCATTGCTATTAATGTCACTGGCGTAAATATCAGCTGCTGAATTTTTCGTTGAGAAACTCAGCACCTGGCAAAGGCTATTGCGTGCCCGCCACTGTGCAAACGCTGGATCATCCAAGTTAAGCACAGCGGTCTGTGCAGCAGTTAAACCGTCCAGAATCTCGCCTTTAGCTAAAATAATATGCTCAGGACCACCAAACTCACCGGCATGGGCCATGCCAGCATTGCTGATCACCGCCACTTGCGGCTGTACTAAAGCTGCCGTGTAGGCTATTTCCCCGGGACGTGAAGCGCCCAGCTCAACCACTGCCGCACGATGCTGGCCGTTAAGCTCGAGCAAGGTAAATGGTACACCCAACTCATTATTTAAATTACCGCGAGTGGCCAATACAGCTTGGCTACCTAAAGCACTTCGACAAATACTCGCAAGCATTTCTTTAACTGTAGTTTTGCCGCTCGAACCAGTCACCGCAACAGCTGGGCCAGTAAACTGTTGACGATTCAGCAGGGCTATGTGCCCTAAAGCCAGGCGCGTATCAGCGACACAGATCTGCGCAATATTCACCTCTGGCTGCAACTCTTCAACCACAGCGGCAGCCGCACCACGCTTGGCAACATCTGCTAAATAATCATGCCCATCAAAGAACTCACCGCGTAAAGCAACAAACAACTGTCCACGGATCACTTTGCGGCTGTCTGTACCCAGCACGCTAAACTCAACGTCTGCACCGTGCAGAGAACCCTGCAAGGGAGCCAGCAACTGGCTTAACTGCATTGGTTTAAACATGCGCCACCTGCCATGCAGCTAACGCCTGCTCTGCTTGTTCGATATCGGAAAAGTGCTCACGCTGCTGATTAATTTCTTGATAATCCTCGTGGCCTTTGCCAGCCAGAACAATCACATCACCCGCATTGGCCTGCGCCACGAACTGAGCGATCGCGGCGGCGCGTCCAGCCACTTCAGTGACCGCAGCTTGGGCGCTAAAGCCTTGTAAGATCTGAGCCCGAATAGCCGCCGGATCTTCTCCGCGGGGGTTGTCATCGGTGACCAGCACCGCATCAGCCAAACGCTCCGCCACCTCAGCCATCAGCACACGCTTACCGATGTCACGCTCACCGCCACAGCCAAATAAACACAACAGACGGCCATTAGCGCCAACATGTGGGCGCAAGGCAGTCAGCACCTGCTCTAAAGCATCAGGAGTATGGGCGTAGTCCACCACCACCGCTGGGCATTGAGCACCACCCAACACTTGCATGCGCCCTGCTGGGCTCTGCAATTTGGGGATCACCGCTAATGCCTGCTCAAGGGAGTGTCCCAGCGCTAATAAAGCACCAATAACCGCAAGCAAATTACTTAAATTAAAGCGCCCAAGTAAATGGCTGGATAAATTACCTTCACCCTGTGCGGTGACAACTTCAGCCTCAATTCCACTGTTACTAAAGCGGGTATTGCGGCAATAAATACTGGCACTGCTATCGGTTAAGCTATAGCTAATAACCCGTGTAGCGCTGGTTTGTGTCGCCAGCTCGCGACCAAACTCATCATCAATATTCAATACTGCCGTGCGCAATTCTGGCCAGTTAAACAAACTGGCTTTAGCTTGCGCATACGCCTGCATCGAGCCGTGATAATCAAGGTGATCGCGGGTCAAGTTAGTTAACACCGCCACTGCCACTGTCACTGCGCTAATGCGTTGCTGCGCCAAACCATGGGAAGACACCTCCATGGCCACCACTTTAGCGCCTGCATTTTTCAAATCAGCGAGAGTGGCTTGCACAGTCAGAGGATCCGGTGTGGTAAACCGACCACTGGCTAAGTTGCCATAAAAACCGTTACCGAGAGTGCCGATCAAGCCACATGGCTGACCTAGTAAGTCGGATGCCTGTGCTAACAACTGGGTAACACTGGTCTTACCGTTGGTACCAGTGACCCCAACCACACGCAACATACGGCTTGGCTCGCCATAAAAGCGCCCGGCAATCTCTGACAACTGCGCTTGCAAATTATGTACCGGCAGCAATAAAGCTTCACTGTCCTGCATAGCGGGCGCGCCAGCAGCTTCGTAAACTACCGCTGCAGCACCACGGGCCACCGCATCGCCAATATAATCGCGACCATCTTGCTCAAGACCATCCACAGCTAAAAACAAATCACCGGGACGTACTTTGCGACTGTCTAAGGTCAACTCACGAATTAAGTTGGCACTCGGCGCTTGCGCGAATAATTTATTTAAAGGTATTGCCATTAGCCGCGCCCTCCTTGTGTAGAGCCAACCACTGCTGTCTGTGTTTCTGTGGGCAAGTTATCGGGTGGCACATTGAGCATGCGTAAAGCGCCAGCGGTCACGCGACCAAACACTGGGGCGGCCACCAAACCACCGTAATATCCGCCTTTACTTGGCTCATCAATCACCACCACCACAGCTACCCGCGGATTTTCAATGGGCGCCACGCCTGCAAACAATGAGCGGTAGGAGCTTTCGGTATAACCACCACCGCTGGCTAATTTTTTCGCGGTACCACTTTTACCGCCGACGTGATAACCCGGCACTCGCGCTCGTGAGCCACCGCCACCGGGTTCTTCAACCACAGCTTGCAACATGCCCATGACCGACTTGGAAATCTGCGCATCCATCACCTGCACGCCATCCGCTGGAACACGGTCTTGACGCAGGAGCGAGAGCGGTATATTGCGACCATCATTGGCCAATACAGCAAAAGCATGGGCCAACTGCACGGCAGTCACGGACAAACCATAGCCATAAGCCAAAGTTGCTGTTTCTGCCTGTCCCCACTTCCGGTGCATGGGTAATTGCCCAACCCGTTCACCGGGGAAACTTAGACCGGTATCTGCACCAAAACCCACGTTTTGCATCATCGCGTACACCGGCTGTGCCCCAATATCCAAAGCAATTTTACTGATCGCGACGTTACTGGATTTTTTCAATATTTCCGTCAAGTCCAGCAAACCACCACGGGACACATCACGAATGGTATAGCGCCCAATTTTAAAGCTGCCATTGCCGGTATCCACCGTAGATTCTGGCGTCCAGCGGCCAGTGCCCAAGGCTGCCGCGATGGAAAAAGGTTTAACTGTTGAACCTGGTTCAAACACATCCACCATTGCGCGGTTACGCATTGCTTGCGGATTAAGCTGGCGTCGGTTGTTCGGATTGTAAGTGGGGTGATTAACCATGGCTAACACTTCACCGGTGCGCACGTCCACCATCACTAAGGAGCCGGCTTTAGCTTCAAACTCAAGCAGTGCATTACGCAGCTCGCGGTGCGCTAAATACTGCAAACGCAAGTCAATCGACAATGCCAACTGTTTGCCAGGCTTGGCATTTTCTTTCACCTGTACATCACGAATTAAGTCGCCACGACGATCTTTAATTACCTGACGCTTACCCGGCACACCAGTGAGCCACTCATCAAACGCCAGCTCTACCCCTTCGCGACCATGCTCATCAATATCGGTAAAACCAACCAGGTGCGCAGCCACTTCCCCGGCAGGGTAAAAACGCCGAAACTCTTCTTTGCTGTACACCCCAGCAATTTTACGCTCCAGTACCGCCTGCCCACGCTCAGGCGTTAAGCCGCGAGCCAAATACATAAACTCACGGGCGGCGTTGCTTTCAATGCGTTTGGCTAAATCAGCCGGCGGCAGCTCCAAAGCGCTAGCCAACTCTGGCCAGCGTGCCTTATCTGCTAATAATTCTTTAGGGTTAGCCCACAAGGTCAGCACCGGCGTACTCACCGCCAGCGGCTCACCATTGCGGTCGGTAATCACCCCACGGTGCGCTGGAATAGGGATATGACGTACCGCTCGCGCATCACCCTGCATGGCTAAAAACTCATGCCGAAAAATATGCAAGTGCACGATGCGTGAAGCAATAGCAGCCACTAGAGCAAACAGCAGTACTAAAATAATAATAAAGCGGTATGGGTGCTCCATGCCTTTAAAGTATTTCATGGGCTCACCATCCGCACCGCTGCCGGCTCCGGAATATGCATACCCAACTGCTGCACAGCTAGGGTTTCAATACGGTTGTGCGCGGTCCAGGTGCTCTGTTCTAAAATAAAACGCCCCCACTCAGCCTGGGCTCGATCGCGAATTTGCGTTGCCTCAAACAGCTCATTTAAGTACTTACGGCTGTTATGTGAGGCATACGAAACCGCCACTGCTGAAAGCAAATTAGCCACAAACAAAAACAGCAAAATACCGCTCAAACGCGGTAGTGGTTTTGCATAAATCCGGCTCACCGTAACTTCTCCGCCACACGCATTACCGCGCTGCGTGCACGTGGATTGGCTTTGAGCTCAGCTGGGCTGGCATATTGCGGCTTGCCCAGGAGCTTCACAATGGGGTCAAATTTCTCTGGGATAATAGGCAAGTGACGCGGCAAGTTATCTGCCTCACCTTTCGCCAAGCGGCGCATAAACTGCTTAACAATGCGGTCTTCCAAGGAGTGGAAACTAATCACCACCAAACGGCCGCCAACCTTTAATGCCGCCATTGCTGCCTCTAGCCCCTTTTCAAGGTCACTGAGCTCATTATTTAAATGAATACGCATACCTTGGAAAGCGCGGGTGGCTGGGTTTTTACCTTTTTCCCAAGCTGGATTAGCCTCAGTTAAAACAGCAGCCAGATCACCGGTGCGGGTAAACGGTTGCTGCTCACGGCGGGCCACCACTGCATTAGCCATACGTCTTGCGAAACGCTCTTCACCGTACTCTTTAAAGACCCGGGCCATTTCTTCAGCGCTGACTTCAGCCACCCACTGTGCTGCGCTAATCCCCTCCTCAGGGTTCATGCGCATATCCAGCGGGCCATCATGCATAAAGCTAAAACCGCGCTCAGCATCATCAATTTGCGGCGAAGACACACCCAGATCCAGCAGTACACCATCCACTGCACCCAGCAATTGACGCTGCGTAAGCTCCGCATCCATTTCGGCAAAGCTGCGCTGCACAATAGAAAAACGCGGATCCTGCTGATGCAGCTCAAGACCCGTGGCGATGGCTAGCGGGTCTTTATCAAAACCTAACAGCTGTCCTGCGCTAGCGAGCTGCTGCAAAATAAGTCGACTGTGTCCGCCGCGACCAAAGGTGCCGTCCACATAGCAGCCAGCCGGGCGCACGTTGAGGGCACTAACCGCCTCATCAAGCAACACGGTGATGTGACTTAACGCTTCGCTCATAATTATAAAACCAGATTCATTAATTCTTCGGGTAGGTGATCAGGATTTTTAATATCCTCGAGATCAGCGCTGAGTAAATCATTCCATTTCTTCTCATCCCACAGCTGAAACTTATTCAACTGCCCTACTAGCATGACCTGCTTAGCTAAACCTGCCTGTTCGCGCAAACGCGCAGGAATCAACAGGCGGCCACTACTATCCAGCTCCAAATCAACTGCACTACCGATCAACAATCGGTTAAGTTGACGGGTTTCTGGACGTAGAGATGGCATTTGACTGAGCTGGGCTTCAATTCTTTCCCAGTCAGGCAAGGGATAAATACATAGGCACGGATCAGCAAGGTCGATGGTAATCACCAACTGACCTTCACAACGTTCAATCAGCTCCTCCCGATACCGACTCGGCATCGCAAGGCGCCCTTTGGCGTCAAGATTAATAGCGCTTGATCCGCGAAACACGGCTATGCCCCTATATTATGCAGTACTCCAGTAGAAAAACCCACTTTTTCCCACTTCATGCCACTTATGCACACTATAGAAATCAGAGCCACCCAGCGTCAAGCTATAAACACAAGAAAACCCATATAAGTCTGTAACTTAGCAGTGGTTAACTCATTCTGTTTCTACGCAACAAGGGAATAATAAAAATAACCGCATACAAACGAGCACCTTAACCACGCAAGTTAAAGTGTTTCATTAAGAGCTGGGCTTTTTTATGCTCTGACCAACGGTCGCGGGTCAGATAAAAGAGTGGAGAGTCGATCTATAAGCCGGGTTTTGTCGTGAACAGTCATTCCTCTAGGATCGCCATCACTGACGACCTCAAGCAACCTACCCGGATCCAGCGCGGGCCACGCCTAATGGATCCCTATTTGGTCTTGCTCCAAGTGGGGTTTGCCTAGCCACGGACTGTTACCAGCCGTGCGGTGCGCTCTTACCGCACCTTTTCACCCTTACCGGCACTTACGTGCTTAGGCGGTAATTTTCTGCGGCACTATCCGTAAGCTCACGCCTCCCAGGAGTTACCTGGCACTTTGCCCTATGGAGCCCGGACTTTCCTCCCTCTCACTACCGAAGTAGCGAAACAGCGACTGTCCGATCGACTCTCCGCAGCAAAGGTTACGGGGCATTGGCCGCCACCGCAAGCACTGATAATAAATTCTGCAATCGCCAACCGCTAGCACTGCAAATACCGCTCAGCCAAGGCAGGATAAACAGCGCACAAACACTTCAGAATCACCCTCAGCGCTGAATACAGTGGCCGCTCTCGGCAAAACCCCAAAGCCCTCACTGTTAGTTTTCAGCGACAAATGGCCGACAAAAGTCTAAAAAAGCCTTAAGATCCGTTCCGCAGTCACACAACCAAGCATCTCAACATCATCTCTCTGCCAACCCATGAGGAACACAATGAATTCAATTCTTGACCAATTAGTGTCGCTATTGAGTATGGAAACCATCGAGGAAAACTTATTTCGCGGCGCCAGCCAAGATTTAGGCTTTCGTCAGCTGTTTGGCGGCCAAGTTCTCGGGCAAGCCTTATCTGCAGCCAGCCAAACTGTCGATAGCGCACGGCAAGCCAACTCCCTGCATGGCTATTTTTTACGTGCTGGTGATGCGAAAAAACCCGTTATCTATCAAGTTGAACGCGTCCGTGACGGCGGCAGTTTTAGCACACGCCGGGTCACCGCCATTCAAAACGGCCACACTATCTTTACCTGCAGCGCTTCCTTCCATGAGCAAGAAGAAGGCTTTCGCCACCAAACTGAAATGCCTGACGTGCCGCAACCCGAAGACCTTATTCCTGAAGAAGAGTTATCACCGCACCTGGCCAAAGCTCTATCAAAAGAAAAACGCGATAAAATGCTCCGCGCCAAAGCCATTGAAACTCGTCCGGTACAAGTGCTTGACCCGCTTAACCCAGCCATCAGCGAGCCTATCAAGCAAGTTTGGTTCAAGGCCGCCGGCACTTTGCCGCAATCACCGGCACTGCACAAACACCTGCTGGCCTACGCCTCAGACTTTGGCTTGCTGACCACCTCTTTACTGCCCCACGGCGCATCGATCTGGCAACCGCAAATGCAAGTGGCCAGCCTTGATCACGCCATCTGGTTTCACGAAGAAGTGTGCCTCGACGACTGGTTGCTGTACTCCACGGACAGTCCTTGGGCGGGTAACTCGCGTGGTTTCGCCCGCGGCAGCATTTATACTCGGGACGGTCGCTTAGTTGCCTCGGTCGCCCAAGAAGGCCTCACCCGTGCGCGGGGCGACTGGCAGCACAAGGATATAATGGGTTAAACACATGCCAACACGCTTAAAATACTGTCAGCATTGGGTCTTTGATATGGACGGCACTTTGACCATTGCTGTGCACGATTTTTTATATATACGGCGGATGCTGGAAATACCTGAGCAGGCCGATATATTAGGCCACTTGGCATCACTGCCACAGACTGAGGCGCAACAAAAACATGCTTGGCTACTGGAGCATGAGCGCCAGCTCGCACTTAACTCGCAGCCAGCACCAGGGGCCATTGAGCTGGTGCAACAGCTGCACGAGCAAGGCCGCCAACTGGCCATTTTGACCCGCAACGCCAAAGAACTTGCTGTGCTAACCCTGCAAGCCATTGATCTGCTGGATTACTTTAGCGACCCTCTGATTTACGGCCGCGAACAAGCCACACCCAAACCACACCCTGATGGACTGCTTAAAATTGCTGCACACTGGCAAGTAGCGCCTCAGGAAATGATTATGGTGGGCGATTTCTCGATGGATTTAAAAACCGCAAAAGCCGCTGGCAGCTATGCTGTGCAGGTCAACACCAACGAAAACCTCTGGCCTGATTTAACGGACTTTCACGCCAAAGACTGCCGACAATTACTGCCCATTACCCGCTGACGCTGGCGTAGCCTAACGGGGTTTAGCCTTGCTCGGTTTTGCTTTAAGCTTGCCGCGCCCCTGCACAGCCAGCTTGGGCATTTGCCGCACAGCAACCACTTGCGGCTTGCTCTCTACAGGAAATGCATCGCCCAAATGAATCTGCCCAGATGCTAGAGCCGCTTTACCTTTTTTAGGCTTCTTCGGCTTTTTAACCCGCCCAACGCCTAAGGTTGTTTCTGGCAAACGGTGCTCAGCATAAAAGTCTGGCTCATCAAAGCGTTGCAACGTAAGCCCCAACAAGGCCTCAATAGCAATCAGCTCGTCCAGCTCATCAGCACTGACTAACGATACCGCCTCACCGGATAGCCCAGCGCGCCCGGTACGGCCAATGCGGTGCACATAATCGTGCGCAACAGTAGGCAGATCAAAGTTAATCACGTGCGGCAACTGCTCAATATCTAAGCCGCGGGCCGCCACATCGGTGGCAACCAGCAGTTGAATACGGCCTTTTTTAAAATCCTGCAAAGCTCGCAAACGTGCTGGTTGAGTTTTATCACCGTGAATCGCATCCGCGCGCACTTGCACGGCCAGCAGCTTTTTAGTCAGCAGTTCTGCACCCTTGCGAGTCCGCACAAACACCAAAACCTGCCCCCACTGACGGCTCTCCAATAGATGTAACAGCAAGTCGGTTTTGTCTTTTTTATCCACAACTATCAAATACTGCTTAACCGATTCCGCTGCCGTATGCTTAGGCGTGACATCAATGCGCACTGGCTCATTTAGTAATTTGCCAGCTAGGGTGCGAATAGGCCCAGAAAAAGTAGCTGAAAACAGTAAGGTCTGACGCTTTTGTGGCATCAAAGTAAACAGTGCATTCAGTTCTTGGGCAAAGCCCAAGTCCAACATGCGGTCTGCCTCATCCAGTATCAAAAACTGCATCTGATGAAAACGCACAGCATTTTGCTGATACAAATCCAGCAAGCGCCCAGGCGTTGCCACTAAAATATCGACACCGCGGCGCAGCTTCATCATCTGTGGGTTAATACTGACGCCGCCATAAGCCACCGCCGTGCGTAACGGCAACTCATGCAGATACTGCGCAATAGATTCATGCACTTGCTCAGCCAGCTCCCGGGTTGGCACCAAGACCAAAGCACGCACACAGTTAGGCTGCACTTTACCGCCCTGACTGAGCAATAACTGCAACACTGGCAAGGCAAAGGCTGCGGTCTTTCCAGTACCCGTTTGCGCAGCGGCTAAAACATCTTTACCGGCCAAAACCGGACCAATAGCCTGTTCCTGAACTGCGGTAGGCTGCTGATAATCAAGTCGCTGCAGATTACCCAGCAACGCCGGCATTAATCCTAAATGGGCAAAAGACATGTACTTCTCACTCTAAGCGTTATATCCCGTCATGGGTTGTGCAGCCATTCTACAGTGTTTAGCGCCCCGCCTCTTAAATACCGCACCGAATTACACCGGCTCAAGCAGCGCCTCCCAGCCACACCCCAGACTAAAACCCTAACAGAGCCCTAGCAGTGCTCATTTACCGAACAAACTGACTCAAACAATTAGCGATTATGCTACAAATAACATTCTCACCATGAATCGAGACCCGACCATGAGTTACTTGCGCACTCTCTTGCTGAGCATCGGCTTACTCTGCACTTTAACCTTAAGCGCTGAGCCGCAACCCACCGTCACTGTTGGTTATTATGAGTTTCCGCCGCTGTCCTACACCGACGCCAACGGCAAACCGCAAGGATCAGGCATCAAGCTCGCTGAGTCCATGCTCACCGAGCTAGGCTACAACATCGTTTTTAAAGGCCTGCCCTCGGCACGTCTGTATGCGCAACTGATTGCCGGCGAAGTCGATTTGTGGCCCGGATCGCTTGGCAAGCAAGAGCTTGCTGGGCATGTACTGGAAAGCTCCATCTACATTAATGAGGCCACTCTCGCTCTATTTCACCACCCTCACTCACCAACACCGCAACTACCGGACGATTTACAAGGTAAAAAAATCATTCTTATCAGCGGCTACAGCTATTGGCCACCGGTCACCGAATGGCTCGCAGACCCCAAGTTAAATATAACAACAGTGCGCACCAGTAAGCATGAAGCAGCCATAGCCATGTTATTACGCAAGCGCGGCGATTATTTACTCAATTACATCACCCCCATGCAAGAAACCCAGCAACAACTGGGCATGACCGAAATCAAGCTGCCTTATGTCAGCATTAATAGCATGCCGTTAACTTTTATAATTTCAAAAAAGTCACCCTATGCCAGCCAGCTACTTAAAGGACTTGAAGAAGCCTCGGATCTTGCAAGCCCACACCCCTTAACTGAGCAGACGCCTTAAACACATAAGAGCTAATGAGTTGCTTAATGATTTCACGTATAATTATTTTTTTACTTTAAAGAATTATTGATTATGTTCTCACCTGACGCCCTTATCGCCTCGGCAAAGCGCACCATCAGCCTTGAGCAAGACGCTATTAGCAGTCTGTTAGCGCGCATTGACGATAGTTTTGTCCGTGCTTGCGAGCTTATTCTCAACTGCAAAGGTCGCGTGGTAGTGGTGGGCATGGGTAAGTCTGGGCATATTGCGCACAAAATCGCCGCCACATTAGCCAGCACTGGCACCCCAGCCTTTTTTGTTCACCCCGCCGAAGCCAGCCACGGTGATATGGGCATGATTACCGCAGATGATGTGGTTTTGGCCTTATCGAACTCAGGCACCACCAACGAAATTGTTACGTTATTGCCGTTAATCAAACGCCTAGGTTTGACCTTAATTAGCATGACCGGCAACCCTGACTCAACCTTAGCTAACGCTGCACAAGTGAACCTCGACACCCAAGTATCGAAAGAGGCTTGCCCCCTTAATCTCGCCCCTACTTCGTCCACCACTGTCACTCTGGTGTTAGGCGATGCTTTAGCCATAGCACTGCTGGAAGCACGAGGCTTTACCCCTGAAGACTTTGCCTTTTCCCACCCAGGCGGCGCTTTAGGTCGACGCCTTCTGCTTAAAGTAGAGCATGTGATGCACAGTGGTGATGAATTGCCTGCAGTAACACGCGATGCCTCACTGCGTGCAACGCTGTTAGAGATGACCCAAAAAGGCTTAGGCATGACCCTGATTTTAGCGCCAGACCGCACTTTAGCCGGGATCTTTACTGACGGTGACTTACGCCGCGCGCTGGATAAAGGTATTGATGTGCGTGAGGCCAATATTGCCGAGCTGATGACTCACGGCGGCAAAACAGCACGCCCCGAGATGCTAGCGGCAGAAGCCTTAAAAATCATGGAAGATCACAAAATCAGCTCGTTGCCCGTGGTCAATGAAAACAACCAAGCCATTGGCGCTTTGAATATGCACGATCTATTACGTGCCGGAGTAATGTAATGCTAAACCTTGCCAATATCGATTTAGTCCAGCGTGCCCGCGGCGTACGCTTACTGGTATTAGATGTTGATGGTGTGCTCACCGATGGCAAATTGTATTTCTTAGCCGACGGCAGCGAAGCTAAAGCATTTAGCACTCTCGATGGCCAAGGCATTAAGATGCTCATGCACTCGGGCATCCAGGTTGCAATTATTACTGGGCGCACTTCTACCATTGTTGAGCGCCGTGCCGCCAACCTCGGCATCGAGCATGTGGTACAAGGCCGCGAAGACAAGCGCGTAGCCTTGGATGAATTGCTCAGCACACTGCAACTTTCTTACCAACAGGTTGCCTATTTGGGGGATGATTTGCCTGACTTAGCGCCAATCCGCTGTGTTGCCCTCGGCGTGGCCGTCGCCAATGCCAACAGCTTTGTGCGCCAGCATGCTCAAGCGGTCACCTCTTTACGTGGCGGTGAAGGTGCAGCACGGGAGTTCTGCGAGTTTATTATGGCCGCACAAGGCAGCCTGAGCGCAGCCCAAAACGCTTACTTATAAATACGGGTCATACCAATGTCCGCAAACCTACGTTTAGCCTTATTCTTTTTACCCATTGCGCTGCTGGTGGCGGCCTTAGGTTATTGGAATATAAACAGCTCACCGGATAGCAACGCCGCAACCGCGGCTGCAGACGACAAGATCATCGATTTTTTTGCACAGAACACCCATACTTTGCAATTTACTGAGACTGGCACACTGCATTATGAGTTGACCAGCCCCCACCTTGAGCACACGCAAAATGATGACATGACGCTATTATTGCAACCAGACTTATTGTTGTTTCGCGGCACTGAGCTACCATGGCACATCACCAGCGAGCGCAGCATCGTCAGCCCTGAGGGTGAAGAGGTTGAGTTAATCAAAAATGTGCGCATTGAGCGCACTGACGAACAGGGTCGCCCAACGATCCTCACCACCGAACAGCTCACCTATGTGCCTGCTACTGAATACGCCCATACCAAGCTTGCGGTAAGAATTGAAGCTGCCAACGGTGTGACTACTGGTGTTGGCATGCAAACCTATTTAAATCAAAGCAAAATGTATTTGCTTGCAAATGTGAGAGGCCGACATGAAGTTCGCTAAAACAAAAGCGTTAGTCCTTGCCACTGGCTTTAGTTTACTCAGCGGCTTGGCCCATGCCTTGCCCTCTGATAGTAGCCAGCCAATTAACATCCAAGCCGATAGTGCTGAACTGGATGACAAACGTGGTATCGCCATTTACCGCGGCGATGTTGTGATTACCCAAGGCACCCTAAAAATCACCGGCGACACCGTAACCATCACCATGAACAATGACGGTGACATTGACGTATTTACCTCAGAAGGCAAGCCTGCTTACTATGAGCAACTGCCATCGCCCGATAAAGAAATTGTCCAAGCCTACGGCCTAACCATCCAGTACTTTGCTAATACCGATAAAATCATCATCATTGACCAAGCCAAAGTTATTCAGCAGGGCAATACGTTCCGCGGCGAAAAAATCGTTTACGACACCAACCTAGAAATTGTCACTGCAGGTCGCGGCAAACAAGGCACCATCACCACACCAACCCCACGGGTTAACATGGTCATTCAGCCGAAAAACAAAGACAGCAAAGCAGAGTAAAATAATCCATGAGCAGCACCTTGACCGCAAAAAATCTGGCCAAATCTTACAAAGGCCGAACTGTTGTGCACGATGTCAGCCTGTCCATCAACAGCGGTCAAGTCGTTGGCTTGCTCGGCCCGAATGGTGCGGGTAAAACCACCTGCTTTTACATGATTGTTGGCTTGGTCAAAGCCGATAAAGGCAGTGTGTTAATTGACCAGCATGATGTCAGCTTCCAGCCGATGCACGGCCGCGCCCGTGCCGGGATTGGCTACCTGCCGCAAGAAGCCTCTATTTTTCGCAAGCTGAGTGTGGCAGACAATATCCTAGCCATTTTAGAGCTGCGCAAAGACTTAGACCGCACCGGCCGTCTGCAAGCACTGGACGAGCTTTTACAAGAATTTAACATCACCCACCTGCGCAACAACTTGGGCATGAGCTTATCGGGTGGTGAGCGCCGCCGGGTGGAAATTGCCCGCGCCCTTGCGACCAACCCAAAGTTTATCTTGTTAGACGAACCCTTTGCCGGTGTTGACCCTATTTCTGTGGGCGACATCAAACAAATCATCCAGCACTTAAAAGATAAAGGCATTGGCGTCTTAATCACCGACCATAACGTGCGTGAAACCTTGGATATTTGCGAAACAGCCTACATTGTCAGTGATGGACAAATTATTGCGATGGGCTCACCTGAAAGTATTCTCGAAAACCAGCTGGTACGTGACGTGTATTTGGGGCAGGAATTCCACCTGTAAACAGCGGTACAGCAAGGTCAGCAGCTCATTCAAATGCAAATAAAAGCAATTTTCGCACAATAATTGCTTGTCAAGTCTAGGCAAACAGCAAAAAATCAGGCATAAATCTTGCTAGGCGCTATCACTTAGCGCATTAATGATAAGGAGTTATGCCTTTCCGCTATGAAAGCCTCACTCGTATTAAAAATGGGCCAACAGCTGTCCATGACCCCGCAATTGCAGCAAGCAATTCGCTTACTGCAAATGTCGACCCTGGACCTACAAGAAGAAATCCAAGAGGCCCTAGAAAGTAATCCTATGCTTGAACTGGAAGAGGATGGCACCTCTGTTCAGAGCGATCCTGATGCTGCCAAAAAATCAGCCAGCGATGAATCTACCGCCCCGCAAGAAAACAGTCAGAGCACAGACACCGCTGCTGCGGCTGAACAGCCTGCTACGCAAAGCGACGATTGGCCGGAACAAATTCCCAGCGAGCTCGAAATCGACACCTCATGGGATGACATCTACCAATCCAGCGCCAGCAGTAACATTCCTAGCTCCAATAGCGAAGAGTGGGACTTTACCAGCACCACATCGGTCGGTGTCGACCTGCAAAGCCACCTGCTGTGGCAGCTCAACCTCGCTAAAATGACCGAGACTGATCGCACCATCGCCACCGTAATCATCGACAGCATTGGCGAGGACGGTTACCTACAAGAAAGCCTAGAGGAAATCCAAAGCTCCTTTGACCCGATGCAACACATTGAAATGGATGAAGTGGAAATGGTCCTCAAGCGGGTGCAGCAGTTCGAGCCCACAGGCATTGCTGCCCGCGACCTTAGCGAGTGCCTGCTACTGCAACTGCACAGCTTGCCCAGTGACACAGCATGGCTTGCACAAGCGCAACAGCTCTGTGCTGAGCACTTAGAGCTGCTCGGCGCCCGTGACTACAATCAAATTATGCGGCGCATGCGCATCAAAGAAGACGCACTAAAAAACATTGTGCAATTGATTCAAACCCTCAACCCGCGCCCAGGCTCAGTGATTGAAAGCAAAGAACCTGAATACATAGTGCCCGATGTTATTGTGCGCAAAGCCAACAACCGTTGGATTGTTGAGCTCAACCCTGAAATTGCCCCTCGTCTGGCGGTTAACGCCCATTACGCCAGTTTTGTACGCCGCGCCGACAACAGCGCTGACAACACATTTTTACGTACGCAGCTGCAAGAAGCGCGCTGGTTTATTAAAAGCTTACAAAGCCGCAATGAAACCTTACTCAAAGTCGCAACGGAAATTCTTGATTACCAACGGGGTTTCTTTGACTATGGCCCTGAAGCCATGAAACCCTTGGTACTGGCTGAAGTAGCCGAGGCAGTGGGCATGCATGAGTCAACCATTTCGCGGGTAACAACACAAAAATACATGCATACGCCACGGGGCATATTCGAGCTGAAGTATTTTTTCTCCAGCCACGTCAGCACCACACAAGGCGGCGAATGCTCATCCACGGCTATTCGCGCCATTATCGAAAAGATCGTAGCAGCAGAAAACCCAAGAAAACCATTGAGTGACAGTAAAATCGCTGGTTTACTGGAAGAGCAAGGTATTCAAGTGGCACGTCGCACCATTGCCAAGTACCGTGAAGCACTTGGCATTGCCTCTTCAACCGATCGGAAACAACTCTTATAGACATTGGTCAGTAACACTTATTTTACGCAGGCGTTACAATCCTGCTAAACAACGCACTAACAACAGTGCTGCTAAGGAGAAGAGTATGCAAATCACTATCACAGGCCATCAATTAGACGTCACTGAAGCCCTACGTGAGTACATTAATAATAAATTTGCTAAGCTAGAGCGTCACTTCGATAAAATCACTAGCATCCGCGTGACCTTGAGCGTTGAAAAAGTAAAGCAGAAAATTGATGCGACTCTGCTAATTGCCGGCGGTGAAATTATTGCCAACGCTGAGCACGAAGACATGTATGCGGCCATTGACCTCCTCGTTGACAAACTGGATCGTCAATTAATTAAACACAAAGAGAAACTACTGGCCCGTCAAAAAGGCGCCCTAGAACGTTAATACTTATATGATTCGATTAGAACATATACTGACCCCGGAACGCTCCAGAGTGAACGTACCGGGGGGCAGTAAAAAGCGCGTACTTGAATACATCGCCCACTTAATTTCTGCCGACTTACCAGACATCGACGAAGCTGTGCTGTTCGAAAGCTTAGTTGCTCGGGAAAAGCTCGGTTCAACAGGGTTTGGCGATGGTATTGCAATACCCCACTGCCGCTTAATGGGTTGTCATACACCCATTAGCGCAATCTTACGCTTAGAAACAGCAATTGATTTTGATGCCATTGATGGCGAGCCCGTGGACCTACTGTTTGTTCTTTTGGTACCTGAAGCTGCCACTGATGCACACTTAGAATTACTGCGCCAAATTGCCAGCATTTTTGAGCAAGACAAGGTACGCGAACGCCTGCGTAGCGCGCCAAACAATGCAGCCTTATACCAAGCTGTACTCGATGCGCAAAACTAGAGGTCTTTACCTATGCGTTTAATTATTGTCAGCGGCCGCTCAGGCTCGGGCAAAAGCACAGCTTTAGATGTATTGGAAGATAATAACTTTTACTGCATTGATAACTTGCCGGCGATGTTACTCCCAGAACTGGCGGAACGGACCCTGCTCGCAACTGAGCTAGCTTACCCACAGATTGCAGTATCCATTGATGCGCGCAACCTGCCCAACCAGCTAGAACGCTTCCCTGAATTACTCGCAGATTTGCGGGAGAAACATATTGTCTGCGATGTGCTGTATCTAGACGCTGACAACGAAACCCTATTAAAAAGATTTTCCGAAACACGTCGACGCCACCCGTTGACCAATGACTCGCGCTCCCTAGCCGAGGCGATTCAGGAAGAGAAGACTCTGCTCTCGCCAATCATTGATCTGGCTGACCTAACCATTGATACCTCACAGCTTAATTTGTACCAACTACGGGACATTATTAAACTGCGCTTACTGAATAAGCCCGAACCTGGCACTGCCTTTTTAATTGAATCCTTCGGCTTTAAGCGTGGCGTTCCTGTGGATGCCGATGTGGTATTTGATATCCGCTGCCTGCCCAACCCCTATTGGAAACCCGACCTGCGCGCATACTGCGGCCTTGACCAACCCATTGTTGACTACCTGGGTGAGCAAGCCGATGTGGAAGAGATGTACAACGACATTTACACTTACTTAGCTAAATGGTTGCCGCGCTTTGCCGCCAGTAATCGGGCTTATGTCACCATTGCTATTGGCTGTACCGGTGGCCAACACCGCTCAGTGTATATGGCCCAGCGTTTAGGTCAGGCGCTCGGCAAAGAACTTAGCAATGTACAAATCCGCCACCGCGATGTTGTACGCTCAGATAGCCAAACAGATGCCTAGCTGCCAAGTCACCATCATCAACAAACTGGGTTTGCATGCTCGGGCCGCAGCTAAATTCGTTGCGGTTGCCAGCAGTTTTCCGTGCCAGGTCAGTGTTGGGCGTACACCCGAGCAACTCTGTAACGGCAAAAACATTATGTCAGTGATGATGCTAGCTGCCAGTAAAGGCACCCAACTGCATATTAATGCGCAAGGTGAGCGAGCAGCAGAAGCTTTGGCAACCTTAGAAGAACTGATTGCCCAACGCTTCCACGAAGACAGCTAAGGGTCTTCTGCTGTGCAGCAGAAGACCCTTAGCCAATATTTAAGCAATGCGGGCCATCCACCAATGGGTCATTAATCAGTGTGCTGACACGGCGCTCATGCAGCTGTGGTTGTGTGGCTGCTAAAAGCTCGAGTAACTGCTCAGTGCTACTCTCAGGGTTGAGCCACAGCGCTTGCTGCTCGGCATTGAGTAAAACTGGACGACGCAAATTAGCCGCTTGCTGAGTCAGCATCGCCACACTGTAATAATCACGCCCCGGTACCGAGTAAACATCCCAAAGCCCCGCAAAGTACGACACAGGTTCCGCCGCACTCAACCAAAACGGCTGCTTGCGGTGTTGGCCGCGCCACTCAAAAAAACCATTGGCAGGCAGCAAACAACGTTGGCCATGCCAAGCTTTTTTAAACATTGGCTGTGTGTGCACAGTTTCGGCCCGCGCATGGGCCACTGCGCGCGTTAAATCAGTCATCCAAGCGGAGGTGAACCCCCATAAAGCCAAGGTTGCGTGACGCTCCTGTTCCTGCTGATAAATCATTAACACTTGCGATTTTGGCGCTAAATTCCAGTGCGCGCGCATGTGCTGCGGAAAACCTGGCAACTGCGCCATGGCCTCTGGCCAATTAAACAAAGCATAGCGTCCCGACATAAATCGACTGACCTTTTGTTAACACTCTAAAATGCCGTGCCGCACGCCTGGCTGCGGCTCCGACGTACCATCCACAAGGGGCGTTGCTTGCTGATAACTGCTGATTAACTCACGGGCTTCTTGCGCTTGCGCATCGCTCACCATCAGGCCTAGCAAACCTAACGCAGGCAGCTCTCCCATACCGCCAACCAAGTCCGCACCCTGTAAAAACACCTCGATACCTTCGCTGCGCAACATACTCATCAGCATTTGTGCTTCCATTAAATCCACTGGCTCATGAATCCTTTGCACCTTAGATCTCCTCTGCAAGTTATTCACTAATACGGGTATAATAGCCCAATAAACCTACCCCACAGCGCCTAAAGCCCTGAACAGCATCCGAACAAGAGAATTACATGGATCAATTTGACAGTATTCGCCCCTACAATGACAACGAAGTGGCGTCTGTATTGCAACGTTTGCTGGCTGATGTCGATTTTTTATCCATCATCACTCAGTACCGTTTCCCTGTGGCCTCACGCTATTTTGGCTGGTTATTACGCCCCATCATTGCTGGAAAACTGCGCAGCGAGCTGAAAGCAGTCAATAGTGTTGCCGCCCTGCAAGAACGGATTGAATCCTATGTGGAGCGCAGCATTAGCCAAGCCACAGACGGCATCAGCTTTTCTGGTATTGAGCACTTGCAAGATGGCCAGCCGCACTTGTATTTAGCCAATCACCGCGACATTGTGATGGACCCAGCATTTGTTAATTACGCTTTATTTCAAGCACAACACAGCACGCCGCGCATTGCCATTGGTGATAATTTATTACAGCGGCCCTTTGTTAGCGACCTGATGCGCATCAACAAAAGCTTTATCGTCCACCGCTCATTGACGAACCGCCGTGAAAAGCTGACGGCATTTCAACTGTTATCGGCTTATATCAATCACTCCATTTTGCAAGACCGTGAATCCATTTGGATTGCCCAGGCCGAAGGACGTGCCAAAGATGGTGATGACCGCACCGAAAGCGCTATTTTAAAAATGTTTCACTTGTCGCGTAAAGATGAAGACTTTGCGGCAGTGATTGCTTCCCTGCGCTTAACCCCCGTGGCCATCAGTTACGAATACGACCCATGTGATATTGCTAAAGCGCGCGAACTCTATATCCGTGCCACAACCGGTGAGTACAACAAAGAAATTGGCGAAGACGACGCCAGCATTGCCCAAGGTATTACCGGCTATAAAGGCCGTGTGCATGTGCATTTCTGCCCCGTGTTAAGCAGCGGTTTTACTGATGCAAAACAACTGGCCAATTTAGTTGATCAGCAAATCTGGCGCGATTACCGTTTATTCCCCGTGCACTATTTAGCTTGGGCACTATGGGATCAGCAAGATGCGGGCTTAGAAGTGCCTGATATTCATGACGTGTTTGAGCAGCAAGAAGTACTCACTGCGCAACGCGAATGGCAACGCCGCTTAGCCGCCTGTCCAGCAGAGCATCGCCCTTATTTGATTATGCAGTACGCCATGCCACTGCAGAACCAATACCGCTGCAACGCTCTCCACGCCTAATTTTCGCAGACAACTGCACACGCTCCTGAGGTTTTTATGTCCTGGTTACAAGTCCGTTTAGCCATCCAACCCGATCAAGCTGCACACTGGGAAGACACTTTACTGGAGCTCGGCGCAGTATCCGTGACCTTTATGGATGGTGAAGACCAGCCTATTTATGAGCCAGACTTAGGCACCACGCCGCTCTGGAATCACACCCATTTGCTGGCCTTATTTGAAGACAGCGTTGATCCTGAGCTACTGCGCCAACACATTCAGTTGCTCGGCGGCACCAAAACGCCAGAGTTAGAAATCGAGCCGTTAGAAGATCAAGACTGGGAGCGCAGCTGGATGGATAACTTCCAGCCGATGCGCTTTGGTCAACGCTTATGGATTGTACCCAGCTGGCACACAGCTCCAGAGCCGGACGCGGTGAACTTATTACTTGATCCAGGCCTGGCCTTTGGTACGGGCACTCACCCAACCACAGCTTTATGCTTGGAGTGGCTCGACGGGCAAAATTTAGATGACTGCAATGTGCTCGACTTTGGTTGCGGCTCTGGCATTCTGGCCATTGCCGCGAAACTCTTAGGCGCTGCGCAGCTGACCTGTACTGATATTGATAGCCAAGCGTTAGAAGCGACACGGGATAATGCCCACCGTAACGCCATTGCTGCGCAAGATATGCTGGTGTATTTACCGCAGGATATGCCTGCTGGCCAGTTTGATGTTGTGCTGGCAAATATTTTAGCTGGACCGCTGGTCGAGCTGGCTCCGCAATTGATTGAGCGCACCCGCCCCGGTGGACGCTTGGCGTTATCGGGCATCCTCGCAGAGCAAGCTGAGGAAGTGCGGGATGCTTACAGCGCTGCCTTTACCTTAGCGCCCACTGCAGAAAAAGACGGCTGGGTATGTATTTCTGGTATTCGCAATTAATCCAGATTGCGATACAGTCACTGCCGCTCAACCACACTATTGCGCTAGACTACAGGCCTTGATGCTCACTCTGAATTTGACTCAACCATGACCGATACATTTATTACACAATGCCCACATTGTCAGACCAGCTTCCGTCTGCAACGCAGCCAGCTTACCGCTGCGCGCGGTTCGGTACGCTGCGGTGCATGCTTGCAAGTATTTAACGCGGCCAGTCAAATCAGCAGTGAACCTGCCCAGCCAATTGTGCAGCCTAACGTCAGCACCTTAACCGCAACTCCAGAGCATATAACAGATACAGCACAACCCGAAGCCACTCTAAGCAAAGCCAAAAAATCCAATGACGCTGCAGCGCAACCCTTAATGATTCATGACGATATGGATCTAGGTGACTTAGATGACATTGATCTCGATGAAGAGTTAGCGCGCTTAGAGCGCGAAGAACAGCAGCGGGCGAGAGAAGTCAGCGAAGCATTTGCCAACATACCGCCCAGCGCTACACCTAGTATTGATCCTGAAGCCGACCTGCCCTCAGGCCTCAGCGCGATAGCTGAAGATGACTGGAGCGAGGAATTACTGGCACAAGAGCCTGTGGCGCAATTAAGTAGCGTTGTTGCGCAAGACAGCGCCAGCACAACACAAGCTATTGAGCCCACAGCCGTCGAACCTGTGACTGTCGCTGCGCCAGCTAAAAAAACCGCAGCAGACATAAGCATTGAACCCAGTATTGATCATCTCAGGCATTTGGCCGATGAGCCTTTGCGCTTGGACTGGCAGCCACAAAAAAGCCCTTGGCGACGTTGGCTGGCTTGGGGCGCACTCAACAGCTTGGCCCTACTGCTGTTGCTGGGCCAATACACCTACTACAACTTTAACGAACTGGCCCGCCAAGACAATACGCGGCCATGGTTAGAAAAAATTTGCCCGTTAATTGACTGCCAGCTGCCCTCTAAAGTGGATGTCCAGAAAATTAAGAGCAGTAATTTACTGGTACGCAGCCACCCCGAATTTAGTGGCGCTTTACTGGTGGATGCGATTATTTACAACCGCGCGGCTTTTACCCAGCCCTTCCCCCTGCTGGAACTCAACTTTATGAATCAACAGGGTACAGCGGTAGCACGCCGGGTGTTTAAACCGGCAGAATACTTGGGCGGTGAACTGGCAGGGCAAGCACAAATGCCGCCACAAACACCCATTCATATTGCTTTAGAAATTTTAGAGCCAAGCGGTGGCGCCGCCAGTTACACTTTAGATTTTGTCTCGCCAGACTAAGCACAACTGCAGCGCCGCCCTCGCGTAACGCTGCAATTTTCCAGCCTCGCTTAACTACCTGCCACCTTCATTCGCTCAATTAAGACTGAACCGGTGCAGACACTGCCACGTCGATCCAAATCATTACCAATTGCCACGATCTGCTGGAACATATCACGCATATTGCCGGCGATGGTCACTTCTTGTACCGGAAACTGTATTTCACCGTTTTCGACCCAGTAACCACCTGCACCACGGGAGTAGTCGCCGGTGACCATATTTAAGCCTTGCCCCATAAGTTCAGTAACTAATAATCCACGGTCCATTTTTTTCAATAAAGCCGCTTGATCATCATTGCCATGCGTAACGAACACATTACGCGCACCACCTGAGTTAGCCGTGCTAGGCATACCCAACTTACGTCCGGAGTAGGTGCTGAGCATGTAATTCACCAGCTCACCCTCTGCGATAAAATGCTTGGCGTAGGTCGCCAGACCGTCACCATCAAACGCACTGCTGGCTAAACCGCCCTGCAACAAGGGCCGCTCATCTAAACTAAACCACTCTGGGAATAGTTTTTGCCCTAAAGCACCCACTAAAAACGATGAGTTTCGATACTGATTACCACCAGCTATAGCACCCAGCAAGCTTCCAAATAAGCCTCCGGCCAACTCTGCAGCAAACAGCACTGGCACATCGCATGTGGGCACTGAACGCGCACCTAAGCGACTTACAGTGCGCTGCGCGGCGCGACGCCCAATACTGGCGGCATCATTGAGCAAATCCGCACGGCGACCATAGTCGTACCAGTAGTCGCGCTGCATCTGCCCTTCGGCCTCAGCAATCATCACGCAACTGATACTGTGCCGTGTGCCGGCATGCCCAGCAACTAAACCATGGCTATTACCGTATACCGTGCAACCCACGTCGCTATTGACGCTGCTGCCATCCGCATTGGTAATACGAGGATCAGCGTCAAAGGCGGCCGCCTCGCATTCCAAAGCCATCTCAATGGCTTGCGCTGGTGTTAAATCCCAAGGGTGCCATAAATCTAAATCTGGAAAGTCGGTGGCCATCAGTTCTTTATCGGCCAAACCAGAGAACTCATCCGGTGAAGCATACTTAGCAATGGCCAAAGCTGCTGCTACGGTCTTGGCAATGGCATCATCACCGACCACTGTAGTACTGGCTGAGCCTTTTTGCTGCCCCTTATATACAGTAATCGAGAAGCCCTGATCACGATTAAACTCAACCGTCTCAACTTCACGCTGACGCACACTGGTTGATAAGCCTTGCTGCACAGAAACTGCTACTTCGCAGGCGCTAGCACCTTGCTGTTTAGCCGCTGCGAGAATTTTCTCCACCTGACTTTTTAATTCAGGTATCACTTGCGGGCCAACACTTTCACTTAAACTCATAGTTACTCCAAAGCATTTTCACAAGACTCTATAAACCTAAGAGTCTTGCTCTGTTATCATGGCATCCTAACTGATTGGAACACCGTTATGTCTGACTACATCAATGACTCACTGGACGAAGAAAAAAGCAAATCACAAGTCAAACGTGAAATGCTTGCCCTGCAAGAGCTGGGTCTGCGTCTTTCTGACCTTAAACCGGAACTGCTGGATAAAATGCCGCTCAGTGATGAGCTGCGCAGAGCTCTGGCAGAAACCTGTAAACATACCGCGCATATTGCCCGTAAACGCCATTCGCAATTTCTCGGTAAGCTGCTGCGCAATCACGATATTGATGCAATCATGCAGCCTGTCAATTTAGTTGACAGTCAAACCCGAGAATACAACGACCGCTTTCACGCTTTAGAACGTTGGCGTAACCGCTTAATCAGTGACGGCGACAGCGCCCTACAAAGCTTTGTGGAAGACTACCCCAGCACTGATATTCAGCACCTGCGCAGTTTAATCCGCCACGCCCAGCACGAACTTAAACAAAATAAAGCACCCACTGCTTCGCGTAAAATATTCCGCTACTTACGCGATCTCGACGAGCAACGCTTAGGCCTTAAATAAAAGCGTCCAGAGTGCGCATCAGCTGACCAACAACCGATGCGCGCAGGCCACTTTTAGCTACCTGTTCCCCCCACAGTAATGCCATCAATCTTCAATGTCGGCTGCCCAACACCCACAGGCACCGTCTGTCCGGCTTTACCACACATCCCCACACCGCCATCAAGCTCTAAATCATTACCAACCATAGACACTTGACGCATGGCTTCAGGGCCATTACCAATCAAGGTGGCACCTTTAATGGGCGCAGTGATTTTTCCGTCTTCAATTAAGTAGGCTTCACTGGTGGAAAACACAAACTTACCGCTGGTGATATCCACCTGACCGCCACCCAGATTGGCACAGTAAATACCGCGCTTGACTGAACGGACAATGTCTTGCGGCTCACTCTCGCCCGCAAGCATATAGGTGTTGGTCATGCGCGGCATGGGCACATGCGCATAGGATTCTCGGCGACCATTACCCGTTGGAGCAACCCCCATTAAGCGGGCATTCATAGTGTCTTGCATATAACCGCGCAGGACACCGTTCTCAATTAAAGTGTTGTATTGGCTCGGGGTGCCCTCATCATCAATGCTTAACGAACCACGGCGGCCAACTAAAGTGCCATCATCGACGATGGTGCATAAACTGGACGCTACTTGTTCACCAACTTTACCGCTATAAGCAGAGCTGCCTTTGCGGTTGAAGTCACCCTCTAAACCATGGCCCACCGCCTCATGCAGCAAGACCCCACTCCAGCCTGGCCCGAGCACCACTGGCAAAGTACCCGCCGGCGCAGCAATGGCCTCAAGATTAACCTGTGCTTGCCGCACTGCTTCACGGGCATAGGCCATGGCACGGTCTTGCTCTAAAAAGTAACGGTAATCGCTGCGTCCACCACCGCCGGCAGTACCGCGCTCACGTCGCCCATTGTGCTCAATAATCACACTGACATTAAAACGCACCAAAGGACGCACATCTGCAGCTAAGCGACCATCTAAAGTGGCAATCAGGACTTGCTCCCACGATCCGGTCAAGCTCACCGTGACCTGAGTAATCCGCGCATCTAATGCACGGGTAGCCGCATCCACTTGCTTAAGCAGGGCCACCTTCTCTTCACGGCTCAACACTTGCAGCGGATTATCGGCTGGATATAAAGCAGTATGCGCCACAGACTGAATGGCGATAGGCTGCACTTGCTGGCCCGCTTGAGCAATGCTGCGCGAGGCTTGCGCCGCTTGTAACAGCGCTGGCATGGTCAAAGCATTGCTGTAAGAAAAACCAGTTTTCTCACCGGCCAATGCACGCACACCTACGCCTTGATCAAGGTTAAAACTGCCTTCTTTAACAATCCCCTCCTCCAGCACCCAAGCTTCAGATATACGGTTTTGAAAATACAGGTCAGCAGCATCAATACCAGGGCCGGCTAACTCACTAAATACTTTGCCAAGTTGCTCTGGCGCTAAGCCTGTGGGCGCTAATAAAACCGAGCTAACGCTGGCTAATAAATCACTCATTCTGTGTCCTCTGTTTCTGCCGACGCTAACTGCGCGACAGAAAATTGTTTATGTTGCCAAACTGGCATCCGTTGGCGAATATCGGCTTGTTCGGCGGCTGCATAAGTACTCACCACACAGCCAGCTCCCGTAGGTAGCTTCGCTAGTACGCGCCCCCAGGCATCCACTATCATTGAATGACCAAAGGTTTCACGCCCAGGCGCATGCTCTCCGCCTTGGTTGGCGGCCAAAATTAAACATTGGGTTTCAATCGCACGAGCACGCAATAACACTTGCCAATGGGCGGCACCGGTTAATGCCGTAAAGGCCGCTGGCACACTGATTAATTCAGCGCCGGCATCACGTAACGCCGTATACAACTCTGGGAAGCGCACGTCGTAACACACCGTCATTCCCAAGCGGCCCACTGGCGTATCCACCACAGTGCAACTGCGCCCCCGCGCATAATGCGCAGATTCATTATAACGGCCTTGCTGATCACCCACCGCCGCATCAAATAAATGCAATTTATCGTAGCGCGCTACATTCTCACCAAACTCATTAAATAGCAAAGAGCTAGCGCAAGGCTTGCCCTGTTTCTGCCCCTCTGGCAATAACGGTACAGTGCCCGCCACTATCCATAGCCCCAACTCCCGCGCAGCTTGTTCCAGCATCGCTAAGATTGGGCCTTGGCCGCTGGCTTCAAGTTCAGCGATGCGTCCCACATCCACCTTACCCATTGCCGCAAAGTTCTCTGGCAGCACCGCCAAACGTGCGCCTGCAGCTGCAGCCTGCTCTAATAAGTCACGGGCTAGGCTCAAGTTCGCCGCAATATCCTTACCCGACACCATCTGAATAACAGCAACGCTCATAACTACCGCACCCTCTGTTTGATAAATTGCGCTCGCGCTCAAGCTACCGCCAATCTTACAGGGTCATACCCTGGGCACAACAGCTAAGCTGCTTATGCCATACTACTGAGCTGTCTAATAACTGATTGACCTATGACTCTAGATATTAACCAACTACAGTGTGCGCAGTGGCGGCAAGCCTTTGCAAACGGCGATTTTAAACGGGGCAAAGCCTACGCTGCGCAGGGTCGCAGCACCTTAGTCAGCTTGCAAGAGCAAACCCTCAAGGCCCGCTGCCGTGGCTCGGTAGAAAAAAGTTATCAACAACGCATCACTCTACTGGCGCAAGCCGGTTATTACGATATCAATGGTCAATGCTCATGCTATGTGGGTTATAACTGTAAGCATGTGGTTGCCGCCCTACTCACTCTGGAGCAGCAACAACAGCTTGGCCAAGCACCGCAGAGTGCAGCCAGCACCGCGCCAAACCCAGTAAAAGCAAACACCAAACAAACACTGCACATTAGCGATGCACCGGTACTGCCGCCCACGCCACAACTGACCTTCGGCAGCGTAACCCTGCAACGTTACGATATGCGCAGCGGACGAACGCTCACCACAGTCCAGCACCGCGCAGCGCTAGCCTTTAATTACCAAGGTCACCTCTGCAGCGGCAAACCCAGTACTGACTTTCTGGCCAGTACCGGCCCTTATCAGCGCTTGCGCATTTACCGCGACCTAGCCTTTGAGCAGCAGTGCCGCACACAGCTGCAGCAGCTTGGTTGGCAAGCATCTTTACGGCAAAGTGAGGCCGTGCCAGAAAGTGCAGGTGATCCTTATGAGTTAGCCAGTGAGCAAGCCTGGTTGGCCTTTATGCAGCACCCCTTACAGCAGCTACGCGAACAAAACTGGCAGATTGTCATGCTGCCGCAGTTTCAGCTCAACCTCTTAGCCATTGACAATTGGTACGCCAATATTGATGAGTCGCCTGGCTTAGAATGGTTTTCTTTGGAGTTAGGCATTGAAGTGGCTGGGCACTCCATTAGCTTGCTGCCGATTTTATTACAGCTTATTCGTCAGTCGCCGCAATTGCTCGACCCTAGTTACCTTGCACAACGCGACGATCATGAAGTCACTGCGGTGTATATCGCCAAACTCGGGCAGCGTGTGGCGCTGCCTTATGCTCGCATCCGCCCCGTGCTCCAAACCCTCGCTGAGCTTTATATTCGCGAAGCCATCACTGACGAACACAGCCTGCGCTTACCGCGCCAAGAAGCTGCACGCTTAACACACTTACAAGCACAGGGCATTGAATGGCATGGCGGTGCTAACATCCGCCAACTTGCCGAGCGCTTATCACAACCGCTAGACACCTTAAGTCCAATCCCTACTGGTTTAACAGCCACTTTGCGTGATTATCAACATGAGGGGCTGACTTGGTTACAAAACCTGCGGCAAATGGGTATGGGCGGGGTTTTAGCTGACGACATGGGGCTGGGCAAAACCTTACAAACCCTGGCCCATATTCTCAGTGAAAAAAATGCGCAACGTCTGCAACAACCGGCATTGATCATAGTTCCCACCAGTCTTCTGGCCAACTGGCAAGACGAAGCAGCGCTGTTTACCCCACAACTGCAGGTCTTGACCTTACACGGCGCACAACGGCAAACATTATTTGCGCAGATTACCGAGGCTGATATTGTCCTCAGCACCTACGCACTGCTTTCCCGTGACAGCCAGCATTTATTGGCACAAAACTGGCATATTGTCGTCCTCGACGAGGCGCAGACTATTAAAAACCCGCGCAGTAAAGCTGCACAATGCGCTGGCCAACTCAACGCCAAGCAACGCCTTTGCTTAACGGGCACACCACTGGAAAATAATTTAAGTGAACTTTGGTCGCTGTTTAATTTTGTGATGCCCGGCTGGCTCGGTGATGCCAAAAGCTTTAATAAGCACTATCGCCACCCCATCGAAAAACAGCAAAATGCGCAGCGCTTAGCCCACCTGCAAGGACGTCTCAAACCTTTTATTTTAAGACGCGATAAGCAGCAAGTGGCCAGCGAACTGCCAGAAAAAACCGAAATAACCCAATACATAGACTTAACCAGCAGCCAACGTGATCGCTACGAAACCTTACGCCTGGCCATGGATAAAAAAGTTCGTGACGAAATACAGCGGGTTGGTTTAGCTCGCAGTCACTTTGTCGTCCTTGAAGCCCTCTTACGGCTGCGCCAAGTCTGCGGTGACCTGCGCCTTCTGAGCGCCGCCGACGCCGAACAATACAGCAGCCAGGACTCGGCAAAAATGCTGCACCTCATGGCGATGTTACGTAGCTTTACCAGCAGCGGACGGCGTATTTTAGTCTTCTCGCAATTTACCAGCATGCTGGCTTTAATTGCCGCCGAGCTAGAGAAAGCACAGATTCCTTTTGTCCAGCTTACGGGCCAAACCCGCGACCGCCGCAGCCCTGTGGCACTCTTTCAGTCAGGACAGGTACCAGTATTTTTAATCAGTTTAAAAGCCGGTGGTGTCGGCTTAAATTTAACTGCTGCGGATACCGTAATTCATGTTGATCCTTGGTGGAATCCCGCCACAGAAGCCCAAGCCAGTGACCGTGCTTACCGCATTGGACAGACTAAACCTGTATTTATTTATAAGCTCATTGCCCGCGGCAGTGTCGAAGAAAAAATTCAACACCTGCAGCAGCACAAAGCCGCGCTAGCACGCAGTATTCTTGAGGCAGGCAGCAGCACCAGCGCCACCTTAGAAAGTGCCGACATAGCCAGCTTACTGGCTCCGCTAAACAGCTAAAGGCGCAGCTTTTATGTCTACAGAGCAAGGTTTTTTGTTATGCTGCGACTCACGACTTAAGGAGTATTGACGGTGAAAAATAATCGAGTGGAAAAGTTACGGGCATGCTTGCACGACTCTGCTGAGTCTGTAGGCAACCTCTTAGTAGAGGCTTTCCATTATTTGGCGCTGTTTGCCATTGGCGGCATTACTGCTTGGGCGGGCACCATGGCGGCGTTGGAAATGTTTAGCAAAGGCGCAGCAACCATTGATGATATTTTACTGTTATTTATCTACCTAGAATTAGGCGCCATGGTGGGCATCTACTTTAAAACCAACCATATGCCAGTGCGCTTTTTAATTTACGTGGCAATTACTGCATTGACTCGCCTGATGATTTCAGACATCTCCCACCATAATGAGCCCAATATGGGTGTTGTCTATGTCTCCGGTGCTATTTTATTACTGGCCATTTCAGTCTTGGTGGTGCGCTTTGCCTCAGCGCGCTTCCCTGCCATCAAGCCCACATCCAAACGCCACTCAGTCAGCGATGAAAGCCATGAGGGCACTGAGCCAAACTGAAAACAGCGCAGCAAAAATGCTAGTTGCCAGTTATTTACCTGGTACTGGCATTGGAAATGACATGACATTGCCCGCAGCTGCTTCACTGATGCGGGCTACACCTAAGCGCTCTACTTCATCAATGCGCACAATGGCTTGTAAAGGCACATAGCTGCGAATAACACCTTCAAATTGCGCCTTAAGCTTCTCCTCACTGGGATCAACCACAACCTGTGTGCGCTCACCAAAGACAAACTCTTCAATCTCTAAAAAGCCCCAAAGATCGCTTTGATAAATTGCTTTTGCATACATTTCAAAGACCTGACCTTGATTAACAAAGATCACCTTAAAAATTGGGTTCTCGCTTTTACTCATAACCGCATAAAACTCTTAAACAAACGGATGCGCAGCTTAGCATAACCACCATCTTCTGTAGCTTTAGTCTGCACACTTAACACATCTTAATCGACCAAGCAGATCACTGCCAAAATTAAGCGTTTAAGCATTGTCATGCTAAAGGCTTGACATGAGAATGAGAATTGTTATTATTAACTCAACTGATCGCAAGGTCAGCTGGTAACGAAGAAACCAACAGGTCGGTTTTCAAGTTATCTCCTCATCAGGCTAAACACGGTTTTGACCCGCACTTGCGGGTCTTTTTTTATCTGCAATAAGTTGCAGCCCCTCTAATCGATCTGCCCTTAATTTCACTGCTGCTATGTCTGACCTTGCTTGTGATAAATCACAGACACAAAAAAGCCAAGCACTAGGCTTGGCTTTAAAGTCAGCATGGCGGCGTTTATAAAACACCGCCTGTCAGGAAGCTAATTAACGCACACCTGATTGACGCAAGGCGGCTGGAGTAAAGTCACCGGTGGTGGCTTCAAAACCAAACTCATAAGCTTGCTTCTCTTCGTTCTTCATACCTAAGGCTAAGTAGCGGCCAGACTGCAGGTCATAAAGTGTTTCAATGGTGTACCAAGGTACAAGCTTGTTGTAGTAATACACCGCGTGTGCTTCAGCAACACGCCACAGGTTACCGCGGCCATCGTAATGGTCGATTTCTGCTGCCTGCCAGGTATCTTCATCAATGTAGAAATCACGTTTTGCATAGATATGACGCTCACCATCTTTCAGGGTTGCTGTCACATGCCAAACACGGTGTAACTCATAACGGCTCAAGTCTTGGTTAATGTGACCCGCTTGAATAATGTCAGAGTACTTAAGCTCAGGTGAATCTAGACCAAAGCTGTTGTACGGAATATAAATTTCTTTTTTACCGTGCAACTGCCAATCGTAACGGTCAGGAGCACCGTTAAACATATCGAGGTTATCTGAGGTACGTAAACCATCAGCTGCTGTACCTGGACCGTCATAAGATACTTGTGGTGCACGGCGGACACGACGCTGACCAGCGTTATACAACCACGCCATACGCGGCTCTTTAATTTGGTCAAGTGTTTCGTGAACCAGCAGCACGTTACCTGCTAAGCGCGATGGTGCTGTTACTTTTTGTTTAAAGTAAAAGAGAACGTTGCTCGGCTTGCTTGCATCGTAATCTTTGAGCTTAGTTGGAAACACAAACTCATCATCAAAGTAAACCAGCGAGTAAGAACCATTGGTCTGTGGTGTTGCTTGCGTCACAACACGCTTAACACTACCACCACGGTAACGCGTAATATGATTCCAAATCACTTCCAAACCGTTTTGTGGAATTGGGAAGGCATTGGCCACTCTAAAGTTTTCTAAGCCGTTACCACCTTGCACCATTTTGGTCTTAAGTGCGTTTTCTTTAGCTGCCTCAATCACTTCATCCGGCATAGTTGCTGAGCGATGAGTTTTATAAATAGGCATACGGTAAGTATCAGGGTAGCGTTTCATCAACGCTTGCTGACCTGGCGTCAGGTTTTCTTTGTACTGATCCATATTTTGCGCAGTGATGGTAAACAAAGGTTTTTCATCTGCGTAAGGATTGCCTAGAAAACCGCGGGCATCAATTTGCGCGGCATCCACAGCCAAACCACCGGTCCACTCAGGAATCGTACCTGCCGCATTACCAGCTTTCTCAGCACCAAATGGCGTTAAAGTTGTACCCAGTTGTGCTGCTTGATCTGCAGAAACTGCAGCCATCACGCTACCAGCAAACAACGACAGTGCAAATACCGCCCCAGTTTGCATTAAAGTTTTATTTGTTTTCATTGATAAAGTCTTCCTAAAGAGTAAAAAAATTGGGAGACACACAATGCCCAGCGTTGACCCACGCCAACACTGGGCTCAGTGATTAGAAGTTCACGCCAAAGCTTACAGCTAAGAAGTCGCGGTCTTTTTGAGTGTTGTAACGGCCATCAAAGAAGTTGGTGTACGACACACTGGCGGTATAGGTGTGCTGGTAATCAGCATCTAAGCCAAAGCTGATCGCTTTAGCGCCTTCGTTAAACTGACCATTAGGACCGTAGCCATCCACGTCATGGGAGAAAGCCATATTTGGGTGCAAGTTAATACCGGCGAATACATCGCTGTAATCTAAGATACCGCGGACACGGTAGCCCCAAGAGTTTTTAGTCACAAAACCATGGTCGCCATACTTAGCCATTGAGGTACCTGCTGGGTCAACGGCACTACCATTCACGCCAAAGATTGGGTCTCGTCCATAACGGATACTGTGTTTATCGCGCTTACTCTCCAAGCCACCGACATGGGTCCAGCCAACTTCACCAACCAGAGTGGCGCGGCTAGCACCAAACACTTGGTCAAAGAAGTGAGTGAAAGTGGTTTGCAGTTGCGTAACCTCTTTACGGTTATAACCTTTTTGAATCGCACCCGCGCGCTTATTCTGCCAAGCAGACGCATCAGGATTAACTGGAGCAGCTAAAGCCAAGGTCATTTGCTGGGTGTTAATTTGTACCGGCATATTTGGACGGTAGCTGACTTCCCCTTGCCACGCCGTACCTGTCGGCAAACTGGTAGAGAAGCTTAAACCGTATAAGCGAATATCTTCTGGATAGTCCATAAAGTAGCTACCATTTGCCACTGCTCCAGCCAAACCAAGAGTAGGCAGAAGACCTAGAATGGGGTTAGTTGGGTCAGCCTGAGCCAACATTCCTCCAAGTACAGGCAAATCATTGGTAATACTATTAATCACATCAGCATTCGCATTCTTCATGCTTAAGAAAGGCGTGCGGCTGTGGTAATTCATAAAGTAAGCGCCATACTCGGTATTATCACCGAGCCAGCGGAATGCCGTACCCCACTGGCCACTGTCACCAGGGGTTCTATCCTTACTACGAGAAACACGCATACCTTCACGGTCGTAATGAATACCATTCACAGTATCTAGAACAGATCCAGCTGCAGGAATGAGCGGGGCCAAGCCACCCAGCATAGTTTGCAGGCCCGGCAGATTATCCTCTAGTAGATTTTTATATTGCTCATCAAGAATATAATAATTGTCATTACAACCGTTGGCAGCAACGTCTGCAGTGGAGAAGAAGGTACCGCAGTTATCAACAATGGTTTGCTTCCAGCTAATCTGATAGAAAGCTTCCATAGACAACTGATCAGTTAAGTTCTGTGAAGCAAAGAGCATATTAACTGGAATCAGGCCTTCTTTTACTTCAGCACCCGGACGACGGAACGCTGCCACATCAATGGGGTTAACCGCATTAATACCGTTTAAAATAAAGGTACTTTCACCCCAGCTCACAACTTGCTTACCTAAACGTACAGTACCAGGCTGATCAGCAATGGCGTAGTTGTGGTAGACAAAGGCATCGAGGATTTCTGCACCACGGTTTTTCGCCGCTTCTTTACGGCCTTTATTTTCAATTTTCTTAAATGGATGATGCACATCTTCTAGCTCAGCGTCATACCAGTACTTACCGCGAACAAATACGCCAGAGTCTTTGTAACGCAACTCCAGGTCATGAATCCCTTTAAAAATCTGTGAAAAAGTTTTACCGCGCTGGAAGTTCAAACGACCATCATCACCGGTTTGGGTGTAACCAGTTCCACCGTTAGAACTACCAATAAAGCGTTTGTCACGCTTTGCTGTGGACCAGCTCGCACCCACTGACAGTGCGCTATCAAAAGAGCCTTCAACCTCCCCCAGGTCAAAAGTAATTGCAGAGGCTGGTGCTGCTAATACTGATGCTAAGCCTACGGCCAATGGCAATTTTGCCAAACGCCAGACGTTTTGTTGTTTTGTTGTCATGGATGCAACTCCGATTGTTATTTTGGCTGTTGGCAGTATAACCAACCACTTTCTTAGACCAATCAACCAAAAGACTGATTAATCACACCAACCGCTCTAAATTGGCGGCTTTAAACGCGATAACACCTTCTATCTATACTCTACACTGCAGCAAACGTGCCAACTAAAAACCTGACCCTCAAGTCATTTTGATAGCCTGCACAGCTATCACCTACAGAGTGGATAAAAATACCGAGCTATCCGCTTGCAACTGCTCGATCTCCACCCGAATACGCTTCTTATCCAGCTTGCCCACACTGGTTTTGGGTATTTCAGTAACAACTGCTACCTGAGTCGGTACCGCCCACTTACTGAGCAATCCTTGCTCAACGAAAGGCTTAAGGTGCTCCTTAATAGCGCGCGCATCGAACTGCTGCCCCGGATGTAAAGTCACCATCACAAAAGGGCGCTCACCCCATTGTGGATCTGGTACGCCAACCACTGCTGCTTCACGCACTGCCGGATGACGACTGATTAAGTCCTCTAATTCCAACGATGACACCCACTCACCACCAGTTTTAATCACATCTTTAATACGATCGCGAATTTCAATAAAGCCCATGGTGCAAATAGTCGCTACATCACCAGTATGCATCCAGCCATGCGCCCACAACTCTTCCCCTTTCTCTGGCTCGCGCAAGTAGTTTTGGGTGAGCCAGGGTGCGCGCAAAACCAACTCGCCTTGCTGTTTACCGTCATGGACTAAGAACTGACCATCGGCATCCATCAAAGCAGCCTCAACCATGGGCACAGGAATACCAGCTTTAATTCGATAGGTAATTTGCTCATCTTCACTGGCTGCTTGCAGCTGCTCATTGAGCATTGCGGCAGAAATTAACGGGCAGGTTTCTGACATACCGTAAGCTGCAGTCAACTGAATACCTTGCGCTAAGGCAGCATCGTATAAAGCTCGCGGCAACGCGCTACCACCAATAATCAGTTTCCAGCCCTTAAAATCTTTACCTTGCGCAGCTTTAGCCCCAAGAATCATTTGCACTATCGTGGGGACGCAATGTGAGAAAGTAACGCTTTCACGCTCCCACAACTCCACTAACACTTCAGGATCATAGCGCCCAGGGTACACCTGCTTCAGGCCGAGCATAGTCGCGACGTAGGGCATTCCCCAAGCATGCACATGAAACATTGGGGTAATGGGCATATACACATCATCGGTGCCACATAGACGCACACTGTCCACGCTCCCCACCACAGAAGCCATGGCTAGGGTATGCAAGACCAACTGCCGGTGAGTGAAGTACACTCCTTTGGGGTTGCCAGTGGTACCAGTCGTATAAAAAGTGGTGGCCACAGAGTTTTCATCAAATTCCGCAAATGCATAGTGCGGCGCTGCACTGGCTAAGAGCGCTTCATATTCACCCACTGAATCAACCAGCTCGACAGCTTCCTGCCCTGCATCTGCTAGCAGTAATGTGCGTTCAACAGTGGTTAACTCGTCGGCCAAACCCGCATAGAGTTCAGCAAACTCACTATTGACCAAGACAAAGCGGTCTTCGGCATGATTCATGGTGTAAAGAATTTGCTGCGGTGATAAGCGCACATTAATAGTGTGCAGCACCGCCCCCAGCATCGGCACGGCAAACATACATTCGAGATAACGATGACTATCCCAATCCATCACCGCCACTGTATCACCGGCTTTGACTCCCATTTGGGTCAAAACATTAGCCAAGCGCGCAATACGCTCCACGAAGGTGGTGTAGCTGTAACGCAGTTGATCGCGGTAAACAATTTCACGACTGCTCTCGTAGCGCACGCCAGAGAGTAAAAGACTTTTAATCAGCAGAGGGGCGGCATGAGCATTTTCAGCTGAAGGCAAAATTCGTGTCTGAAGCATGTGGATACCTATTGTTATTTTTGATTTTTCATCTGTATTAACAAAGGTATAGCTAGGCATGAGCTAATACATCAGCCTAAAGCATGAATTGTTGTATAGCTCTTTATCGCGCAACAGCAAGCAATCACAACGATGCCGGTATTTTTCAGTAAGAAAACTGGATCAGTAGGCATTAAAAATCAGCTACTGAGTCACACGTAACAACTGCCGCGTAGGGTTATTCAGTCAGCCATACCAAGCTGGCAAAACGACCGGTCACGGACTCGCGCCGGTAAGAATAAAACCTTGCATCGGTTAGGGTGCACAAGCCCCCGCCATATACAGCCTGCACACCACAAGCCGCTAAGCGGATGCGCGCTAACTGATAAAGATCAGCAAGCCAACGCCCGGCATTAGAGCTGGCAACAAAAGCATGACGGGCAGCAGCATGCTGCTGGGTAAAAGCCTCACGCACCTCGCCGCCCACTTCAAAAACTTCAGCGCCAATAGCAGGCCCAAGCCAAGCCATAATCTGCTGTGGCGCAACCTGCATCGCGCTCACAGTATTTTCCAGCACCCCAGCAGCCAAGCTGCGCCAACCGGCATGGGCCGCCGCCACACAGGTGCCTGCTTGATCAGTAAACAACACTGGCAAACAATCAGCACTCATAATGCAGCTCGCTAGAGCAATGTCGCGCGAAACACTGGCATCAGCACTTAACACCTGCTGTGCATTGGCAGCCACTACTTGATTGCCATGCACTTGATTTAACCAAGTGGGCTGGCAACCTAAAGCTGTGGCTAAATAGCGGCGATTGGCCTGCACTTGCTCAGCACAGTCGCCAACATGCGCACCTAAGTTAAAGTGCGCAAAAGGCGCTGCACTGTCGCCGTGGCTGCGCGTAGTAACACAGGCGCGGACATTTTTTGGCGCAGGCCAATCAGGCGTCAGCCAATCCAGTGGCTTTAAGCTTAATTCGTGGCTCACCCAACAAATGCCTCACGATCCTGACGCAACAAGGTCAACAGCCAAGTAAAGTCTTCTGGCAGCGGTGCCTCCCACTTCATGCGTTTGCCTGTCGCGGGGTGCTCAAGCTCTAAGAAGCGCGCATGCAGTGCTTGCCGCGGAAACTCTTTGAGCGACTCTAACAGGGTTGGATTAACCGCTGGCGGGATACGAAAGCGTCCGCCGTAGGCAGGGTCACCCACCAATGGAAAACCAACATGCGTCATATGCACACGAATTTGGTGGGTACGCCCAGTTTCGAGCATCACCCGCGTGTGGGTATGGGAGCGGAAGCGCTCTAACACACGGTAATGGCTCACCGCTGGCTTACCGCTATCAATCACAGCCATGCGTTGGCGCTGTTGGCCATGACGACCAATCGGCGCATCAATGGTTGCCCCAGAGGTAATCACCCCAACCACAATCGCCTCATAGGTACGCCCGACACTACGGGCTTGCAACTGCTCAACTAAGCTGGTGTGCGCCACCAATGTTTTGGCCACCACCATTAAACCTGTGGTGTCTTTATCTAAACGGTGCACAATACCGGCACGGGGCACTTCAATCAGGTTAGGCACATGAAAAAGCAGCGCATTTAATAAAGTCCCATCTGGATGCCCAGCAGCAGGATGCACTACCAGACCTGCAGGCTTATTCAGCACTAAAATATGCTCGTCTTCGTAGACGATATCCAATGGAATATCTTGCGCGACCCACTCACCCTGAGCCTCATGCTCAGCCGTCAAATGTAGCTCAGAGCCACTGTAAACCGTATCTCGCGGTCGAATAATCTGACCATCCACGGTCAAACGATTTTCTTTGATCCATGCAGTCAAACGTGAACGGGAATGCTCCGGGAACAACTGCGCAGCAACCTGATCTAAGCGTTTACCACCCAGCTCCACTGGAACCTTTGCGTATAATTGAATTGTTTCAGTCGTATTTGTTGGCATACTCATCAACAGAGAATGCGTAGGCTTTGGTTTCAAGCGCACGCTTGTGGTTAAATACAGCATAATTTGCTTTGGATCACGATCCAAGGTGTTCACTATAACAGGACGGCTCACTGCAAGTCAGCCAACCGTTTACCGGCGTACTCAATCATGCATCTAAGGCACCTGCTATTTATCGCTATTTTTACCTTACTAGGCGCCTGTGCGTCCAAGGGTATTGATGAAACTCTAAGCGAAACCGCGCTCTACCAGCAAGCGCAAACAGATCTTGAGAAAAACAGATACTCATCAGCGGTGAGCAAATTAAAAGCATTAGAATCACGCTATCCCTTTGGTCGTTATGCCGAGCAAGCTCAGCTAGAGCTGATTTATGCATACTACAAAAACATGGAGCCTGAAGCTTCACGCGCTTCTGCTGACCGTTTTATCCGCCTGCATCCCCAGCATGCCAATGTGGACTATGCCTATTATATGAAAGGCATCGCATCTTTTGATCAAGACCGCGGCTTGTTAGCGCGCTTTTTACCCTTAGATATGTCGCAGCGCGACCCTGGCGCAGCACGTAACTCGTACAATGAGTTTGCCCAGCTCACCAACCGCTTCCCAAACAGCCGTTATGCCCCAGACGCCAAGCAACGGATGATTTACTTGCGCAACTTGCTGGCAGCGTATGAAGTGCATGTGGCTTACTTCTACCTAAAACGCCAATCTTATGTGGCAGCGCTCAACCGTGGCCGCTATATCGTTGAAAACTTTCAAGAAACCCCATCAGTGGCTGACGGCTTAGCCATTATGACGGAGGCCTACCAGCACCTAGCGCTCAATGATTTAGCTGAAATCAGCTTAGAAACATTGCAGTTGAACTACCCAGAGCACGCAAGTTTAGCCAGTGGTACCTTTAAGCCTCGAGTGAAAGATTACGATGAGCGCTCTTGGTTAAGTATGGCCACCTTAGGTTTTATCGAGGGTAATGAAGATTTACGCCCACAGCAAACACAAGCCAGCAAAGATGTGATCCGTCAGTATGAAGACGCTGCAGAACAAGTGCCGGACAGTGTGCGTACCGCGATTAACAATGACAAACCCAAGCGCAGCTGGCTCAATCGTCTAACCTTTGGCGTATTCGGGAAATAAAAGACAATTTAGCAAACAAATAAAAAGGAGGCACAAGGCCTCCTTTTTATTATCTTTCGCACGGCAAAATAACTTTCAACAAGTTATTTTGCCGATACAAAAAAGGAGCTATCTGCACAGATGCTCCTTTAATGCGCCCTCTTCAACAGTTGTGCCGCTGGTTCCGTCGCGACCCGGATAAGGTGGCGGGCTTGCTTGAAAAACACGGGGTAACATGTTTTTACGCACACAACCTCGATAAAGGCCGTGTGCTTGGGCATAGAATCT
Source organism: Denitrificimonas caeni (assembly GCF_027498055.1). Taxonomy (GTDB): domain Bacteria; phylum Pseudomonadota; class Gammaproteobacteria; order Pseudomonadales; family Pseudomonadaceae; genus Denitrificimonas. The sequence continues at coordinate 2,827,094 of NZ_CP114976.1, forward strand.
AAACAAGCCGTGAACTGGTTCCCAGTGTAGCTAACCATCACGAGAGAATGCTTGCTAAAACAGCAAAAAAACTGGCAATATAGCAATAAAAAACCAACCAATATCAATTCACGGCAAAATAAAACCTTCCAAGTCAAATAACCAGCAACCTAATCAGCAAAAGAGGCAAAAATGGACAAGCTTGACCGCTATGATTTACGTATCCTGCAAGAACTGCAGAACAATGCCCAACTGTCCAATCAAGACCTCGCCGAGCGCATTGGTTTATCAGCTTCGCCCTGCTCACGCCGAGTTAAAGCTCTAGAGGATGGGGGCTATATTTTAAAGCACGTAGCTTTGCTGGACCGTAAAAAGCTGGGCCTGACATTAACTGCGTATGTATTAATTGGCATGGACCGACATACACCTGAGCGTTTCGAGAATTTTCAAACGCAGATATGCCAGTGGCCAGAAGTGCTGGAATGCAGTCTAGTCACCGGCATGGATGCAGATTATCAACTCAAAGTCATAGTGCCAGACATGGATCACTACCAAAAATTTCTACTGGAAAAGCTGACTCGAGTAGAGGGGGTGACCAGTGTGCGCTCAAGTTTTGTGCTAAATCATGTGCAACTCTCAACCGCTTTGCCATTAAGCCACCTCAGTACTTAATCGCTGCTAAAACACTGCTGCACTAGGATCTTGTGTGCATTTTTTAGACTTAGGAGTCACCTGTCCTTACATTGTCATTTTTTTGGCGTATAATATTGACATACTTATGTGCTGGATCAATGAAACACTGTTACTTAACTGATTTGACCGTGATAAATCATGTTACTTAGCAGCGCAGATAATACATTGTGCAAGATACACAGCAGCCTGTTAGATGATTTGGAAAACTATGGAAACTGAAGTATTCGAAGAGCTCATGGTGACCGTCTTAGTAGGTGGTCTCATTTTATTTATGGCTTTTATCGTTTGGGACTTAGCTAAAAAATCTAAAGCGGGCCGTTATGGCACTGCCGTTTTGTTTTTTGCTTTAGGCCTCGGTGTATTCGGTTTCCTGATTAAAACCATAGTGATTGCCATTAAAGGCCTGTAACTCTCGCCGCCACTGCTTTCACTCCTACCCTGCCAGACTACTAACATTTACTGCTCCCAGCCTATTTAAACCTTTAATACTCCAAGGATACACCGAATGAAAGCTGCTGATATCGTTATGCAGAGCTATGGCCGCTGCTGTGCAAGCGATGGTTTTTTCGACTCATTTTATGACCACTTTCTCGCTAGCTCGCCAGAAATACGCGACAAGTTCGCCAACACCAATATGGCTGGTCAAAAACTCCTCTTACGCCAAGGCATTTTAAACGTAGTGCTGCATGCCCGCGGTATGCCCGATACCAAACTTAAAGCTCTGGGTTGCTCGCACTCACGCAAAGGCATGAATATTCGTCCTGAGCTCTACACCCTATGGTTTAATGCTCTGGCTGCCACCATCCGTGAGCATGACAAACAAAGCACCACCGAAATCATCCAAGCTTGGCGCGAAGTTGTCAGTAAAAGTGTTGAAGTTATTATTGCTGAATACTAAGCCAAGGCTGGCAAACAGCTGTGGGTGACTGGCCTAGCCTTGCCCATAGCGCTAATTGAGCAAATGCCAGAGTTACCCGCTAGCAGGTTAAATCTGGCAGCGCCAGAGTGCGCCACTGCCCGCTAGGCAAATCAGCTAAATGCCACTCACCAATTTGCACCCGCACTAAGCGCAGAGTTGGCAAGCCGACTGCCGCAGTCATCCGCCGCACCTGTCGGTTGCGTCCCTCATAAATCGTCAGCTGCAGCCAAGCCGTGGGTATTTGTTTACGCTCACGCACTGGCGGAGTACGCGGCCACAACTCCGGCTCAGCAATATGCTCAACCTCAGCAGGAGCAGTAAGACCATCTTTAAGTTCGATACCATCACGTAAACGCTGTAATTGCTCTGCCTGTGGAGCACCCTCCACCTGCACCCAATACACTTTACGCAGTTTAAACTTAGGCTCAGCAATGCGCGCTTGCAAACGGCCGCTATTGGTGAGCAATACTAGGCCTTCGCTGTCCCGGTCTAAACGCCCAGCAGGGTACACTCCGGCTACGGGCACATAGTCTTTTAACGTGGCCCGCCCTAACTCATCGGTAAACTGCGTCAGCACATCATAGGGCTTATTGAGCATTAATAAGCACGGCTGAGCGGGTTCTGCTGGGCGCTGCCGTGGAGTTTTGCGCGAGCGCTGAGCAGGACTTTTAAAACGCTGCGCATGAGAACGCGGCTTCATTGGCTTGTTCATTAGCGCACCTATACCGCCAAGCAGGCGGCAAGCTCCGCCAACCAAGGTTCAGCATCACTCTCTGGCGTGACTGTTTCACTGGCATCTAAGCGCAGCATTTCTTGCAACTCGACAATGCCCAGCTCAGCGTAAAGTTCGCGAATCGCTTCACCGCCTGCGCAAAAGTCTTCGCCATAGCAGGCATCCCCCAAGCCAATCACCGCCCCCAGCAACCCCGCCCACTGCGGCGGCTGATCACGCAAAGCATTGACTAAAAGCTGCAAGTTTTCCGGTAACTCTCCCATTCCGGTGGTTGAGGTTACAAACAATAGCGCCTCGGGTTCTAAAGCCACTAGTTCAGAATAAGATATACGCGGCTTATAGCTGACATTGAGCCCCGCTGCAGTCAACACTTGTGCAGCGTGATGCGCTACATCTTCTGCTGCACCAAATACTGTGCCGGACACAATCACCAGTTTAATCGCCATACTCGACAGCTGCCTCAATCAATAAAATTGCTCGAATAATATTTAAAATGCTTGAATAGTTTTCATCATAGCAAGAATCTATAATTCTTTGACATCCTCCCCCAGCTAAAGCAGGGGGATTCCTACTACTAGACGGCCATGCCCGACCGCGAGAATGTTCTTGGCCGCATTCACATCGCGGTTGCTGTGCGTGACACCACACGCACTGCACGTCCATTCTCTTATTCCAAGCCCTGCGATACCTCTCGGCCTCGATTCGGGCAAACTGCCACAACTCGAACAGGTTTGGGTGGTGTATGCCTCGTTGACTTCCTTAAAAACAATGCCTGCGTGAGCGCACTTATAGTCCAACATTGTTTTACATTAAAATACCAGCGGCCACGGGCATCTTCGTTAAAACTGGCAGAGCGAAACTTGTATTGGCTCAAGCCAAAACTGTCCCACACGTTGAAGTAGTGGCCGTTGTGGTAGACCTGACCATTTTTCCACTGTGCCGCAGCCGTATTAACGGGAATCCAGCCAAGTGAACGCCTGACACCACCCGATTTGCGCCAATTCAACCGCGCCTTATTAAACTGTTTGCGGCGCGTGACATACTCAACTGCAATACGCTGCACTGTTTGGCTGTGTAGCCCTAAGTCCTTACCTGCGCCATTGGTATACCTCTGAACATCATAGGCAGA